>JAKDLG010000338.1 GCA_030452985.1 Humibacillus sp.
CCCCACCGGCCCCTACGTCACTGACCCGCCCTGCGGGTCAGTGACGTAGCGAGCTTCGGACGATGGGTACGGTCCGGACCCCGAAGGGATCCGCGTCTGTGTGACGACTGCTCGCTGTTCCGCGCCCGTCACGCGATGTCAGGGGGTGAGGCTGCAGCCGATCGCCGTGCCGAGCATGATCACCGCATCGGCGTCGGGCTGCTCGATGCGAGCACCGAGCAGCGCAGCGGCACCGTCGTGGATGACGGTCACCGAGACGCGGCTGTTCACCCGTCGTTCGATCGCCTCAGCCAGCGCCGCTCTGAAGTCGATCTCGCCGAGAGGGGCGTACGGGCCGAGCTGCCCGGAGTACGGCTGACCGGACTCATCGACGTAGGTGGCGATCGCCAGTACGACCTCGAGCGGTCGGTCGGTCGCCCCCACTTCCACCGCTGTCACGCCTGCCGCGGCCTCAGCGATGCGGTCGATGACCTCCCGGGCCTCCACCCGGCCAGGAGCCGCAACGGGCGCCAGGGGTTCGACCCGCTGACCGTCGGGGCTCCGCGACACGCGCGCCCGTTTGATGGCCGTGCCACCGCAGTCGAGCGCGACCCCGGTGCCCAGCAGCCGGGATGAGGCTCCGCGCAGACCCAGCCCAGCGGCATCCGGCGCCCTGGTGATCGTCAGGTCGACCCCGAGCTGCGGTAGTAGCCCGGCCGCGCGGTCGACGACGTGGACACCGAGCGCCCCCCGCACGAGCCCTCCACCGATGACAACCGTGCGCACCGACCGCCACCGTTCCCAGTGCTGCTCGGGCCAGTCAGGCCGGGCGCGCCGAGCCTCGTCGGGGGCCGTCGACAGGGTGGCGACCAGCGCCGTCAGTGCGTCGCCGAGCTGGTCAGCGACCGGCAGCGCCCTCAGGTCGCCGGCGGCCACCAACGCGTCGAGGGCTGTCGGCCACGGGGCGGCTGCCTCCATGAGAGCGGCCGATACCCCAGACACCCCGGGCAGCGGCGTGACGGTCAGGCCGTGGTCAGTCAGCGCGGCCACGACCTCGGGGCGGGCGGCCATCGAGCGGGCGATGCTCCATGTCGTCAACCAGTCTCGGGCCGCGGTGCCGGCCAGGTCCACGGGTAGAACGGGGATGTCGGCGAGCACGGTGGGGTTGAGGCTGGGCGACCGCAACAGCCGAACCGGGCTCGCCAACGGGCGGAGCGGCATCCGAGCGGGGGTCTGGCAGCCGGCTCAGCAGCCGACGAGTCGCTGCGCCAGGTAGCCCTCCACCTGGTCGAGAGCGACCCGCTGCTGCGCCATCGAGTCACGTTCGCGGATCGTGACGGCGTGGTCGTCGAGGGTGTCGAAGTCGACGGTGATGCAGAACGGCGTGCCGATCTCGTCGTGGCGGCGATAGCGCTTGCCGATGGCTCCGGCGTCGTCGAAGTCGATGTTCCAGTGACGTCGCAGGTTGGCCGCGAGGTCGCGCGCCTTCGGCGAGAGATCGGCATTGCGCGAGAGGGGTAGCACGGCCGCCTTGACCGGCGCCAGCCGCGGGTCGAGACGCAGCACCACGCGCTTGTCGACCCCACCCTTGGTGTTGGGCGCCTCGTCCTCGCTGTAGGCGTCGACGAGGAAGGTCATCAGCGACCGCGACAGGCCGGCGGCCGGTTCAATGACGTAGGGCGTGTACTTCTCGCCGGTGGTCTGGTCGAAGTAGACGAGGTCGTTTCCCGAGTGTTTCGAGTGCGTCGACAGGTCGAAGTCGGTGCGGTTGGCGATGCCCTCGAGCTCACCCCACTCCGAGCCCGCGAACTTGAAGCGGTACTCGATGTCGACCGTGCGCTTCGAGTAGTGCGAGAGCTTCTCGGTCGGGTGTTCGAAGTGACGCAGGTTGTCGGGGTTGATGCCGAGGTCGGTGTACCAATGCGTGCGCTGGTCGAGCCAGTACTGGAACCACTGGTCGTCTTCACCTGGCTTGACGAAGAACTCCATCTCCATCTGCTCGAACTCGCGGGTGCGGAAGATGAAGTTG
>JAKDLG010000339.1 GCA_030452985.1 Humibacillus sp.
CGGCGGCGAAGCCCTGCTCGAGGTCGGCGATGATGTCGTCGATGTGCTCGATGCCCACCGAGAGCCGCACCAGCCCCGGTGTCACGCCGGCGGCGAGCCGGTCGGCATCCGGACCCTGCGAGTGCGTCGTCGACGCGGGGTGGATCACGAGCGAGCGCACGTCGCCGATGTTGGCCACGTGGCTGTGCAGCGTCAGGCCCTCGACGAACTTCTTGCCGGCCTCCAGGCCACCCACGATCTCGAAGGAGAGCACCGCTCCGGCGCCGCGTGGCACGTACTTCTGGGCCAGGTCGTAGTTCGGGTCGTCGGGAAGTGACGCCCAGACGACCCGCTCGACCTGGTCGTGCCCCTGCAGGAACGCCGCGACGGCGTGCGCGTTCTCGAGGTGGCGCTCGACGCGCAGGCTGAGCGTCTCGATGCCCTGGCCGATGAGAAAGGCGTTGAACGGCGAGATGGCGGGGCCCAGGTCGCGCAGCAGCTGAACCCGCGCCTTGAGGATGAACGAGAGGTTCACGCCGAACGCGCCGTCCGTGCCGAGGTCGCGCGCGTAGACCAGACCGTGGTAGCTCGGGTCGGGCTCGTTGAAGCCGGGGAAGCGCTCGGGGTCGGCCCCGAAGTCGAAACGGCCCGAGTCGACGATCACCCCGGCGATCGAGTTGCCGTGACCGCCGAGGTACTTCGTCGCCGCGTGCACGACGATGTCCGCGCCGTGCTCGAACGGTCGGAGTACAAACGGCGTCGCGACCGTGTTGTCGACGATGAGGGGCACCCCGACCTCGTGGGCGACCGCCGCGACCGTCTCGATGTCGAGGACGTCCGACTTCGGGTTCGCGATGCTCTCCCCGAAGAAGAGCTTGGTGTTCGGGCGGGCGGCGGCCCGCCACGACTCGGCATCCGCCGGGGCGTCGACGAAGCTCACCGCGATGCCGAGCTTGGGCAGGGTGTTCTCGAAGAGGTTGTACGTGCCGCCGTAGAGGGCCGGGCTCGCCACGACGTGGTCACCCGCCTGCGCGACGTTGATGATCGCCAGGAAGGTCGCCGACATGCCCGAGCTGACGAGCAGCGCCCCGGCCCCGCCTTCCAGAGATGCGACGCGCTTCTCGACGGCGTCCTGGGTGGGGTTCATGATGCGGGTGTAGATGTTGCCCATCTCCGAGAGCGCGAAGAGGTTCTTCGCGTGGTCGGTGTCGTTGAAGACGTACGACGTCGTCTGGTAGATGGGCAGCGCCCGGGCCCCGGTCGCGGAGTCGGCCTGCTCCTGCCCGGCGTGGACCTGACGCGTCTCGAAGGACCAGGTGGGGGAGTCGCTCATGGTGGGTTCCTCATCTGCTTCGTCGTCAGGTCGGGCACCGAGCGAACCCGGGGCACCGACCTCTCATCGGTGCGGGAGATGACTCTCCGCGCTTGCCCGCCGACGGCGCCAACGGGCCAGGTCTTCACCCGGGGCACCCCACCGCGGTGGAGGGTTGCCGGCCAGCGAGCCGGGGCTTGTCGCTGGCGCTCATGACCTGTTCCCAACACTAGATCGAGGTGTCCACGGAGTGGGAACCGGTGTCCTCATCGTGGACGCCTCGCTCGGATCGGGATGCGAGACAGACGGTACGACCCCGCTGGGTGCCGTCGACGGGACGGCCGGGTCGTGGCGAGGATCACGAGGACGTCCTACTATTGGCTACCAGCCAGTAGACTTTAGGCGTGAGCACGAACACCGACTTCGACCTGTTCCGGATCAACGAGGACCACGAGGCCCTGCGCGAGGCGGTGCGGGCGGTCTCCGAAGACAAGATCGCCCCGTACGCGGCGGCGGTCGACGAGGACGCCCGCTACCCGCAGGAGGCCCACGACGCGCTCGTGGCGTCCGACTTCTTCGCGCCGCATGTGGCCGAGGAGTACGACGGGGTCGGCGCCGACGCGCTCGCGACGTGCATCGTGATCGAGGAGGTGGCCCGGGTCTGTGCGAGCAGCTCGCTCATCCCCGCGGTCAACAAGCTCGGCTCGATGCCGC
>JAKDLG010000170.1 GCA_030452985.1 Humibacillus sp.
CTGATGCACCTCGACTGCGCGGTGGAAATCCGGGTGTCGGGCGTGCGGTCGCAGCCAGGACGCGGAGTGCACGGTGAACCCGCACGCCCATGGGCGGCGATGTGACGCGCCCGGGCATCGCGGCTATCCGGCCGCGAGCTGTCATGTGCACCGGTTTGCGGCTGCCAGACGATCGCCGACAGGATCGGTGTCTGGTCAGACTCGGTCCAGGTGTCCGGCGGAAGGCTCTTCTCGCGGCTGCCAACCCTGTTGGGGCGCGGCCCTCTTCCGGTGGACCCTGGGTGGCCGAATTGGGGTCCTGGACGGTCGGTGTGCGCCGCTCGCCGGAGGGGCTGATCTCGCCGGCGTTCGACATCGGCCTGGCGAGACTGCGCACAGCTCACCCCGCGCGGTCGGGTCCCGCTCTGACGGCCTCGATGCTGATCAGCACGCGGCGCTCTCGCTGCATGCTCTCCCGGTAGCCGGGCCAGTCGTCATGCTCGCCCGACAGTCTCCGGTAGTAGTCCACCAGCGGTTCCATCGCCTCGGGGAGGGATAGCACCGTCGCGCGTCCTTCCACGACAACCCAGTCCCCGAAGAACCCATCGGGGAAGATGCACAGCTGGACCCAAGGATCACGGTGCACATTCTTCGTCTTGAAGGCGGTCTCGCGGCTGCTCACAGTGAAGCGACCCCGCCTGTCGACCCCCACCAGAACGGGGCTCTGCTGGATGCCCCCGTCCCGGATGCGGGACGCGAGGACCGCGTGATGGTTGCTCGTGGCAAAGGTGCGTGCCTGGTCCAAGTCCATGACAGAGCCTACCGCTCTCTCTATCGGCGAAGTCTGTGCGCATACGCGGCGGAGTGGGCACGTCAGAATCGTCGGACTATTCCGATTCACGAGCGACCCTGCGAGCGTGCACGACCACAGGTCGCTGAAGGCGTCGCTAGATTTGGCTTCTATGGAGCAACTCGACTTCACCGATCTTGAGCGCGCCATCCGCGATGGCATTCTCGCCCGTCATCGCGGCCTTGGCGATCTTGGCGCGAACGATGATTGGCCGTTGCAGACCATCTATGACAGCCACTTGCCGATTGCTGAAGACGAGCAGGAATCTCTGCGCCGAGAGGACGTCTGTCGGGCCATCACGGTTGCTGCGGTGGCGGCGCGCTGCCTGGCGCCTGCCGCCGCTGCCATCGAGATGGCGAACGCATGGAGTACCGGCAACTCACCCGAGAGGCTGGTTTCGGCTGACGACTGGCTGCAAGCGTTCAACGCCGTGGGCTACATCGCTGACGCGGACTCACCCCCCGACGCTCCGGTCAGCCCGAAACGGCTCTGGCGTGGTGCGACGACCGAGCGACGCTTCGGTCTTGCCTGGACAGAGCGTTCGGAGGTGGCCCAGTCGTTCGCAGACGACCTCATTGACCGTGAAGCCGGAGGCTTGGTTTTCTGGGCGTTGGTCCGGCCGTCTCGAGTCAAAGCTCGCTTCAACGCCCGTGAGGAGCACGAGTGGATCGTGGACACCCGCGGCCTGGATGTGGACCTCTATACAGGACCTGATCCAGACGAATAGTTGCGCGTGTTCACCCACATAGCGGGACGCGCGATCCAGGCGTGGCGTTTTTGCGTTAAAGTCGCCCCCCTGGCGCTGACACCAGGCCTCTACGCGGCGGATAGACGCTCCAGGTTGTTGAGGTGAGCCGCCTGCCTTCAGGGTCCGGGCTGGCGACATGTCTCTTGAAGTCGGCAACGCGATACAGTTGAGGTCAATATGGACTTGTCTATTAGGCGCGCCACGCGCGAAACCCCGCTGGAGCGGACCACGTAATGTCTCGACCTGGTGGTGCTGCCGATAAAGAAGGCAACCAGTATGAGTTGGTGTTTGTTGTTCAGCACGCCGTCTACGTCCTGCACTTCGACGCCCGCATCTGCTGGGAGCCGATCGAACCGGACCTCGCGGTTGGCATTGAGTTCGCATACACCCGCGACGGCCAGGAGCACGTCTATCAGCTCAAGCGGCAGATCAGCGGCCAAGCGAGTTGGAGCCCAAAGGCGCTAGCGTCTCACGAAGTCTGGAGGACCGCTCGGCACCACCTCAGCCGCGGCCGGCTCTACCACTTCGTATCCGAGTCGCCGTTCGCCGAACTTGTTGCACTAACTGAGCGAACGCGGGAGGCCGATGATCTGGCTACGTTCAAGGTTGGCTTGTCGAAGGGCCTCCAGGGTTTGTTCGACAAGGTCAAGGATGAGGGCTTCGCAAGCGACGACGAGACCTGGCAGACCTTGCGCGGGATGTTCTTCGAGGTACATCAGGAGAACACCGTCGCGACGTCGAGCGAGATGCACTGCGCAGTCCTGCTCGATGGCTCGTCTGGCTTCCAATCGGCCCTCGTCATCGCCGAGGTGATGAGGCAGTCACTTGGCAAGGTGGTCGACGCCGATCGATTACTTGGGCTGCTCGCCAAGAATCAGGTTCGCCCACTGACGACAGCTCGGCGCGCCTCAACGTTGGAGTTGGTGGCACATCAATGTGAGCGGTGGATGACTGCGCTTAAGCGCGAACTGCTGACCCCCGCAATAGAACGAACGACGACGGGTGAGCTCATCGCGGCGCTCGGCCAGCATCGACTGGCTCTCATCACTGGCTCGGCCGGTGGCGGCAAGAGTGTGGTGCTTGTGCAGGCTGTAGATATCCTTCGTTCCAGCTCACCCGTCCTTCCGCTGCGACTTGACCAACTAGACGGCTACAACTCGACCGCAGAGATAGGGCAACACCTCGGCCTGCCCGGCTCGCCTGCAGAGGTCCTTGCCCGAGCCGCCAACGGTGAGCCCAGCTACCTGATCATTGATCAGCTTGACGCCGTCTCGCTCATCTCCGGGCGCACGCCGAACAACTTCGACGTCGTGGTTGCTCTCATCGACGAGGCCTTGTCTACGCCGGGCGTCCACGTCGTACTTGCATGCCGCGAGTTCGATATCGACAATGACTACCGATTGCTCGGCCTGCGGAAACGACCAGACCTGACCCACATTCGCGTAGGCGCACTCACCGATGAAATGGTCGACACAGCTGTTCAGAACATGGGACTGGATGCATCGCGGCTGACAACCAAACAGCGCGAACTGCTTCACCTGCCGCTTCACCTCGTCCTCTTGCACAGCGTCGCGTCGCTGCCGACCGCCCTCGACTTCACATCGAAGCCAGACCTCTTCCAGACGTTCTGGGATCGCAAGCAGCAGGTCGCCCTGCAGCGACGCTCCGGCCTCCTGTTTGAGGAGGTCGTACGTCGGTTGGCGACACAGATCAGCGACCGCCAGTCCCTCTCCGTGCCGATCGAGGTTATGGACGAAGGTGGACTTGGACCGCACGCCAAGGTGCTCATCTCGGAGCACCTTCTGACGGCCGTGCAGGGCCGTTTGCGGTTCTTCCACGAATCCTTCTTTGACTACGCGTTCGCGCGATTGTGGATCACGCGAACCGAAACCCTGGTGGAGTACCTAACGACCAGTGAGCAAGAGTTGTTTAGGCGGGCTCAGGTTCGCCAAGTGCTGACCTACCTCCGTGAGCGCGATGCGGACCGATTCCTTGACGAGGTCGAGTCGCTTCTGCTGCGCGCGGCCATTCGCTTCCACATCAAGGAAACGGTGCTGGCGGTCCTTGCCGCGCTTGAGGATCTGACGCCGGCAGATGTCGAATTGATCCTGCGCGTTGCAGACACCCAGCCCGGTTGGGAAGACCGGATGTGGCAGATGCTGCAAACGCCGGCGTGGTTCCTGCAGTTGCATGCAGGGGGTTGGCTCGCCTCCTGGCTGGACAGTTCCGACGAAGCGCTGCAGGTGCGAGCCGTCAACCTCATGGCTCGAGTCGTTCGCACTTGCCCGAAGGAGGTCGCCGCGCTTCTTCGCTCACGAACAGGCTTGCCTGACTATCCGAAGTGGCTCCGATACGTCCTCAACTTCTCCGCTACGCACGAAGACCGCGACCTGTTCGACCTGCTCCTTGACGGAGTGAGGAATGGCTTATTTGACGAAGCGAACCAGGAGCTCTGGCTCTCGGTTCACGAACTCGGCGCTAACGAGCCGCTGTGGGCCACCGAGTTGTTACGGGCTCGGCTGCTAGAGCACCCTGAGGGGCTCACCCTTGGTGACAACGGCAAGGTCACCGTGCTGACACTCCGCGAGTATGGCGCTGCCGAACTGGTCAAGCAGGCTTCCGAAGCCGAGCCCGAAGTATTCGTCCGGGCCATGTTGCCCTACCTGCGCTCGGTCATGGTGGCGACCGCGCGAGAGGAGCGACCCGGTGAACAGATCGGTGACGAGCACTTCACCTGGAGATACCCACTTGATGACGCTGATGAGCGCGAGCTGGATGATGCCCTCCTGCTCGGCGTTGCGCGCGGCCTTATGGCAATGGCGCAGACAGCACCCGGCGACATCGAGGATTTGCTCCGGGAACTTGCAAGCGACCCCTACGACAGCTCGCAGTATCTGCTCTACCGCGCGTTGACCGCCGCCGTTCCGGTCTACGCGGACTGGTCAGCTGAGCTACTGCTCGCGGGCGGCGCTCGCCTTGAGTGCGGCTACACGTCTGATAATCAGTGGGTCACGCGGGAACTGATCGCGGCGATTGCGCCGCACGTCAACGACGACATACACCAGGAACTCGAGGAGTTGGTGCGCGACCTGCAAAGCGAGTGGGAGTCACAGCACTCCCGAGGAGCTCGCGCCTTCGGCCTGCTCTCGGCCCTTGATGAAGCACGCCTCACACAGGAGGGCCGTAAGCGACGTGGTGAATACCGGCGCAAGTTCGGCAAGGAGCAGCCCTCGCCCCTGCGCGGCGTCATGGGCGGCTGGATCGGTTCGCCTATCGATCAGGTCGCCATCGAGAAGATGTCGGACGACCAGTGGCTCAAGGCGATGACTAAGTACGCCGACGATGAGACGAACTGGGACACGCTCACTGGCGGCGCGCGCGAGCTTGCGCACATGCTCAAGCAACAGACGACCGCGGATCCAGAGCGCTTTGCGAAGCTGTCGTTCAAGATCACTAGCGAGCTGAATTCTGCCTACGGCGACGCGATCCTCATGGGCCTCGGCGAGGCGGAGGCAAGTGACGATCGAGCCGGGCCTGTCTTCGATGCGGTTCGCCACGTCGCCTCGCTGGGGAAGGTGGAACACGATCGTTGGCTGAGCAACGCTATTCGCCCCTACACCAAACAAGCCCCAACCGACATCGTGGAACTCATTCTCGATCGTGCCCTGCATTCAGCCGATCCTGCCGACGACCGACCCATCTTCCAGCGGAGCGCGGACGACGAGCACCCCGCGCGAGACCTGCACATGGATGGCATCAACACGGCAAGAGGCACCCTGGCCGAGTCACTTGGTGACTTGCTCATCAACGACGAGGATGGTCACCGCACTGCTCTGGTCGCCCCACATCTCGTTGATCTGGCGAGCGATGCGGTCATCAGTGTCCGCACCTGTGTCGCCCACACCATCGCTGCGAGCCTGCTTCACGACCGTGACGGTGCATACCGGGCGTTCGAGAAGCTGATTGAGGGCGACGATGTAATCCTCGCTACCAACCTGGTCCAACGCCTGATGCTGTTCATTGGCAACGGCACAGGCAAGGACGTCGTCATGCCTGTCATTCCGCGGATGTTGCAATCCTCCAGCGACGAGGTGCGCGAGGTTGGTGGATCGATGGCGGCAGTGGCCGCAATCTCGTGGAATCGGTTGGATTTTCTCGATGCGGCCCTTGCGGGCGACGCTCGCGTGCGAGCAGGAGTTGCCAGCATCTGTGCCCACCGGCTCGACTCGCAGGTCAACCCTGAACTGGCTAGCAGCACACTGATCGCGCTAATGAATGACGAATCGGATGAGGTCCGACAGCACGTCGGGGAGGTGGCGGGTGCCCTGCGCGACGAGGCACTGCGGCCGCATGCAGAGCTGCTGTCTGCCCTCCTTCTATCGAAGTCGTACGAGCACGCCACGCCTCAACTCATGATCACCCTGCAGCATGCCCCGGATCGCATCGACGAACTCATCCTGGAGACGGCGCAACAATTCGTTCAGCGCTTCAACAAGGAGATGGGAGACATGCGCACCAGCGTTGCTGGCGACGCTCACTACATCAGTGAACTAGTCGTGCGGGCGCTGGCTCAAACGCGTGACAAGACCCGTAGGGCTGCGCTCCTGGACGTGATGGACACGCTCATCGAGAACGGTGTCTACGGGGTGCATAAAGCAATGGATGCATCGGAACGATAGAGCCGACCGCGTGGCACCTAGGCCCTAGAATTCTCGTCGCGGATCAGGCCACTGAACTCTGCACGGACATGCTCAGCGCGACACATGGTCTGCTCAGTCAAGCCCGGATCGTGATGTGATGGACTACTACGGCGGTCATTTGCGGCGACGGGGTTCGGGCGATTGACGAGGCCTACGCTCGTGTGCTTTGGGCTGCGTGCCCTGGGCGCGGGGTAGAGCAAACGGAGCGCATGATGCACAGTCACGCATATCGAGTTCGGCGCCTGTTGTGGGGCGTGAAGGGCACCCCAAGTGGGCGGGAGGCAGCCGGTCCCGGGACGCGCCCTATCTGGGCGGTAGGACGCGCCTTGCCCAAACGGTTCACGCTCCATCCTCCGGGCGGATGCCTCTGATCTCGGCCGAGGGGCATGCGCGGCCGTCGCTGGTAAGTCGCTCGAGGCGGGCCTGGCCGTCATTGTCGTCGAGGCGGTCGTGCTGACGGGCGCGAGCATACCTGGAGCACTGGGCGTTTCCGCCCGCGCCCAGCGCCATCTTCGAAGGGCGCGAGCGTGGAGCGCCCGAGCCCGCCCCTTCGTCGACACCCATCGGAGGGTGGCGACTCGCCTGCCGGATTCACCGGCCGAGAAGGAGGGCCAGCGCTTCGGCCATGGCGCCACCACTCGGAAGCGTGCGGCCCCCGAACGAAGACCAGAACGAGGTCAGCCTCCTCGACGAAGTCGGCGACGTTCTCGGTGACGAGGGCTCGACCCTCAGATCTGGCAGCCTCCGCCACGACGTCGTGGGCTGTTGCCGTGAGCCCCACCTCGCTCACGGGTCGGGCGTCATGCCCGAGTCGTCGCAAACGCTGCGCCGTGGCGGGCGGCAGCATCTCTTCGATCAGGAATGAGGTCACGCCAGCAGGCGGGCGCGCGTCGCGGCCCGGTGCTGGTAAACCAGAGTGGCTTCGCGATGGCGCTCGATGCGCCGCTCGATGTCGACCCGATCGGATGCCGCGTATTCGACTGCTGCGCGAAGCAACTGGGGCTGCACGCCCGTCTCGTCGCTCAGCGTCGCGATTCGACTCTCGTCGTCGCCTGTCAGTTCTTGGAGCCCTGCGATGATCTCCCACACGTCAGGGCCGGTTGCCGAGGCTGCGCGCTGATCGTTCACAGCACCTGGATGAACCATGCCCGGTAGTCCCGCGCGGCCAGGCCTTCGACGATGAGCTGCTCACGTAGCGGCATCGAAACGGCCAGGCGCGGCAACAGGTACGCACGTCACGGTCAGCTTGGTGCCTCGAGATCTTCGACCGATTCGACCGGTGCCCGCATCCGCCAGGCGTCGGTGACCAGCTCGGTGAGGCGGGGCTCGTCCAGCTCTGCCAGCCGCATCATAACGAGCGGCGAACCGTCGTAGCCGGGTGTGGTGAAGAAGATGTCGGGCTCCCCGAGCAGCAGGGCCTGCTTCTCGGCCTCATCACCCACGAACAGCACGGCGATGTCGGTGCGGATGAGGCGTCGCTGTCCGGGCCGACGCTCGGGGTAGCTCCAGACGAAGCCCTTGCCGCCCACCCGGAAGTCGAAGCCGTCACTGGGGTTCTCCCCGGCGTGCGGCAGCGACAGGGCGATCCGTCGAACGTCGTCAGCGTCGCTCACGTCGGCACGGACTCCGTATCGACCACCGCGAGCGCGTCGACAAGCCGGGCTCGCAGCGACTGACCGCGCTTCGCGAACCGGCGTTGCTCTGCGGCATACTCGGCCTTGCCCTCGGGCGTCTCGATGGCGATCGGGTCGTAGCCGAGCTCGCGCAGGTCATAGGGCGCCGCTCGCATGTCGAGGGCCCGGATCGCGCGGGCGTGGTCGAAGCAGTCCATGACGAGATCGCTGGGCACCAGCGGCACCAGCTTGTGGGCCCACTTGTAGAGGTCCATGCCCGCGTGCAGGCAGCCCGGCTGTTCGGATGCCGCCTGGCCCGCCCGCGTCGGCGACAGGGTGTTGCGCGGCACGGCCGGGGGAGTGAAGAAGCGGAAGGCGTCGAAGTGCGAGCAGGCGATCTGGTGTGACTCGACGACCGCATCGGTACCCTCGGGTCCGAGCCGCAGCGGCCAGGCGGCGTGGCGTACGTCGTCGGGGGACTGGCGGTACACCATCGCCCATTCGTGCAGCCCGAAGCAGCCGAACCGCCCCGGCCGCCCCGCGGTCTGAGTCAGCAGGTCGCGCACGAAGCGCACGGTGTCACCACGCGCCGCGGCGAAGCCGGCCGTGTCGACGTGCACCACGTCGCCGACCAGCGTGTAGTAGCGCCAGTCTCGTTGCGGCGCAGTGTTGCCCGATGACAGCCTGACGCCCGCTCCCGGGTGCCAACGACGCAGCTGGGCGGGCTTGAAGGAGTAGTAGGTGAAGAGGAAGTCCTCGACCGGGTGCGTGCGACCGTCGCTCCGGCGCTGCAGGTGCGCGGCGGTCACCGCATCGACCCGCGTCTCATGAGCCGCGGTGGCAGCCCGCCACGTCGTCTCGGTAAGCATCTGCACCCCACGAGGGTAGGCGAGCCAGGGCCAGGCGGCCTCCCCTTGCCCCGCTGCGCCGCCACGAAGCCGGCCGCGTCGACCTGCAGCAGGCTGACGTCCAACACGTCGTGGCCACTGTCGCCCTCCGCCACCGGCTCGCTGCCGCTCAGGGCACAGTGCATCTGACACCTCCGTTCGCTGAAAGGTGCCAGCCGCACGACTGGCTGTGCGCCTGACACCTGCGACGCGTGACAGGTGCCAGACGCGCACCGGATACCCGGCGGCCGCACCGGACGGCGGGCCGCACCATCACCCGTAAGGTGGGGCGCGTGCGCATCGCGAGGTACACGACCGGCGAAGACCCGGCATACGGCATCGTCCAGGGCGACCCCGGATCCGAGGTGATCACCCCGCTCGCCGGCGACCCGCTCTACATCGGTTTCAAGCCGTCGGGTGACGGCCCGGTCATGCTCGAGGACGCCCGCCTGCTGGCACCGGTGATCCCGCGCTCGAAGGTGGTGGCGATCGGCAAGAACTACGCCGACCACGCGAAGGAGATGGGGGGCGAGGCGCCGAAGGAACCGATGATGTTCTTCAAACCCAACACTTCTGTCGTCGGCCCCTTCGACCCGGTCGTGCTGCCGCCCGGCAGCGACGAGATCTCCTACGAGGGTGAGCTCGCGGTCGTCATCAAGACGATCACCAAGGGGGTCAAGGCCGAGAACGCCGCCGAGTGCATCTACGGCTACACCATCGCCAACGACGTCACCGCCCGCGACTGGCAGCGCAGCGACGGCCAGTGGGCCAGAGCGAAGGGCTTCGACACGAGTTGCCCCCTCGGCCCCTGGGTCGAGACCGAGCTCGAACCGAGCGATTTGTCGATCCGCACCACCCTCGACGGCGAGGTGAAGCAGAACGGCACCACCGCCGACATGATCCACGGCATCGCCAAGATCATCGAGTACGCATCGGCCGCCTTCACGCTGCTGCCCGGTGACGTCATCCTGACCGGCACCCCCGCCGGCGTCGGCCTCGTCGAGGCGGGCCAGCAGGTCACGGTCGAGATCGAGGGCATCGGCGCGCTCACCAACACCTTCGTGCGCCGCTGAGACCACCCCACGAAGCTCTACGCTCGTTCCTCGCTCCGATACTTCGCGAGGGCCCCGACTCACGCCAACAGCTCGCGGGTCGGCCGATAGGCTGGCGCCACCATGAGTGAGACGAACGACGACGCCCGGATGCCGCCCACCACCGTTCGCGATGCGAGTGACGCAGAGGACGGGAGCGCCGTCGAGGTGCGACCCGCTCCCACGCCACGCGTCTCGACCTCGGAGGGGAAGGGACCCGTGCGGCTGCGCGTGGCACCCTCTCCGACCGGTGACCCGCACGTGGGCACGGCGTACATGTCGTTGTTCAACCTCGCCTTCGCCCGGCAGCAGGGCGGGCAGTTCGTGCTCCGCGTCGAGGACACCGACCGGGCGCGGTTCCGGGAGGACAGCGAGGCGCAGCTCTACGACACCCTCGGCTGGCTCGGGCTGCACTGGGACGAAGGGCCCGACATCGGTGGGCCGTTCGCGCCCTACCGGCAGTCGGAGCGGCTCGACACCTACCGGCCCTACGTCGAGCGGCTGCTGGCCGAGGGGTTCGCCTACCACTGCTGGTGCTCGACCGAGCGGCTCGCCCAGATGCGTGAGGTGCAGCAGAAGACGAAGCAGCCCACCGGGTACGACCGCCTCTGCGTCGGCAAGACTCGCGACGAGCGGGCGGCACTGCCCGGCTTCACCGAGACGCCCGTGGTGCGCATGCTGATCCCCGACGACCCGCCCCTCGTCTTCGACGACGTCATCCGGGGGAAGGTGTCAGCGCCTCGCCCCGACGACCAGGTGATCCAGAAGGGCGACGGCTTTCCGACCTATCACCTCGCCGTGGTCGTCGACGATCACGAGATGGGCATCACCCACGTCGTGCGCGGCGAGGAGTGGATCAGCTCGACGC
>JAKDLG010000032.1 GCA_030452985.1 Humibacillus sp.
ACGTGTACGTCCACGAGAAGGACCTCACCGCGACCATCACCGACACGAGCGTCACCTGGAACACCTGGCAACACTGGCGCACCAGCGGCAAAGCCCGATGCTGACAACGGCCCACCTCCGACCCCCTCGCCAGTTCCGCGAACCTGATCACTTCGTCGCACAACCGCTCGCTCACCGCGGAACGTGACTCGTGACTCGTGACTCGTGACTCGTGACTCGTAAGTCGGCCACGGCCACGCGACCGTCACCGCGGTGGCCGCCTGGGTAGACAGCTTGGTACCCGAACGTCAGGCCGAGGCTGAGCGACCTCCAGATCAGACCGCCCAGCGGGCAGTGACGCGCAGCTCGTCGGCCGGATGTCTACTGGCCAGGCTTCTCATCCTGCGAAACCCGACAGTGAATCTTTCCCGAGCACGGGGTAAAGTCACCCCTACAACGGCAAGACACAACTGCATACGAACGACCCATCACGACAGGGGAGCGCTCTTCAGCGCTGAGAGTGCGCCGCCGAGCATCGGTGAGCCGCAGACCCTCGAACCTGCTCCGGTTAGCACCGGCGAAGGAAGTCGGTATTTCTCGAGGCAGCCACTCGGCGACGCGAACGCGCCTGCTGGCCGGCCGCCTTCCCCCGGAATCCATCCATCGGACCCGGGAGACCATCCATGAAGAACATCACCGCGTCAGGACCGCTCCGGCGGTGGCGCACCATCGACCTGCTCACCTGCGCCTTTCTCGGCGCGGCGTTCGGGGTCGCCTACTGGGCCTGGGGCCTGATCTATGCGGCCCCATCAGCAGCCGTGTCAGCGGGGTTCCCCCCGCTCGGAGCTCTGTTCAACTGGCCGTGGCTCGTGGCCGGCATCGTGGGCATGCTCATCATCCGCCGACCTGGTGCGGCCCTCTTCACCGAGGTGCTGGCCGCCGTCGTTTCGATGCTCGTCGGCACCCAGTGGGGCGCCACGACGCTGTACTCGGGCATCGTGCAGGGTCTCGGTGTCGAGCTCGGCTTCGCGCTCTTCGGCTACCTGTCGTTCCGGTGGGTGCCGATGTTCGTGGCCGGCTTTCTCGGCGGCGCGTTCGAGGCTGTCTTTGAGTGGTACACCTACTGGCAGGACTGGGGCTTCGGCTACCGCATCGCCTACCTGTTCCTGCTCGGCGGCAGCGTGGCGATCTTCGGCTCGATGCTCGCCGTCGGCCTGACCAGGCTGCTCGCGTCGGCCGGTGCCTTGAACCCGTTCCCGCCCGGCCAGGAGGTGCGAGAACGTCAGGCCGTGTGAGCCGAGTACACGAGCACTGAGCAGAGGTGAGCCCGTGACGAACCAGCCTCAGCCCGAGCTGAGCCCGGCGCAGGAACGTGTTATGACTGGCGCCCGGGTGCGGGTCGATGACCTGCACTGGCGCCCCTACGGGCGCACCCGACCGGTGCTCGACCGTCTGAGCCTGACGATCGAACCCGGTGAGCGCATGCTGCTCGCCGGGCCGAGCGGGTCGGGCAAGTCGACCCTGCTGCGCGGTATCGCCGGGCTGCTGCTCACCGCCGACTCCGGTGAGCTCTCGGGCGAGGTGACGGTTGACGGCGTGCCACCCCAGAGCTCGCCCGGCGCGGTCGGTCTCGTGCTCCAGGACCCCGGCGCGGGAGTCGTCGCCTCCACGATCGGGCGTGACGTGGCTTTCGGCTTGGAGAACACCTCGGTGCCGCGCGCCGACATGGGCCTGGCCGTGCGGGCCGCGCTCGACGAGGTGGGGTTGACGATGACGACCGACAGCTCGCCCCAGACGCTCAGCGGCGGCGAGTCCCAGCGGTTGGCCCTGGCCGGGGCGCTGGTGATGCAACCGCGCGTGCTGCTGCTTGACGAACCCACGGCGATGCTGGATGCCGTCAACGCGCGCATCGTGCGCGAGGTGGTGGCCGACGTGTGCGACCGTCGAGGCCTGACGCTCGTCGTGGTCGAGCACCGCCTCACGGGCTGGGTTGACCACGTCGACCGCCTCGTGGTGCTCGACGGCACCGGCGCGGTGATCGCCGACGGGCCACCCGCCACGATTCTGGCCGAGCACGGTGATGATCTTGCGGCGCAGGGGATCTGGGTGCCCGGGCTGCCCGAACCGGAACCCCTGCCCGTCGAGCTGACTCCGGTGCTCGGGGCAGCATCGGGAGTCGTCGACCCGGGGGAGGTCGTCGTGCGGGCCCGGACCGTCACCGTCGAGCACTCCGGCAGTCGCCTCGGTGCGAAGGTGCGCGCTACGGTAGCCGTACGCGACGCAGACCTCGATGTGCACGCGGGCGAGGTGGTGGCACTGGTCGGGCCGAGCGGCGCCGGCAAGTCGTCGTTCATGGCGGCGGTCGGCGGCCTCGTCGCTCCCACGTCCGGCTCGGTCGAGTTCGCCGGCCGGCTCACCCCCTCGGAGCACTCGGACCCCACGGCCACTCGCGCATCCGCCGAGCGTGCAACACACCGAGAAATCGAGAACGTCGCCGGTATGCACCACGCGCGGTTGTCGATTGCTCGGTGTGTTGAGCGGCTGGGGGTGGGCCGGGGGGATGGCCGACGCACCCCTGCCGATGAAAGCGATACGCCGCCACCGGCGGACTGGCGCTCGCACGAGATCGCCCGCGTGGTGGCCTGGGTGCCGCAACGAGCCGCGACCTCGCTCGTGGGCCACACGGTGCGTGACGACATCCTGCTGACCCCGCGCGCGCTCGGGCAGGACGAAGCGGCATCCGGTCAGCGGGCCGACGAGCTGCTCGATGCCCTCGGGCTCGCCCACCTTGCCGGCGTCGACCCCCGTCAGCTCTCGGGGGGCGAGCAGCGGCGACTGGCGCTCGCGTCTGCCGTGGTGCACTCGCCCGCCCTGCTGCTCGCCGACGAGCCCACAGTGGGCCAGGACCGGCTCACCTGGTCAGCCGTGTCGGGCCTCATCGACGCGGCACGGCGTGAGGGGGCCGGAGTCGTCGTGACGACCCACGACGAGGGAGTGGTCGGGGCAGCCGACCGAACCATCGCCCTCGAGCGACCGGAGCGCTCCGAGCGGCCTCCCGAGCCCGAGCGGCGCCCCCTCGTCGCCCGGGCCGAGCCCCTGGCGCTGCTCGCGGCCGCCCTGTGCGTGCTGCCCCTGCCGGCCCTGCTCGAGACCTGGCGGCAAGGACTGTTCGTGCTCATGGTCGAGGTGCTGCTCGGCGCTGTCGGGCTCATCTCCGTCGGCGCGGGTCGTCGCCCGCGTGGACGACTGGGAGACCTCGGCCGGCGGCTGGCCCCGGCCGGCCTCGCGGTGGTGGGGGTGGCCTGGTCGTCGTGGCTGCTGGGTGGCCGTGACCTGGAGATCGCATCTGGGGCCGCGCTCCGCGTGCTCTGCCTCGTGGTGCCGTCGGCGTTCGTGGTCGGCTTCATCGACCCCGAACCGCTGGGTGACCACCTGGCCCAAAGGCTACGGATGCCGGCCCGCCCGGTTGTCGCCGCCACCGCAGCCCTGCAGCGGGTGCAGTCGTTCGGCACGCTCTGGACCGAGCTCATGACGACTCGGCGCGTGCGCGGCGTGCGCGCTGACCGGGGCTTGCTCGCCCGTGGGCGGGAAGCCGTCGTGGTCACAGGCGGGCTGCTCGTCGGGGCGCTGGGGCAGGCCGCGGTGCTGTCGCTGGCAATGGACGCGCGCGGCTTCGCCGAGGCCCACCGTCGCAGCTGGGCCGGCCCGGCCCCGTGGAGGGTGCCCGACACTCTCGTCCTGCTCGGCGGGCTGTTGATCGTGGTGGCTGGAATCGTGGCGCGGCTGCTCATCGGCTGACGCACTGACTCGTGGCCCGGGGGCGACCAGCGTGTCCCGGCTCAACGGGGGCGCAGGGCCGGGGCACAATGGACCCAACCACCACCCATGCCACCCCAAGGAGGCCATTCGCTTGCGCCAGCAGCCTCGCCGACGAACCGTCGGCCGGTATGCCGTTCAACTAGCCGCGCTGGCCCTGGTCACAGCCACGGTCACGATCCTCTCCGGATGCGGTCAGCCGTCGCCCGTAGACACCGACGACGGCGTGGGCCCGACCGTGAGCGTCGCCCTGCAACCCACCCTCCGGCCCGACACGAGCACCCCCGACCCCGTCGACCCCTCGGCGGCGAGCAGCGGTGGACTCTTCGACGCCTCCCAGGCCCTGGTCAGCCAGGCCTGTACCGCGACGGGTGACGTCTGGAGCTTCACCGGTCGGCTCGAGAACACCGACACGGCTGAGCACGCCTTCACCGTCGGAGTCTTCATCACGGCAACGGCCGACGGCACCCAGATCGGCGGCAAGGAGATCGTGGTGACGGTGCCGGCCGGCGGCTCCGCCCCGGTGACGGCGAAGAACTTCTTCACCGGCCGCACCCAGGGCGTCGAGTGCCTGTCGGGTGTCACGGTCAAGGCGGACGACTGACGTGCGCCTCTACCTGACTCGTCACGGCCAGACCTCAGCCAACGTCGGACGCCAGCTCGACACCGCCGTGCCGGGGCGCGACCTTACCGACCTTGGTCGGCAGCAGGCCACCACGCTGGCCCAGAAGATGCGAGGCGAGCCCCTCGCCGCCGTCTACAGCTCTGACCTCGTGCGCGCCCAGCAGACGGCCGCACCCCTCGCCGACGATCTCGGCCTGGAGATCGTCACCCTCGGTGGGCTGCGTGAGATCCAGGCCGGCGACTGGGAGATGACGACCGACTGGATGCCGTTCGTCGAGGCCGTGGGGCGGTGGGGGGTCGACCCGACCGAACGCATCCCCGGCGGCGAGAGCGGGGTGGAGTTCATGACCCGCTATGCCGAAGCCCTGCACCGCATCGTGTCCGACGTGCACGCCCGCGACGCAGACGCTGCCGCCCTCGCCGTCAGCCACGGAGCCGCCATGCGCGTCTGGTGCGCGGCCGCCCTGGGCCTGCCTCCCGACTGGTTCACCGGTCGGGCCCTCAACAACACCCTGGTCGTGACCCTCGAGGGCGACCCCGGCGACAACTGGAGGCTGCTGGCCTGGGGTGACGAACCGGTGAGCAACTGGTGACGACCGCCTGACTTGTCGACTCGCCGGCGCCGGCCGGTTCGCCGATCGGCACCGCCGTTCGCTGACAACGACCGTGGCCCTGGTTCACACTGTCTCGATGAGCAGCTCCGGCTTCGTCGACGAGGCTCCGAGGCCTGACCCGAACCCAGGGGGCGGCCGAAGGGGTCGCGGTCGCGCGTTCCGGCTCGGGGGCTTCTTCACCGTGCTGGTGCTGGTGCTGCTCGCCTTCGGTGGCTGGGCCTGGACCTCCCGAGCCCACGCCGACGACCTGGCCGCGTTCGAGGCCTTGCGCGCCGACGCCGACGTGATGGACCGAAGCTTGACGCCCCGACGGTTCAGCGAGATCCCGCCGTGCCGCGACCGCGAGGAGGGCACGGTCACCCGCACCTACTCTGAGACAGACGGTCCTGCCCCCGAAGAGATCGTCGCCTACCTCCAGGAGAAGGGGTGGCACGAGCTCGAGCCGACCCCGCCGGCCGTCGTCACCATGGCCACCACCGTGGCCGGTCACGCGCTGTTGGTCACGGTGGTCGCGACCAGCAGCTCGACCCTGTCTCTCACGGCCACCAGCGCGGCCAGCACCGTTGGCTGCTTCCTGCGCTGACGACGGCGCTGACGACGGCGTCCGTCCTCGCGATCTCGACTTGAGCTTTGACCTTGACCCTGGGGAAGGGGCGAGACTCGTCATCGGCGGGCAGCAGGCCCGCTGAGGAGGGTTCGAGAAGGGAGGCAGACGTGGCTGCGACGTTGCTCACGATCGGTGAGTTCTCGGCTGCTTGCCGGCTGTCGCCGAAGGCGCTGAGGCTCTACGACCGCCTCGGCCTGCTGCAGCCCGCTCGGGTGGACGCTGAGACGGGGTACCGCTGGTACGCACCGACGCAGATCGCCCGGGCCCGCACGGTGGGCCTGCTGCGACGGCTGGAGATGCCCTTGGCGCTGATCGCCGAGGTCATCGACCAGACGCCCCGGCAAGCCGTGGCCGGCATCCGGTCACACGCCGCAACGGATGCCCGCGCTGCGGGTGAGCGGGCCGAGCTGGCCCGCTACCTCTGCCTCCTCATCGACGACCAGAAGGAGAGCGTTTCCATGACCAGCCAGACGTACGAGGTGCAGCAGCGGGCCGTTCCGGAGCGAGCGGTGCTCAGCGCGGTGCGGCGGGCCCATGTCGACGAGCTGGGGCCCACTCTCGGTGCCCTGCTCGGCGCCATGAGCAGTGCGGGCCCCGGCCTGACCGGGATGGATGGCTGTCCCTACGTCGTGTACTACGCCGAGGTCAGCCACGACAGCGACGGTCCGGTTGAGCTGGTGCGTCCGATGGGAGACCTGTCGATGGCGCAACGGGAGTCTGCCCTGCTGGACAATGTTCAGGCCCGTGTCGAACCAGCCCACGAGGAGGCCTTCGTCGCGTTGACCATGGCCCAGACCAGCGGTAGCGCCACCATGGAGGCTCTCGACGTTCTGCAGGAGTTCGTCGTCTCCAGGGGAGCGACGGTGGCCTCGCCGCCACGACAGATCATGATCGGGGACTGGCGCACCGCCGGCCCCGACGACCTCACCTGCCACCTCGCGGTCACGGTCCGCTCGGTACGACCGACCACTCACGCTGTGCCGTGACTGGCGGCAGCTTCCGCAGACGAAGCGGCGCAGCAGCGTTGGTGCGCAGTGACATCGACCAGGCCGATCATGATGAGATCACACGCACGTTGGCCATGCACCCGGCGAGGAGGGGGGTCGTCTTCAACGTCGCTCTCACCGCTCTGGAGGTGGGCGGGGCCATCGGGCTCTTCCAGCTGGCCAAGGTGGGGGGTGGCGACGACGTCCAGGCGTACTTGGCCGGCAGCGTCGCGCCTGTGCTGGGGGCCGTGGTGGTGTGGGTCCGGTCTCGAAAGTTCAGCGGGGCGTCTGCGGCGATCTTCGCCTTCACCACGTTGTCGGTGGTGGTGGCGCTCGTGGGCAGCACGGATCCCCGTGTGCTGCTCTACAAGGACTGTGCGGCAACGGCGATGGTCGGCGTCGTGTGCGCAGCGTCGTGTGTGCTGATGGCGCGTCCGGTGATGTTCTACTTCGCCCAGCGCTACGGGAGCGACGGCTCTCGCGCGGGGATGGCCGTGTTCGACCGGATGTGGGTCGTCTACCCGGCCTTTCGCCGCAGCATGTTTGACGTCACCATCGTCTGGGCGGTGGTCTTCTTGGTCCAGGCGGTTGTAACGGCACTGATCATCGCGTCCGCGAGTTTCGCCACGGCTTACCGCTGGGACCAGGTCCTGCCGATCGTCGCGCTGGTCGTGGCGCTGTCTCTGTCCGTCATGGTCGGCCGTCGCGCCCAGCGAACGGCCGGGGCGCAGCGGGTCGGAGCGGTGGGCCACTGAGGGTGTCCCACGCCACGGGCCACATCGCGAGAATGGCGCGACGATCGGCATCCGTGGGTGACACTCTGGTCGGTATGCGCCCGGTCACCCAGTCACGCAAGCTGCAGGATGTCTGTTACGAGATCCGGGGTCCCGTCATGGCGCAGGCCCGCCGCCTCGAGGACGAGGGCCACCGCATCATCAAGCTCAACATCGGCAACCCGGCGCCGTTCGGTTTCGAGGCGCCCGAGGACATCCTGGTCGACGTCATCCAGGAGCTGCCGACGGCTCAGGGCTACAGCGACAGCAAGGGCATCCTCTCGGCAAGGCGAGCGATCAAGCAGCACTACGAGGTTCGTGACTTCCCGCCCGTGAACGTCGAGGACATCTACCTCGGCAACGGCGTCAGCGAGCTCATCGTCATGGCCATGCAGGGTTTGCTCAACAACGGTGACGAGGTGCTGGTACCGGCGCCCGACTACCCGCTGTGGACCGCGGCGACGAGCCTGGCCGGTGGACGCCCGGTGCACTACGTCTGCGACGAGCAGGCCGGCTGGGCCCCTGACCTCGCCGACCTCGAGAGCAAGATCACCGACCGCACGAAGGCGATCGTGGTGATCAACCCCAACAACCCGACCGGGGCCGTCTACCCACGCGAGGTGCTCGCGGCGATCACCGAGCTGGCTCGCCGTCACGAGCTGATCCTGATGGCCGACGAGATCTACGACAAGATCCTGTACGAGGATGCCGTTCACACCTCCGTCGCGGCCCTGGCCCCTGACCTGCTCTGCCTCACCTTCAACGGCCTGTCGAAGGCCTACCGCGTGGCTGGGTTCCGCTCCGGCTGGCTCGTGCTCTCGGGCCCGAAGGAGCACGCCCGCAACTACATCGAGGGCCTCGACATCCTCGCCAACATGCGACTGTGCGCGAACGTGCCGGCGCAGCACGCGATCCAGGTCGCGCTCGGCGGCTATCAGTCGATCAACGAGCTGATCCTGCCCGGCGGCCGGTTGCTCGAGCAGCGCAACGTCGCCTGGGAGCTGCTGAACCAGATTCCCGGCGTGTCGTGCACCAAGCCCGAGGGGGCGCTCTACCTCTTCCCGCGCCTCGACCCCAAGGTGCACGCCATCCACGACGACGAGCGGTTCGCACTCGACCTGCTGCGTGATCAGAAGCTGCTCGTCGTGCAGGGCACCGGCTTCAACTGGCCCACTCCCGACCACCTGCGGCTCGTGTTCCTGCCCCGGGTCGGCGAGCTCGAGGATGCCGTCGGAAGGCTGGAGAAGTTTCTCTCGACCTACTCGCAGTAGCGGGCTCGAGCACCTGCGTGGTGGCCGGCTCGGGGCTAAGCCAGGGCCAGGGCCAGGGCCAGGGCCAGGGCCAGGATCAGGGTCAGGACAGGGACGCCCCTGATGGTTTCGGACTTCACGATCGACCACGGTAGGGGCATGCCCTCCACCCCAGACGCTCACCGCTGGTTCGCCGCTGCCGCCGTGGCCGGGGTGGCGCACGCCCTACCCAGCCTCTACTGGGCCATGGGTGGAACCGCGCTCGTGTCGACGCTCGGTGGGTGGGCGGCCGACTGGCAGCGCGAGGCCCCCATGCAGGTGATGGTGCTGCTGCTGGTGATCTTCGTGCTCAAGCTGGCCGGCGCCTTCGTGCCCCTGGCGAACCAGCGAGGTCGGCTCCCGGCGCCTGGGCTGTGGCGCACGCTGTCGTGGGTCGGCGCCGGAGTGTTGGTGGCGTACGGCGCCGTCAACGTGGTCGCGGCGGTGGCCGCCCTCACCGGGGTCGTCGAGACGGGACCGACGATGGACACCGCCGCCCTGGTTGGTCACGCGTTCCTGTGGGACCCGCTGTTCCTGATCTGGGGACTGTTGCTCGCAATCGGGCTGTGGAGGAGCCGGATCCGCCCGTCCGAAGCTTCCTGGCGGTCAGCGCCATTCGTTGGCCAGCAGACTCGTTGACCGAGGGGCGGATCAGTTCCGGCACCAATGGTCAGCGCGACCGGCTCCTGGGTATCCGCGAGCCAGGCCGGGATCAGGTAGCAGGTGTAACGTGCGGGCCGCAGTCTAGGGGCTGTCGTACTCACGAGCGGATGGCAGTGGTGTCGGCTCCTGTGAGTTGTAGGCAGGGTGCAGGCGGGGTGGAGGCGGGATGCTGGGTCTGGCGATGGCGCAGGTACGGAACCGGCCCGCGCGGACGGTGGCCTTGGTGGCGGGGATCCTGGTGGCCACGACGGCGTTCGTGGTGCTCCTGGGGGCCTCGACGGCCTCGCGGTTGCAGGCGACCGGGGTGGTGGCCGCGAACGCCCGCGGCGCCTACGACCTGTTGGTACGCCCGGTGGGGGCGGTGACCCCGCAGGAGACGACACGGGGTCTGGTGCGTTCGGACTACCTCTCGGGAACGTACGGCGGGATCTCCCTGGCGCAGCTGGGCCAGGTGCGTGCGGTGGCAGGGGTGGAGGTGGCGGCTCCGATCGCGTTGATCGGGGTGGTGCGTCAGCAGGTGCGGGTGCCGGTGGCGATTCCCGGAGCCTCGTTGGACGGGCCGAAGCAGCTGTACCGGCTGAAGGTGACTCGAGTGACCGACCGCGGGCTCAGCCGGGTGGCCGGGATCCAGACCGAGTACACCTACATCACCCCCGCTCCCCTCAAGCAGTGGACGGGTCCGGTCTACGACAACCAGCCATGGGGGTCGCTGGAACGGCAGGCCGACGGCAAGTGGGTCATCGCCTGCCCCAACGAGTTGTGGCCGAAGCCGCGAGACGTCTTCGCCCCGCAGACCCAGTCGAACTTCGACTGCTGGTCCCAGACCGGACGGGTTCCGGCCGCGCCCTGGGACTTCGCCACGCACGACAAGAGCATCACCGGCTACATCCTGTGGGACCAGCCGTTCCTGCTGGCTGCGATCGACCCGGTCGCCGAGGCCGCCTTGGTCGACCTCCCGGGATCGGTGACCACCGGCCGGGCCTTGACGGCCGCTGACCGTCCCCGGCCGGGCACCCTGAACGACTCCTCCAGACTGCCGACCCTCGACGTGCCGGTGCTGCTGTCGTCGAAGGCGTACACGGACGACGTGGACGAGGTTCAGGTCGAGAAGCTGGGACCGCGAGCTGTCGCCCTGATGTCGACCGGGGGTGACTCCTCGCAGCGCCTCACGGCGCTGAACCCGCTGCCAGGTCAGGTCCTGTCGCAGACGAGAGTCGACTCCCAGGCGGCGCTCGACCAGCTCAGCACCGTGTTGGACCGCACCGGCGGCACCGAGGTGCGCAACTACGACCAGCCCGGCCCGGTCTCCTTCACGGTCGGCTCGAACAGTGCCCTCACCGCTCAGGCTGTCCCGGCCGACCCCCGATCGAGACTCGCCGGCAAACAGAGAGGCCAGATCGAGCAACGACGCGTTCCCCTTGACCTGAAGGACACCTGGTTCCGCAAGGTCGTCAATCGCGACCACACCAACCGTGTGACCGTCCCGGAACCGCGCGTGACGCGTGTGGGGTCGTTCGACCCGGCGAAGCTCGACCTCGGGCCGGTCCTCTCGCGGCTGCCGACCTCCTACGAAGCGCCGCCGGTGTACGGCGCGGACGAGCGGTCCCGAGCCTTGTTGAAGGGGCAGACTCTGGCCCCGAACGAGAACATCGCGGGGTATGTGCAGTCACCGCCGGTGATGCTGACGACGATGGCGGGCATCACCGCGTTCACCAACCCGAGGTACTTCCCCCCTGACCAGCAGTCGACCTCGAGGGTCGACACGAACACCCACCCGGTCTCGGCGATCCGGGTGCGGGTGGCAGGGGTGACCGGGATCGACCCCGTCTCCCGGGAACGGGTCCGCCTCGTGGCCCAACGTCTGGAGGCCCTGGGGTTGCGGGTCGACATCACCGTCGGGTCCTCACCGACCCCGGTGCGCACCACCCTGCCGGCGGGGCAGCTGGGGCGGCCCGGGCTGGCGTTGGCGGAGAACTGGACGAGAAAGGGCGTCGCGGTCGAGATCATCAAAGCGGTCGACGCCAAGAGTGTCGCCCTGTTCGGGCTGATCCTGCTGGTGTGCGCGCTGACCGTTGCCAACGCCGCATCGGCAGCCGTGCGGGCCCGGCGCACCGAGCTCGGGGTGCTCGCCTCCCTCGGGTGGTCCCCGTCACGACTGGCCGCGATGGTGTTGGCCGAGCTGGCCCTGATCGGGGTTCTCGCCGGCGCCGCTGGGGCAGTGCTGTCGTTCCCGGTCGCGTGGGTGGGCGGGTTGGACATCTCCCCGGCCCGGGCCGCCCTGGCGATTCCCGCGGCGACCGGGCTGGCGATCCTGGCCGGGATCATCCCCGCCGTCCGCGCCGCCCGGGCCGACCCGGGCGCGGCGGTCCGGCCCGCGGTCGCTGGTGCGGGGCGGGCCCGCCCGGTGCGGGGGGTGTTCTCGTTGGCGGTCACGAACCTGCGCAGGGTTCCGGGCCGGAGCCTGCTCGGGGCGCTCAGCCTCGCGGTCGGGGTCGCCGCCCTGGCAGTGCTGGCCGGGATCACCCTGGCGTTCCAGGGCGCGGTGGCCGGGACCCTGCTTGGGGACGCGGTGACCGTGCAGGTGCGTGGGGTCGACGTGGCGGCGGTCGTCGCGATGGTCGCCCTGGGGATCTTCTCCGTGGCCGACGTGGTCTACCTCAACCTCAAAGAACGCGCGGCGGAGTTCGCGACGCTGCGCGCGATCGGGTGGGGCGAAGGGCCGCTGTCGCGGCTGGTGGCCTACGAAGGTCTGCTGATCGGGTTGGTCGGGTCGCTGGCCGGCGCTGGGGCCGGGCTAGGCGTGGTGCGCCTGCTCGACGTCCCGATCACCCCCACCCTGCAGGTCGCCGTCGCCGGGGCAGCCGTGGTCGGCACCCTCGCCGCCGCGGCGGCCACCCTGGTCCCGACCCTCGCGCTACGCCGGCTCCCCACCACCGAAGTCATCGCCGAAGAATGACCACCCGCGCCGATGAGCCATAGTTCGACACCCGTATTTCGCGCCAGAGAAGGGAAACCGCCATGATCGGTCGGCCACGCCGGAACCGGCCCGAACCCAGCGGCATCCTGGCCTCCACCGGCCACGAGAACGGCGCTGACCGGGCCTCCGGGAGCAGCGCACCCCACCAGCTGCCAGCGGCAGCTGACCGGGCGGCCGGGGCGAGGGTGGTGGTGCGGGGGCTGGCCAAGCGCTACCGGCTCACCCCCGAGGTCTCCATCACCGCCGCCGACGGCATCGACCTGACCGTCGAACCTGGTCAGATCGTCGCGGTCACCGGCCCGTCAGGGTCGGGCAAGTCGACGCTGCTGCATCTGATCGGGGCGATCGAGCGCCCTGACGCCGGCACCATCACCGTCGATGACACCGAGGTCGCCACGCTCACCCGCAGCGCGCTGGCCCGGTACCGGCGCAGCATCGGGTTCGTCTTCCAGCGCTACAACCTGCTCCCTGCCCTGTCGGCCCTCGACAACGTCACCACCCCCGTGCTGTCCTACCCGACCGATTTCGACAAGAAGACCCGCGCCACGCAACTACTGGCCCAGGTCGGGCTCGCCGGCCGGGAGAGCTCTTTGCCGTCGCGCTGGTCCGGCGGTCAGCAGCAACGGGTTTCGATCGCCCGGGCCCTGATCGGGCACCCCCGGCTGATCCTGGCCGATGAACCCACCGGCAACCTCGACTCCCACACCGGAGCCGAGATCCTCCAGCTGCTCCTCGGGCTACGCGACACCGCCGGTGTCACCATCATGATCGCCACCCACGACACCGCCATCGCCGCTCGGGCCGATGCGACCATCCACATCACCGACGGACGGGTCACCTCCGACGGGTAGACCCGCATCTGCGTTCGGCCGACGAAAGGCCCTGGCCCGATCACCCGTGACGTTCGCTGGGCCGGATCTGAGGGTGGTCGATCGAGGGTGGCCTCCAGGTCGGTTGGCCCGGTCAGGCGATGCGGGTCGTGGCCCACCACGTGACCATCAGCCCGAGGGCGATACCCCAGACGATCGTGAGGACGAGGCTGAGCACGATGGCGAGCAGGGCATAGCGGCGCCCGGCCCTCTCGCCGCGGGCCAGCGACAGGCCGGCGAGCGCGAGAGCCACCAGCTGGGGAAGAAAGGTGAACCCGAACACGACACCGACCAACGAGACGACCAGCGCCCCTCGGGCCAAGGGCGCCTCGTCGGCGAGCGAGAAACGCTCACCGGGAAGGCCATCGGTGACCTCAGGCGACGACGGGGGATGATCGGGGTCCGTCACACGTTCAGAGTAGCGATGGCAACCCCTATGTCGCTCCCCGCCACGGCCCACTTCGGCGAAGGTCATCTGCCGCGACCCAGCGAGGTGAAACCCGTCGAACGTCCGGTGGTCGGGCGCAGTCAGCGCACCGCCGGCGTCGTGGCCGCGGTGCTCAGCGCGATGGCGTTCGCAGTCCTCGCGGGGTGCAGCAGCCCACCGAACCTGCACGGTCTACCCCCGGGCATCGCAGCCGCCAAGCCCGACATCACGGCCGAACAGGCCAGCTTCGTGATCGACGCCGACCGGCACGGTGCGGCGATCACGCCGGCGAGTCTCGACGACGACCTCGAGTCGGGCACGACCACGTGCTGGGCGCTGAAGAACGGTGGAGTCCAGCTGAGCCAGATCGCGGTTGACGACAGCGGCCGACCGCTCGGCAGCTCCGATGACGCCCTGCGCACGAAGGCGCTGATGGCGGCCGGCGTCCGAGCCTTCTGCCCGGACTACACCGACCAGATCGGTCAGCTGGGGCTGCCCTGACGCCTGCCCCCACCCTCTGCACCGCCCGGTCGACGTGTTCCGACGTGCTCCTGAACACGCGCTCCGGCACGGCGGAATACCTCGGCCGGTGCTGCGGGTTGTCGCAGCCGTGACCTCATCGACCCGCGCCCGACTGAACATCCTCGACCTCGTTCCCGTGGTGGAGCACGGCACCGCGGCCGAGGCCATCGAGTCGACGGTCGACATCGCCCGGCACGCCGAGCAGTGGGGCTACCAGCGGTACTGGATGGCAGAGCACCACAACATGCAGGGCGTAGCCTCAAGCTCGACGGCCGTTCTGATCGGGCACGTCGCCGACCAGACCGAGACGATCCGGGTCGGAGCCGGCGGCATCATGCTGCCCAACCACGCGCCCTACATCGTCGCCGAACAGTTCGGCACCCTCGCCACCATCCACGACGGCCGCATCGACCTCGGGCTCGGGCGGGCACCGGGAACCGACCCGCTCACCTCCCGCGCCCTGCGTCGCAACGAGGCCGCCGCGATGAACTTCGCCGGCGAGGTCGACGAGCTGATCGGCTTCCTGGGCGAACCTGACCCCGAGGCCAAGGTGCGGGCGTTCCCGGGGGAGGGCACCAACGTGCCGGTCTGGATCCTCGGCTCGAGCCACGGGGGCGCCCAAGTGGCGGCCGCCCTGGGTCTGCCCTACTCGTTCGCCTCGCACTTCGCGCCCGCCGCCCTGATGAGCGCCCTCGAGGTGTACCGCACCCGCTTCCAGCCCTCCACCTCACCGAGCGGCCTCGACGCCCCGCGCACGATGGCCGCGGCCAACGTGATGGTGGCAGACACCGCCGAAGAGGCCGAGCGACTCTTCACCAGCGTGCTCAGCCGCTTCCACGGCATCATCACCGGCCGGCGCACGGGCCTGACGAAGCCCGAGGGCGATGTCGCGAGCCTGATGGGCACCTGGACGCCGAACGAGCGCGCGATGGTGTCAGACATGATCCGGGTCTCGTTCGTGGGCACGCCGGACCAGGTGCGTGACCGGCTCGAGGAGTTCACCGGCGCTACCGGCGTCGACGAGGTCATCGTGACCTGTGGCGCCTACGACCACAATGCCCGCCTGCGCACCTTCGAGCTGTTGGCCGACGCCTGGCAGTGACGACCGGACCCGGTTACGGATGCCGGTCACCTCGCTCCCGCTGGCCTTCGCCCGGAAGCGTACGACCGCCTCGACCCGGGCTGTCTGCGAGGCTGGCGCCATGAGCGAAGACCAGCAGCACGTCAGAGACGAACGAAGCGTGACCCTGACCCGCGACAGCGTGGGACGCTACACCGTGCGCAACGGCCGCGGGGGCGCCATCACCACGAGCTCGGGCACCGACGAGCTGTCGCCGGTCGAGCTGTTGCTCGCCGGGGTCGCCGGCTGTACCGCGGTCGACGTCGACACGGTGACGAGCCGGCGGGCCGAGCCCGAGAGCTTCGAGATCGACGTGAGCGCCGACAAGGTCGAGGACGAGCACGGCAACCACCTGACCGACATCGAGATCACCTTCCGGGTGCGTTTCCCCGAGGGTGAGAGTGGCGACGCGGCCCGGAAGATTTTGCCCAGCCTGGTGCGTCGCAGCCACGAGGAGTTCTGCACGGTGAGTCGCACGATCATGCTCGGGGCCGACGTCTCCGCCACCATCGACTGACCCCTCGACCCCCTCAAACCGTCGAAAGGACGTTTCGTGCGACACGAAACGTCCTCTCGACGGTTGAGGGAGGGGGAGGCGGTCGAGGGCTCAGGGGCTCAGGAGGTGGAGGCGGCGTCGAGGTAGCCGATCGGGTCGCCCCACCCGAGCCGGGTGACGCCGTGCTTGTCGAGTGCGAGCACCGCCAGGGTGCGGCGGTGGGCCGCGAAGGTCAGCACGTGGGCGATCATCGCGCCGTAGCTGCAGGTGTAGGGCGGGTCGCACGACGCGTCGACGAACACGTCGTCGAGCCGGCCCTGCTCGATGGCCTCACGCACGTGCCCGAGGAACACCGGAGCAGCCACGGCCAGCCGGCGCCGGGCCGAGGTCAGTGACTCGCCCTGCTCGACCTCGAAGTCGTAGGCCTCGCTCGCCATCGAGGCGTTCCACATCGCCATCTGACCCACCAGGCGGCTGATGAGGCGCCGAAGCGTCGAGGGGTCGGGGTCGTCGTCGACGTTGATGACGATCTGTTCGTCGAGCTGGGCGTCGGTCAGAGGCGTGGCGCATTCGATGAGCTCGCCGGTGAGCCAGATGTGGTGCTCGACCATGCGCTGGATGAGATCCATGGCGGAAACCTTTCGCTGGGCCGGCAGTCGGATGCTGCTCGGCGGGTGGAAGTGGATGTCGTTGGCCGTCTTGATCCGCAGGGCGCCGGGACGTGACCGCCACCGGCTCGGCGAGACCCCGTACGCCCGTCGGAAGGCCCGGGTGAAGGCTTCGTTGGAGCCGTAGCCGGCCTCGACGGCGATGTCGAGCACGGTGCGGCAGCCGGTGGCCAGCCGGAACGCAGCCCGTTCGAGCAGCACCCGGCGACGCAGGGCGCTCGGCGGCTCGCCGGCGATCCCGCTGACGATCCGGTCGAGATGGAACCGCGACAGGTGCAGCCGCGCCGCGACCTCGTCACCCGTCAGCCCCGGCTCGTCGATGGTCTCGACGAGCACGCCCAACCAGGCGGCGAAGGTGTCGGTGGCGATGCTCACGTCTCGAGCCTGCCGCCCCGGCCCCGAGTCTGCTTGATCGCGCTTGCGCAGGGCGGCGTCATCTCAACCGAGGCGACGCACGGTGAGGATCTGCTCGGCCCGACCGACCGGGCCGAACTCGTCGTGCAGCGTGGTCGACGTGAGCCCCAACCCGGTGGAGCCCATCGTCACGCGGGTGTCGAAGCCGACCCACCCACGAGCGCCGTGGACCGGCTCGCGGAACAGGTGGATGGCGAGGTCGACGTTGGGGAACATCCACTCGAGCGGCGAGGCCCGCACTGCGATGCCGTTGGCCGTGTCCACGAGCCGGACGAGGTCAGCGGTCGGCGAGCAGGGCTCGCCGTCGACGAGGGCGTTGTCGGTGCGGATCCACGCCCGGGTGCGGCCGGGCCGCGTGGCGGGGTCGGAGCGGATCTCGAGCCCGGCGATGTAGCCACCGGCCCATACGCTGCTGCCCTCCCACGGCTCGAAGGCGTCGGGCCCGGGAATGGCGTCGAGCTCCACGCCGGACACGGGGCCAGTGTCGTGTGTCGACAGCCGCCAGGCCTGGGCCCGCACGACCGCCCGGTCGTCGACGGACAGCGTGGCCTCGACGAGCTCGATGGTGCGGCCGGGCCTCGACGTGCGCACCGTCACCTGGCTCGGCCGGGCGGGGATGAAGCCGAGGATGTCGAAGTTCACCCGGGCCAGCTGGAGGTCGTCGCGCGGTTCGTGGGCGTCGATGGCATGCACGAGGATGCCGCTCACGGGAGCCATGTGCTGCTCGTCGACCCGCCAGGCGCCCTGCGCCTGCACGGTCGGCTCGAACAGGTCGGGCTCGACGCGGCGGTAGAAAGCCGGGGTCGACGGGTCGAGAAAGAAGGGCACGGGCTCTGGGGTCACCCGGCCAGCCTAGGAGCCGGTGGTCTCCGGCAGGCTCACCCCCAGACCGAGGTCGACCATGCGCACCAGCCGTGGTGCCATCTCCTCGACGAAACCGGCCGGCAGGTCGCGCAGCGGCCCTTCGAGGGCCAGCATGGCCAGACCGTGCACGGCCGACCACGCGAGCATCTCGGCGCCGGGTCGTTGGTCGGGCGGCAGCACGCCGGCCTCGAGCATCTCGTCGAGCGTGTCGCCCAGCAGCTGGAACGGGGTGCGACCGCAGGCCCCGGCGGCCTCCGGTGATGCCGACCTGCGGAGGTCGGTGGGCACGGCGAAGGCGGTGCGGAACAGGCCCGACTCGCTCATCGCGAACCGCAGGTAGCCGATGCCGACCGCACGGAACCGGGCCCGAGCGCGCCCCCCTGCCTCCGCTCCGCCTTCGGCCGCCTCGATGTCGGCCGCCTCGATCTCGGCCGCAATGACGTCGGCCGCGAGCGACTGGGCCCGCGATACGACCTCGTCGAGGAGTGCATCTCGGTCGACGAAGTGACGGTAGGCCGCGTTGGCCGACACCCCGACCCGCCGCGTCGCCTCACGCAGCACCACGGCATCCGGCCCACCCTCGCGGGCGAGGTCGAGGCCCGCCTCGAGCAGGGCCCGGCGCAGGTCGCCGTGGTGGTAGGTCGACCGCGCTGGTATGGCGGACGGCCCGGCCGCGGAGGCGAACGACGACGTCACCCCTCCATCATCCCCCTCGTTGACTCAAGCGGCGGGGTGGGGTTCAGGAACGGCGATTCCCTTGTCCTGCAGAATCTTTCGCAGGACGTCGGGGTGGTTGGTGATGATGCCGTCGACGCCGAGGTCGATCAGGCGTGTCATGTCGGCCGGTTTGTCGACGGTCCAGGGAATGACCGTGAGGCCGGCGGCGTGGGCCTGGGCCACCATGGCGGCGTCGACCGGAAAGGTGAACTGGGGCGACACGGCCACCACCCCGTCGATGGTCTTCGCCGCCCGCACGAGGCTGCCGCCGACGTCGTCGACGTCGACCCCGCCGAGCCAGGGCGAGGCGCCGGGCGACCCCACCTGCAGCTGGTCGGGCGAGCTGAGGGCGACGAGGCGGGCCTTCGGGGCGATGGCGTGCACCTGCTTCAGGCTCTCCCAGTCGAACGACTGGATCGTCACGCGGTCGCTCATCCCCGCCGCCGAGACGACCGCCCAGGTTCGCTGGGCGTACACGTCCCGGGGCACGGTGACCTCGAGGTCGTCGGCCCGGCTCTTGATCTCGACGTTGGCCGACACGTCGTCGGCGCCGCGCTTCTTCAGCAGGGCGAACACATCGGCCAGCTCGGGAATCGGCGCCACGACCGCTTTCTGGTTCGGGAAGGCAGGGTCGACCTGGTAGCCGCACTGCAGGGTCTTGACCTGGGCGAGGGCCAGCAGGCGCCAGGGTTTTCCGGCGTAAGGGTAGAGCGGGTCGCCCGCGACGGCCGGCGACGTGTCACGGCAGTTGGCCTCGTTCACCCGGGTGTCGTGCGAGACGATCACGTGCAGGTCCTCGGTGACCTGCACGTCGAGCTCGAGGGTGCTGACGCCGAGGTCGAGAGCGCGGCTGTAGGCCGCCAGGCTGTTTTCCGTCGTGAGCGCCGCGCCGCCGCGGTGCGCCTCGAGGTCGAACGACGCGTGCAGCCGGGTCGGGGCGGCGACGGGCGCTGCACTGCCCGTTGTGGTGTCGGCGGTCGGAGCGCCGCAGGCCGCCAGCACGAAAGTCCCGGCGATGGCTCCGGCGACCAGGAAGCGGGATCGCCGCCCCGACCCGGTCGGTCGGGGGTTGCCTGGTCGAACGCGCTGCATGGGTCTCCCGTCGTCGGTCCTGACTCTACGTCGACGGCCGGGCGCCCTCAGAACCCGAATCGCTGAGCGGTCGCTTGAACGGCCTGGGCCGAAGCTCGCAGACCCGCCAGCTCGACCTCGGTCATCGGCACCTCGATCCGGTCGCCGACGCCACCGGCATGCACGACGGCCGGCACCGAGAGGCAGACGTCGCTGATGCCGCGGTAGCCCTCGAGGAGGGAGGACACCGGCAGGATGCGTCGCTCGTCGTTGACGATGGCCTCGAGCACTCGCACGGCGGCCAGCCCGATCGCGTAGTTCGTGGCGCCCTTGCCGGCGATCACGCGGTAGGCGGACTGAACGACGTCAGTGGCGATCTCGGCCAGGGCCGGGGCGTCGAAGAGGGGCCGGCCGTCGGGGCCCCGCCACTCCAACAACGGGACCGAGCCGATCATCGCCGACGACCAGACGGCGATCTCGGAGTCGCCGTGCTCACCCACGACGTACGCATGGATGTTCTGGGCCGCCACCGCGGTTCGCTGGGCCAGCACGAATCGCAGCCTCGACGAGTCGAGGACCGTGCCCGAGCCGAAGAGCTGCTCGGGCGGCAGGCTCGAGATGGAGAGGGCAGCGTAGGTCACGACGTCGACCGGGTTGGTCACCATCACGTGCACTGCATCGGGTGCGGTCTCGACCAGGCGGGGCATGAGCTGACGCACGATGCCGATGGTCGACTCCGCGAGGTCGAGTCGCGTCTGGCCCGGCTTCTGCTTGGCTCCGGCGGTGAAGACGACGACGTCGGAGTCGGCCAGCACGGCGATGTCGTCGGAACCCACCACGCGAGCCATCGGCACGAACTGGATGCCGTGCCCGAGGTCGAGCGCCTCCGCCTCTACCTTGGCCCGGTTGACGTCGTAGAGGGCCACGGACTGGGCCGCCCCCCGCATCAGCGCTGCGTAGGCCAGCGTCGAGCCGACCGCGCCGGCGCCGACGATGCCGAGCTTGATGCTCTTGCGCCGCGGCACCACGGTCGGAGACGTGGCGGTGGTGGGGGGTTCGTCGCTCACGATGGGTCCTGGGGTTGGGTTCTCGCCTGGGTGAAACTTGACGACGCACAGGCTAGCGTCGCGCCGTTCACCCCCGTGGTCTGTGAACACGTCGTCGTGTGACCATGAGGGATGGGGTCGCCGCGGGAGGACGAGCCGGTTCTCGCCGGCTACCCGGTGCTGCCGCCGGCGCTGCGTCGGCCGGTCGTCTTCGACCAGGTGTGGCGAGACGTGACGTTCGTGCACTGGCCGGTGGAGCCGGACTCAGTCGCCCACCTCTTCCCGAGAGGGACGCGGCCCGACGTCTTCGCCGACGGCCGCACCTACGTCGCGCTCGTACCGTTCGTCATGGACGGCATCCGCCTCGGGCGGGCGCCGTCGCCGCGAGTCCCGTGGCTCGGCAGCTTCCTCGAGACGAACATCCGGCTCTACTCCGTCGATGACGCGGGCCGGCACGGGGTGCTGTTCCGCTCCCTCGAGACGCAGCGACTGCTCGTCGTGCCAGCGGCCAGGATGGGGCTGGGAATCCCGTACACGTGGGCCCGGCTCTCGCTGCACCGGGCCGGAGACGTCATCACCTACACGAGCCGACGCCGGATGCCGCACCGCGGCCTGCGCAGCGTGCTGTCGGTGCGCGTCGGTGACCCGACCCTGTCGACCCCGCTCGAGACGTGGCTGACCGCACGGTGGGGGGCGCACACGAGGGTGGCCGGCCGCACCGTGTGGGTGCCGAACGAGCACGAGCCGTGGCCGCTGCGCGCGGCAGAGGTACTCGACCTGCGCGACGATCTGCTGGGCGCGAGCGGGGCCAGGCCGGTGGGTGAGCCCTTGCGTGCGCTCTTTTCCGAAGGGGTGGCGACCCGCTTCGGACGCCCGTCGCTCGTCGCGTGACCGGTCAGGAGCCGGGAAACAGCTCGAAGTCGTCTGTCTCGGCCGCCTCGCGGCCGGTTCGCGGGGGCTGCTTCGAGAAGGTGTACTCGGCCCGTGCGCCCAAACCGGGTGACGCACCAGTCGGCGCCTGCCGCGTCGATGCCCGCCTGCACACCGTCGGCCCACGCGTCGGCCAGGGGCACCATGTGTTGGGAGGCCGCTGGTGTCAGCACGGTGTCGAGGGTCGCTCTCATGGTCGCCATCGACAGGCCGTTGCCGGCCAGGGCGCCGCCGATGCCGCCCACGTCGATGTCCTCCAGCTCGATCGAACGGGTGATGCGCTCGGCCGCCTCGCGAACCGCCTCGTTGTAGCGCCGCTCGGGCGGCACGATGCCGATGTTGCCTCGGCGGTCGACGCTGCGGCCGTCGTCGGACAGGTTGGCGAAGGCCTGGTCGACCGACCCGTGGTAGCAGTGGTCGTGCACGACGATCTTCGAGCGACCGGTGAGGTGTCGGGCGTAGCGGACCACCTGGCGTTTCGCGTCGGTGGCGGTCAGGGTGAACTGCCAGTAGGGCAGACCCAAGCGCTCGGCCAAGCCGGTGGAGACCGTGATGGCGTCTTCGGCGGGCAGCATCGTGGTGATGCCGCGAGCGACCTGCTGCTCGACGGCAGCCACCGTCGCTTCAGGGCAGTGGCCTGTCATCGCGCCGGTGTCACCCAGGCAGAAGGCGATGTGGTCGATGCCGTCGGCGCAGGTGAGGTGGGCCCCTGCGGCACGGTCACGAAGACAGAGGATCAGTCTCCGGATCCAGCAGGTATGGCGATGGTTTCCTTCAGGATCAGTTGCGGACATCCCCCTCGCGCCGTGCCTGCGGTAGCGGCATACTCGGGCCATGTCCGACACTGGATACCGCGGTCTCAGCCTGTGGCACGAGACCGTCGACGACGACCTCACCCCCCGGCCCCGCCTGTCGGGCGGGATCGACGTCGATGTCGTCATCGTCGGGGCGGGGTACACCGGACTGTGGACGGCCTACCATCTCGTGGCAGCCGACCCCTCGATCCGCGTCGCGGTCATCGAGGCAGAGATCGCCGGCTTCGGGGCCTCCGGGCGCAACGGCGGATGGTGCTCGGCCCTGTTCCCTACCTCCCTGCGCAGGATGGCGGCCGAGGGAGGGCGTGACGGCGCCGTGCGGCTGCAACGGCAGCTGCACGACACCGTTTCCGAGGTGGGCCGCGTCGCCGAGCGGGAGGGCATCGACTGTCACTTCGACCAGGGCGGGTACCTCTCGGTCGCTCGCAACACCGCCCAGCTAGAGCGCGAGCGGGAGGAGGTCGCCGAGTACGAAGCCTGGGGCTTCGGCGACGAACACCATCGGTTGCTCGGCCCGGCCGAGGTGGCCGAGATCGCCTCGGTGGCGGGGGCGGTCGGCGGGGCGTTCACTCCTCATTGCGCCGCCATCCACCCGGCTCGCCTGGTGCGCGGGCTGGCGCGTGCCGTGGAGCGCCGCGGTGGGGTGATCTACGAACGGTCGCACGCGCTCGACGTCAGCCCTGGGCGAGTCACCACCCCGGAGGGCAGCGCCCGGGCCGAGCACGTCGTGCTCGCGACGGAGGGTTACACCCCTTTGGTCGCAGGGCGGCGGCGCGCGATCGCACCGGTCTACTCGCTCATGACGGCCACCGAGCCCCTCGGTCCCCAGCTGCTCGCCGCCGTCGGGCTCGAGAAGCGCACGACGTTCGCCGACAACCGCCACCTGACGATCTACGGACAACGCACCCGTGACGGGCGGATCGCCTTTGGAGGCAGAGGTGCTCCCTATCACTTCGGCTCTCGCATCTCACCCGGGTTCGACCGCGACCCCAGGGTGCACGCGAAGCTGCGCCAGATTCTCGTCGAGCTCTTCCCGGCGCTCGCCGGCGTTCGCTTCACCCACGCGTGGGGCGGGAACCTCGGAGTGCCGCGCGACTGGTTCCCCTCCGTTCGGCACGACCGGCGCACGGGTCTCGGCTTCGCCGGTGGGTACGTCGGTGACGGCGTCGCCACCTCGGCCCTGGCCGGTCGCACCCTCGCCGCGATGATCCGCGACGACGACCCTGACGACCTGGCCGGGCTGCCCTGGGCGGGGCGATCGTCACCGCTGTGGGAGCCCGAACCGCTGCGCTGGCTGGGGGTCAACGCGGTCACTGCGCTGATGTCGTCGGCCGACTGGTCGGAGCGACGCAACGGCCGACCCTCGAGGGTGGCGTCAACCTTCTGGTCGGCCATCGGGCAGTGACGGCTCGGGCCGGAAGGCGCCGCCGGTCAGCACCGGCACGCTGCGGCTGTGGTCGAGCTCGCCGGCGATGGCCACGTCTTCGGGCCAGCCCGAGTCGATGAGCTCGCGGCCGCTCGCACTTGCGGCGAGCCCCGCGGTCAGGCGGTCAGGTGCCCCGATGACGGCCGTGTAGGCCGAACAGGCGGTGGCGGCCTCAGGGCTGAACAGCCTGGATGCCGGATAGCCGTCGAACCTGCCTTCAAGCTGCTGGATGACGGCCGCGGCCACGCCTCCGGCCCCCCAGAGGTCCTCGACCGCGGGGCGCAACGAGCCGTCGGGCCAGCGTTCGCCCGCGGGCACAAGAATCACCACGGTCCCTCCGTCTTGAGGCGGGTCGTGCGTCCCGATCAGCCGCCGGGCGAGCCACCGGCCCACGGCGGCCCGGTTGCGCAGGGCCGCGACGACGACGACCGCGCCGCAGCCGGCCAGCTTCTCAGCGATCGTCGAGCCGTTGGGGGAGGGCAGCACGATCGCACTGGTGACGTTGGTGTCACGAATCGACTTCGGAGACAGGCTGATTCCACCGTCGAGGGTGTGCGAGCGAGGCTGAGCCAGTACCGCCGATCGCTCGTCGGCGAAGGCTCGGGCTCCGTCTTGACCCCACCGGTAGGGCAGCACGGTGAGCCCGGCGTCGGCCGCCACCGTGACGCTCGTGCTGAAGCTCAGCACGTCGACCACCACCGCGTACACGCTCGCACCGCCCTCGAGGGCATGCCGCGTGAGGGCGAGCGCAGCCTCGGCTCCCCACTCGAGGCGCACCGGATGGCGGCTCTGACTGTGCGAGGGCCGCACCCCACGTGTCTCGCTGGGTTGGCCTGGACCCGGGTCTCACCCATCGAGGGCCGCGACCAGGCGGGCGGGGGCGGTGCGCCGGTACGAGGCGTCGACCAGCTCGGAAACCTCGGTCCAGTCGACCTTCGAGACGCCGCCGGCGAGCCGGAAGTTCAGCCCGAGCCAGCCGTACGGCCCGAGGTAGGCGGGTTCGAAGAACCGGTCGTCGGCCAGCAGGGCCGGGCGGTCGTCGGGGTCGGGGGCAAAGAGCAGCGACTGCCCGTAGGGTTCGGGGTCGTGGTCGCCCTTGATGGTGCCGCCGTAGTAGGCGAACACCTTCTTGGTGAAGAAGGTCGGGCGCCCGTGGGCCACCTTCTCGTCAGCCTCGGGGAGGGCGAGACAGATCGCCCGCAGTCGGGTGAGAAACGGGTCGTCGACGTCGAACATGATCGGGTGCGCCATAGCGCCCACGGTAGGCGTCAGAGCATCTCCGTGGGCAGTTCGTCAGCGGCTGGTGTCGTGGCCCGTCGAATCGTTCGTCACCTGAGGTGCACCAGAAGGGTCACTGGGAGCACGCGCCCCCACAGCCGCCACTCCCGCAACCGCCGCCACACCCAGCAGATGCCGCGACCGGCTCGGGCCGCTCGTGACGAGTCGACCAGGCCGTCTCCAACGCCTGCGCCAACACCTCCACCGGCTGGGCACCCGACACGCCGTACTTGCGGTCGAACACGAAGAACGGCACACCCGTGATGCCCAGCATGGTGGCGGTCGCCTCGTCGCTGCGCACGTGGTTGCCGTAGTCGTCCGACTCCAGCATGGCCTCCACTTCTGCGCGATCCAGGCCGACCTCGGCGGCCACGTCCGTGAGGGCCTCGCGATCCCCGATCGCGCGCCCCTCGGCGAAGTACGCCGTCATCAGCCGCTCGTGCGCGAGGCCGTCCAGGCCCCGCTCGGCGGCGAGGTGCACGAGCCGGTGCGCGTCGAAGGTGTTGCCCGGCCGGGCCGCCTGCCAGTCGAACTCGAGACCGAACTCATGCGCGGCAGCTGCCATCGACTCGTGCTGGGCCACCATCTGCTCGCGGCTGGCGCCGTACTTCGTGGCCACTGCGTCGATCAGGCTCTCTCGCGACACGGCCTCCGCGTTGCGGTCGAGCTCGAAGCTGTGCCAGGCGAGCTCGACCTCGTCACGGTGTTCGAAGCCTGCGAGCGCTGCCTTGAGATGTGCCCGGCCCAGATAGCAGAACGGGCACACGATGTCGGTCCAGATGTCGATCTTCACATTGGTGCAACTCCCGCGGGGTCGGCTCTCTTCCCGGGGCCGGGGGTATCACCGCCCGCGGCTTGGCGCCTCCGCGGCCGGCGCCAAGGGGGCGACGAACGCCTCGCAGCCCAACCGGTGCGGGGGCGGGCCGCGGTGCCCTTGGCGAGCTCGGGCGCCTCAGCGCGAAGGCCGACGCCTGGACGAAGTCGCAGCAGGCCGCCCGTCAGAAGGGTGTGCGTCCCGTCACCAGTGACGGTCCGCAGCGCAACGTCGCCGGTACGACGAGCAAGGCCTTCACGGCATCCGGCAAAGGGGTCGCGGCAGTGGCCGACCAACCCGAACCTGCCGTACTGCTCGCCGACGGCGTACCTGGTCGGGATGGTGTTCTTCACGAACCGGTCCGACGGCAAGAACTCCGTCTGGACGGCAGGGCACTTCGTGAACGGTGGCTAGGAGGGCACCTGGCACAGCTACTGGGTCCCTGTGCCCGCCTGTGACGACGAGGCCTGGTCGCTCCACAACGGCACCCGTTACAACTGACCGACCCGTACCACCAGCTCGAGTGGCCACTTTCGTACCGGTTTGCGCGTACGGAAGTGGCCACTCGACGGGGTTGGGGGAGGCGGGAACCGGTCGGATGCCGGTCAGCCCGCTGAGCGCACGCGCGCGACGATCGCGGCGGCGCACTCCTCGGGCCGCTTCTCGGGGAGCCAGTGACCGGCAGCGAGCTCGACGAACTCATAGGGGCCCGTGATGTGCTCACGGGTCAGCTCGGCCGCGAGCGGTCCGAGGGCGAAGTCACGGTTGCCCCACACGTAGGTGCTCGGCACGGTGACCCGACGGGCTCGAACGTGGGACGCCCCGGCCGCGCGGTACCAGTTGATCGGCCCGGACAGGGTCTCGGCCCGGGCCAGATGAGCGGCATAACGATCGGCATCCTCGGCCGGCAGGCCACCGCGCACCATCAGCGGGGTGAAACGAGCGGCGACGGCCCGCTCGGGCAGCCACGGCAGCTGGAAGGCTGACATGTACCACGACCGTCGCAGCTGGTCGGGCTTCTTCAGAGCCCGTGCCAGGGCCGCCGGGTGGGGAGTCGAGAGCACCGTGACCGATGCGATCAGCTCGGGGTGGTTGCCGGCCACCAGCCAGGCCACGGCGCCACCCCAGTCGTGCCCGACCAAGTGCACCGGCCGGCGGCCCGGCCCACTGACCCGGTCGATGAGTGCCACCACGTCGGCCACGAGCTCTTCGAGGCGGTACTCCGCCCGCCCCGGTGGACTCGCCAGTGGGCTGTACCCGCGCTGGTCGGGCGCGAAGGTGCGGCATCCGGCCGCGTGCAGCAGGGGTTCGACCCGTCGCCAGCTGGTGCGGTCGGTCGGGAAACCGTGCAGCAGCACGACCGGCGTGCCGCCCAGGGGGCCGGAGTCGGTGACCTCGAAGGTGAGGCCGACCCGCTCGTACTCGGTGATCCGGTCGTCGCTCGTCATGCAGCCATCCTCCCTGGCCAGGTGGTCGGGTGCCGTTCAGGGTGACCCCCGAGGCCAATCGGTGAGAACCCCGAAGCGGCGAAGGCGGACCGGCGCCTAGTCTCGAAGGATGCCGGAGATGTCGTCGCTGCTGCCGAGACGGCGCCCGTGGTGGCACCTCTCGCGCACCGGCCTGTTCTTCGCCGCGAGCTACTTCCTCATCTCGATGTCGCCGAGCCTGCTGCCCCGAACCTGGTACTACCAGGGCATGGTGAGCGGCATCTGCGCCTGGGCCGGCTACGCCCTCGGGGTGTTCTTGTTCTGGCTCGCGCACCACCTTGCTCGCCTGGTCGGTCTCCGCGTCTTTCTGGGCGAGCAAGCCGTCCGCTGGTTGAGGGTGGTCGTTCCGATCGTCTTCGGGCTGATCGTGGTTGTCGTGACCGTCGGTAACGTCCGTTCCCAGGCGCGCACCGCGGCGGTCGTGCACCTCGAGCCACTGAGCCCACTCGACTGGGTGGCTGCGCTGGCGCTGGCCGCGGTGATCGCCACCACCCTGCTCCTGATCGGGCGCGGGCTGCGGGCCCTGCGCCGGGGTCTGGCCGACGTGGTCGGTCACGTGCTGCCGAAGACGCTGGCGACCGCGCTGGCGGTCGTGGTCGTGGTCACCGGCGCGGCCTGGGTCTCCGACAGTGTGATCTTCCGTCGCACGCTGCAGGCTTTCGCGGCCTCTGCCGCCCAGGTCAACGCCGACAACCCCTCGGGCCGCGCTGCGCCCACGTCGTCACTGCGCTCCGGCGGCCCCGGCTCGCTCGTGCCCTACGCCAGCCTCGGCTACGAGGGGCAGATGTTCGTCACGAGCGCGCCCACGGCGGCCGAGATCGGGGCAGCGACCGGCAAGCCGGCCCTCGACCCGATCAGGGTCTATGCCGGCCGCCCCGACCAACGCAGTCTGGCTGACGTCTCCGCGTCGGTGGTCGCCGAGCTCGAGCGCACCGGTGCCTTCGATCGCCGGGTGCTGGCCGTGTTCACCACGACCGGCACCGGGTGGGTCGACGACTACCAGGCTCAGGCGGTCGAGTACCTCAGCGACGGGGACAGCGCGATCGCGGCGATGCAGTACTCCTACCTGCCGAGTGCTCTGCAGATCCTCACCGACCGCGACACCCCGAGCGAGGCGGGCAAGGACCTCTTCGACGCTGTCTACGCGGCGTGGAGCCGGAGGCCGGCAGGCGAGCGACCCCTGCTGGTCGTCGGAGGCGAGTCCTTGGGCTCGTACGGTGGCCAGGCTGCCTTCACTGACGCCGCCGATATGCTGGCTCGCGCCCAGGGTGGCGTGTGGGCCGGCACCCCGAGCTTCACCCCCATCTGGGCGAGCCTGACGTCGAGCCGCAACCTGGGGTCACCCGAGATCGCGCCGGTGGTCGACGACGGGACGCACATCCGGTTCGCCACCAGCGGCACGCAGCTGACGGCCGACTACTACGGGCGCCCTTACGGCACCTGGGACTTCCCACGGTTCGTCTACGCCCAGCATCCGTCCGACCCCGTGGTCTGGTGGAACCCGGACCTGCTCTTCTCCCAGCCCGACTGGTTGCGCGAGCCACGGGGCCACGACGTCAACCCCGACGTGACCTGGATCCCGTTCGCCACCTTCTGGCAGCTGACGAGCGACATGCCCGTCGCCCACGACACCCCGGACGGTTACGGGCACCGCTACGGCGTCGAGCTGGTTCCGGCCTGGGGTGCGGTGCTTGGCGCAAGCCCCACCGACGACTACTCCAAGGTCATCGCCGGGCTCGAGAAGTCGGTCAACCGCGTGCAGTGAGGGGCATCGCCACGAGCTGAGCGGCATCCGACGGCTCATGGGCGGCCTCACGCCGGGATGGCCCGCGGCCACGCAGCCCCGCGGTCGCCTGCCGCACCTTCAGCAGTTCGGCCAACAACGGGTCGACCGAGTCCCGCAGCACCTCGTTGGGCACGAAGGCGCCATCGACGATGAAGTTGCTGACGAAGGGGATGCCGTCCGCGTTCGGGCGGCGCTCGCCTACGCTCGGGCCCATGAGGGGATGCCGGTGAGCCAGCGGTGGCGCTTCAGGGGCCAGATCGCAGGGGTGGGCTCGACGAGCGGCGTGCGCGTCGTCGTCGGTCGGTGGGCCGACACGCACCTGGGGCCGTTCGGCGACGCCATGGTCGAGACCCCCGATAGCCATCGAGTGCTGGTCGCGCCGACTGAGGCAGTAGCGGAGTTCATCTGCGCCACCTACGAGTTCGACGAGGTGCGTCTCGAACCGATCACCGTCTCCGGCTCGCCCGGGCAGTGGCGGGTGGAGTCGCAGTCGCTGGTCCTACGCATCGGGGTGGGAGGCAGGATGCCGCTCGGTCTGCTGCTGCGGCTGGTTCCGGCGCGAGTCGCGGCCAGTCCTGCGTGGGCCACCGCCATCGACCCCGTCGTGCGGGTCGTCCTGCCCGGGGTGCGCACCCGAGGTACGGCATCGGCCGGTCGTCGCGAGTTCTACGGCGCCACCGACCTGCACGCCGTCACCGAGCTCTCCGGACGCTTCGACGGTGCCGATCTGGGCTCGCTCGCCCCCGTGGACCCGCCGTGCAGCTTCGGCTTCTCGTCGACTCCCCGCCGACCGGGCGTGACCGACGTCGTCACCACGGTCACCGTGCGCGACTGAGCTGCCCGTCGTGGCCGCCGTGAATCGCAGCGTTGGTCACAGATCGGAAAGACGGTGTGGCGCCTGCCCGGAGGCCGGACCGTCGACACCTAGGCTGAAGCGATGTTCCGCCGCTGGCTTCTGATCACCGCACTGACGGTGATCGTCTGCATCGGAGCTGCGGTGACGTGGTCGGTTCTACAGAACCGACCCGAGCTGGTGCCGCTCAGGCAGCCCGGCCCCTTGGTCGTGGTGTCGGTGCCGGCCCTGACCTTTGCCGATACCCCTGACACGCGCGGCTCGACGCTGTGGAAGCTCGCTCGCCGCGGCGCGGTCGGGGCTCTCGCGACGAGGAACCTGAGTGGTCATTCCTGCTCTCTCCAGGCGTGGCTGACCTTCTCAGCGGGCGCGCGCACGTCGGTGGGCACCGTCGTCGAGCAGACCCCTCGGGGCCGGGCACCGACGGCGTGTCCCGACGATCCGGAACCGGTCGTCGTCGAGGGTACGGCCGTGTATCCCGAGTGGGCGCTCTGGCGTCGAATCACGCTGAAGCGTGCTCAGCCTGCCGACATCGGCCGACTCGGCACGCTGCTGCCTCAGGCCGGTCAATGCATCTCGGCCGCCGGATCGCTCGCCGGGCTCGGGGCCGCCGACCGCACCGGGGTCGTGACCCACTACGTGCGCGACCCCCGTCAGGTCGACGTCGACGCCTGCCCCGTGACGTTCATCAGTCTGGCCGGCCCTGACGACGCCTATCTGAAGTGGATCACCGGGCAACTGCCACGGAGTGCGACCATCGTTGTGGCGGGTCTGGCCGACGATACCGGCCCTGAGACGTTGCACGCAGTGGTGATCGACGGTCCCGGCGTGCAGCACGGGCTGCTCAGCTCAGGCTCAACCGGCCAACGCGGAGTGATCACCACCACCGACCTGTCGGCGTTCGTGCTGGCCCGGCTCGGCTCCACGGCCCCGGTGCTGCCCGAGGGCCGGGCGCCGCTCGTGCAGCCGTCGTCGAGCCCCACCTTCGCTGTGGTCCGCAGCTCAGAGATCACCCGAGCCCTCAACGTGGAGCACGATGTCGTGCCGCTGTTCCTGACGGTCTTCTTCGCCCTGGTGCTCTTCGGCTGGGGGGTGGGGGCACTGGCCTGGTCGCGCCTGCGTGGACTAGAGCCCTCGAGCCGTGCGAGACGGGTCGTGCGCGGGTGGCTCGCCCTGGTCAGCGCAGTGGCTGCCGCCATGCCCGTGTCGACCTTTGTCGTGGGGGTCCTGCCGTGGTGGCGTGGTGACCAACCTCGTCTGAACCTTGCCGGAGCGGTGGTCGCGCTGGCGACCGTCATCGGCGTCTTGGCACTGGTGGGCCCGTGGCGCCGACTCACCGGAGGCTGCGCGGCCTTCCTCTGTCTGTTGACCGCGGGCGTCATCGGCCTCGACGTTGCCCACGGCAGCGGCCTGCAGTTCTTGTCGATGTTGGGCCTCCAGCCGGTGTACGGCAGTCGCTACTCGGGCATGGGCAACGTGGCCTTCGCCCTCTTCTCCACCGCTTCCCTGACCCTCGCGGCGATCGTGTCCAGCCCGCTGACCCGCCGCCGTAGGGGAGTGTCTCGACTCGGCGCGCTCACGGTGGTGCTCATCGGCGCGGTGGTGGTGCTCCTCGACGGGTACCCCCGCTGGGGCGCCGACGGTGGGGGGCCGGCGGCGCTGATCCCGGCCTTCGCCTATCTCGCCCTCAGCGCCCTGGGGTGGCGTCTGACCGCGGTCAGGGTCACCGTCGTGATGCTGGGCACAGCGGTCGTCGTCACCACGCTGGCGGTCCTCGACTATCTTCGTGGCCCCGAGAACCGCACGCACCTGGGCGACTTCGTCGCCCGACTGAACGACGGCAAGGTGATCGCCAGTCTCAACCGCATCTGGCAGGCCAACTGGACCTTCCTGACCTCCTCACCACTCACTCTGCTGGCCCAGGTGCTGCTGCTGTTGCTCCTGGCGCTGGCCGTGCTGCCCCGGGCACGCTGGCCCCGGCGCCTTCAGCCGGTCGTCGTGGCCATCCCACTGCTGGCGCCCGGGCTGCGGGCCATCGCGCTGGTCTGGTTGCTGGGCTTCCTGCTCAACGACTCAGGCACGGCGGTGGCTCCGGGTGGGGCGATGCTGCTGGTGCCGCTGCTCGTGCTGCTGGCCGTACACCTGCCGCCCGACCGGCCCGGCGCGACCGGTTCGACCGACGTGACCGAACCGACCGACGTGACCGAACTGACCGACAGGGCGCGCCCAGCCGAGGTGACCCACCCGACCGAGGTGACCGACCCGACCGAGGTGACCGACCCGACCGACAGGGCGCGCCCAGCCGGGACTGGTAAAACTGGCTGATGGGCACCCTGATCGAGCTTCCGCAGCACGCGCTCACCGCCTACCGTGCCGACCCTCCTGGTGAGGCGCGGGGAGCAGTGGTCGTCGTGCAGGAGATCTGGGGTCTCGCGGAGCACATCACCGACGTGACCGACCGCTTCGCGGCGCTGGGTTACATTGCAGTCGCGCCAGATCTGCTCGGGCACATCGGCCTGACGCCTGAGGTAGGGCACGAGCTGCAGGAGCTGATGTTCGGCGGCGACGAGGCGAGACGATCGACCGCTCAGCCTCGGCTGCGCGACACCATGAGTGCTGCCCGGGCGCCGGAGTTCGCCGCGTGGGCGGTTCCGGCCCTTCGCGGCGTCGTCGACCTGCTCGCCGAGCAGGAGGGGGTCGACGGGGACATCGCCGTCGTGGGCTTCTGCTTCGGCGGCTCGTACAGCTTCTCGCTCGCCCTCGCCGAGACCCGCCTCAAGGCAGCGGTGGCCTTCTACGGTGGCTTCCCCGGCAACGGTGACCCGGCTGACCTGGGCTGCCCGGTGCTGGCCTTCTACGGAGCCGACGACCACGGCATCACCGACGGTCTGCCCGAGCTCGAGGCCCGGATGACGAAGGCCGGCGCCGACTTCACCTCCCACGTCTACGACGGCGTCGGCCACGCCTTCTTCAACGACACCAACGCGCAGACCTACCACCCCGAGGTGGCGGCCGATGCCTGGCATCGCACGATCACCTTCGTCGAGGAGCACTTCGCCGACTGATTCAGCGAAGGCGAGGCCGTCGCCCGGTCGCCGGCTCGATCGGTGATGATGGGGTGTGCCGATGACACTTCCCCCTTCGCCGAACCCGCTCGTGCTAGGCCCGATGCTGCGCTACGTCGGAGAGACCGACGCCACCGTGTGGGTCGAGACCGCCGCAGCGGCCACCGTCACCGTCGAGGCCGACGGTCGTGCCTGGAGCGCGGCCACTTTCGCCGTCAAGGGGCATCACTTCGCCCTCGTGGTCGTCGACGGGCTCACGGCCGGCGATGCTCACGACTACGGGGTGCGAGTCGACGACACCCCGGTCTGGCCACCCCCCGACAGTCCCTACCCCGCTCCGGTGATTCGCACGCTCGACCGGTCCAGACCGCTCCGGTTGGCCTTCGGCTCGTGCCGCGTCGCGGAACCCCACGACGCCGCCGGCAACAAGACCAACGGCGTCGACGCCCTGCGAACCCTGGCCATCGCGCTGGCCGACGGGCAGGAGGAGTGGCCCGACCTGATGGCCTTCCTCGGCGACCAGGTCTACGCCGACCTGACCCCCGACGCGATGCGTGAGTTCATCAAGGGCCGCCGCGACATCGACGCGCCTCCTGGCGTCGAGATCAAGGACTACGAGGAGTATGCGCACCTCTACCAGCTCGCCTGGAACGACCCGGCCAACCGGTGGCTGCTCTCGACCTTGCCCAGCTGCATGATCTTCGACGACCACGACATCCGTGACGACTGGAACACCTCGTGGAGCTGGCAGGAGGAGATCAACCGAACGCCCTGGTGGCACGAGCGGCTCATGGGCGGCCTCGCCTCCTACTGGGTCTACCAGCACATCGGCAACCTCTCACCGGGAGAGCTGGCCGCAGACGTCGTCTACCGTGCCGTGCTCGACCATGACGGCGACGACGAGCTCGACCTGACGGATGCCGTGTTCGACCTCGTCGAGCGGGTCGACCGGCATCCGGAGGTGTACCGCTGGAGCTACCGGCGAGACCTGGGGGACAGTCGGCTCGTCGTGGTCGACTCTCGGGCCGCCCGGGTGCTCGAGCCCGACCGTCGGTCGATGCTCGACCCTGACGAGCTGGCCTGGCTCGATGACCAGCTCACGGGGGAGGTCGACCATCTGCTCATCGGCACGTCGTTGCCGTTCTTGCTGCCGCCGGGCCTGCACGACCTCGAGGCCATCGACGAGGCCGCGGCCGAGCGGGCCTACGGCCGCGTCGTGGCCACGGTGGCCGAAAAGTCGCGGCAGGTTCTCGACCTCGAGCACTGGGCGGCCTTCGACGACGGTTTTGCGTCGGTCTTCGAGATCGTCATGGACGTCGCGCGGGGCAACCGTGGCCGCCCGCCACAGACGGTGGTGTTCCTCTCCGGCGACGTGCACAACTCCTACGTCGCGGAGGTCACTGACGCGGCCGCCCGCCACGGCGCCGTCTCGACGATCGCCCAGGCGGTGTGCTCGCCGATTCGCAACCCGATGCCGATCGCGTTGCGGGTGATGGTGTCGGGCCTGGCCAAGGGGCTGGTGCGGCCGATGAACGCGTTGGCGCGCCGGTCGAAGCGGGTGCCCGACCCGGCCTACCCGTGGACGGTCACGGGTGGCCCCTGGTTCGACAACTGCTTCGCCGAGCTGAACGTCGACGGGTCAGACCTGGCGGTGGTCTGGCGAGGTGGCGAGGTGGCCAGCAGCAAGGGCAGCACGAGCAGCACGGGCAGCACGGACGGCAGGGACGAAGCGCGCCCGAGCCTGGTGGCCGTAGGCACAGCGCGCATCCTCGGTGGGCGCGGCTGATCCGCTCGCCCACCCCACCCCCGCCCACCGGACGCGCAACACACGGAGTAACTCTCAAGTCACCGAGTAGCCGACCGGTGTGTTCGCGACTACTCGGTGTGTTGAGTGGGGAGGGTGCCGGTGGGGCGGCGCAGGCCGAGGTCGTGGCGGCTACGCGAGCCAGGGATCGTGCCACCCGCCGACGTCCTTCGCCAGGGCGTCGGCCGCGGACGGGCCCCACGAGCCCGGGGCGTACGCCTCGGGGGCCGACGGCAGATCGAGCAATGGCTCCAGCACTCGCCACGTCTCCTCGACCACGTCCTCCCGGGTGAACAGGGTCGCGTCGCCCATGATCGCGGCGTGCAGCAGCTCTTCGTACGGGGTGGGCACGTCGACGCCGCCGAGGTCGACGTCGAGGTCGACCGTGCGCAGTGACTCGCTCGTGTGGTCCTGAGCCTGCACCACCAGGCGCACCCCGGCGCTCGGGTCGATCCGCAGCACGATCTGGTTCGGGTCGAGCACCCCGTCGTCGTCCTTGAAGCCGAGCATCGGCGGCGGTTTGAGCACGAGACGCACCTCGGTCACATCGACCGGGAGCGACTTGCCCGCCCGAATGAGGATGGGGACCCCCGACCATCGCCAGTTCTCCATTCTCAGGCGTAGGGCGATGTAGGTCTCCGTGGTCGAGTCGTCGGCGACCCCCTCGGTGGACTGGTACCCGTCGTACTGCCCTCGCACGTAGTCGTCGAGCGTGGCGGTGGGCATCGCGGCGAACACGTCACGTTTGCGGTCGGACAGGGCGTCGAGGCCCCCGCGGGCCGGTGGCTCCATGACGACCATCGACAACACCTGCAGCAGGTGGTTCTGAACCACGTCGCGCAGAGCGCCGACCTTGTCGTAGAAAGACCCTCGGTCTGACACGTCGAAGTCCTCGGCCATCGTGATCTGCACCGACTCGACGTAGCTGCGGTTCCACACCGGTTCCAAGATGGTGTTGGCGAACCGCAGTCGAAGGATCTGCTGCACCGACAGCTTCCCCAGGAAGTGGTCGATGCGGTAGAGCTGCGACTCGCGCAGCATGGCCCGCAGCGAGGCGTTCAGCTCCCGAGCCGACTCGAGATCGTGCCCGAACGGCTTCTCGACGACGACCCGGGCGCTGTCGGTCAGGCCCGCGTCGGACAGCCCCTTGATCGCCATCTCGAACAGCGAGGGCGGGATCTCGAGGTAGAACACCGGATGCTTGGCGCTGCCGAGGGCGTCCGAGAGCCGCTGGTACGTGCCGGCGTCGGCAAAGTCGCCGCCGACGTAGTGCATCCGCGCCACGAGCTTCTCGAGGGCGTCAGTGTCGACCGGCGCGTCGTCGCCGACCGCTGCCGTCACGGCGTCGCGGGCGTGTTGTCGCAGGTCGTCGTCAGACCAGTCGTTGGCCGCCACCCCGACGATGGGGCAGTCGAGCCGGCCTGCGACTTCGAGGCGGTAGAGCGCGACGAACGTCATCTTTCGAGCAAGGTCGCCAGTGACGCCGAACGAGACGAAGGCGTCTGCCTTCTCCTGGTCCGGAGTGTGGTCCTGAGTTCCAGCCATGCTCTGAACCTACCCACCCGGGCTGGGCCCTGTCTGCGGGGCCAGGTTGATGTGCCGGCCCGCCGGCAGACGGGCGCCGCACTGACCGACTTAGAGCCCGTGAGGTATTAACCTCGTTTTTGGGGGTGGTGGGCGTTACGGTTGTGC
>JAKDLG010000340.1 GCA_030452985.1 Humibacillus sp.
GTGGTGGTCATGGTGCGCCTTCCTCGTCGAGCAGTCGATCGATCGCTCCGAGGGGGATCGGCAACCAGGTCGGCCGGTTGCGTGCCTCGTAGACGACTTCGTACAGGGCCTTGTCGAGCTCGAGGGCCCGGGTCAGCGTGGTGGAGTCTGTGTCGAGCGGCCCCGCGATCTCCGCGTACCCCGCGATGAAGGCCTGCCGACAGTCGGCGGCCCATGAGGTGGCATCGATCGACGAGTCGGCGAGGTGCACCGAGCCGGCGGCGTAGTCGAAGGACCGCAGCATCCCGGCGAGGTCGCGCTGGGTGAGGTCGGGCAACACGCGTTCGGCGAGCGGGCGCAGCGGCTCGCCCTCGAAGTCGAGCGCGACCCAGCCCCGCTCGGGCACGTCGAGCACCTGACCGAGGTGGTAGTCGCCGTGGATGCGCTGCAAGGCCGGTAGCCGAACGTGGCTGATTGTCTCGAGCAGGCGCGTCACGTCGGCCTCGCGTTCGGCGAGAGCGGGCGCGGCCGCGACGGCAGCGGCATACCGTTCGCGCATCGAGTCGCCCAACCGACGGCGGGTCTCGGGCGTGGCGTCCTCGCTGCCGAGAGTGGTCAGGAGCGTCGAATGGATCTGCGCGGTCACCACGCCGAGGTCGCGGGCCCGCTCGGTGAAGTCGGTGCCCGACGCGGCTGCCACGAGGGCGACCCGCCACGCGTCCTCGACACCGGGGATGAACTCCTGCGCGAAGGCGAAGTGTCCGTACTCGGAGCCGCCGCCGGCCGGCGCGTCCCACGAACCGGCGAGGTGACCGAGCGCGGCCGGGACGCGGTCGGAGCCGGCGCGGGTCAGCGCCGACTGCACGATGACGTCAGGGTTGTCGCCATGCTGCAGGGTGCGGAACACCTTGACGATCAGGGGCGGCGCCGGGTCGCCGTCGCCGTCCTCCAGGTGGCAGATGATCGAGGTGTTCGACTGCTCGCCGCTCAGCACGGCCGACGAGACGACTGTGCTGTGCTCCACTCCCGTCGCGGTACCCACCGCGCGAGCGTTGCTTCCGCTACCGGCCTGGGCGTCCTCGGAGGCCTGACCGGCGAGGATCGTGCGCACGAGGGCGGCGGCGTAGACCGGATCGTGCGGTGCGTCGTAGACCCAGCGGGTGCCGAGCACGCTGTGTTCCATGGTGCCGAGCAGGGCCTTCTCGCCGCCCTCGAGCGCCGCCGGCCGGTAGGTGAGAGGCACCTGGTAGACGACCGGTGGAGTGCTGTCCGTGTCGGCGAGCAGCAGGGTCTCCATGCCGACCTCACCATCGGGGTCGTCGAAGCGGTAGCCGCCGACGCGATGGAGCGTGGGCACGTGGCCCTTTCCCGCGTACCACCGCTGGTGCGGCATCCAGTCGGTGACCATGTCGATCTTTCCGGGAACGAGGGTGGCGCCCTTGTAGACGATCGACATCAGTGGCCGTCCTCTCCGCCGCGCAGCTGGAACCAGAAGAAGTCGCGTGACCCCAGGGTGATGGTGACCCGCCCGTCGCTCGCCACCCACGGGAAGCCGCTGCCCCCGAACAGGTCGATCAGCTGGCGGCCCGTGAAGTGCTCGGGCAGCTGGAGGGTGGCCGCCTGGGGCCGGCTCGAGAGGTTGTTGATGCAGAGCACCGCCTCGGCAGGGTCGTTGCCGTCAGCCGGCATCGATCGGGTGTAGGCGAGGACTGCCACGTTGTCGGCCGGCACGACGGCGAAGTCGCCGAGGCCGAACACTGGATGCCGTCCACGCACCTGGAGCATGCCCCTGACCCAGTGCAGCAGTGACGCCGACGACGCCATCTGAGCCTCGACGTTGATGTTGTTGTAGTGGTAGACGAGGCTGGAGATGACTGGCAGGTAGAGCTTGCCGGGGTCGGTGCTCGAGAAGCCGGCGTTGCGGTCGGGGGTCCACTGCATCGGGGTGCGTACCGCATCGCGGTCGGTCAGCCAGATGTTGTCGCCCATGCCGATCTCGTCGCCGTAGTACA
>JAKDLG010000033.1 GCA_030452985.1 Humibacillus sp.
GTGATCAGGTGCGGGATGCCCTCGTAGGCCGTCAGCTCGACCCGCTTGGGGTCGACGAGGATGAGCCGTACCTCCTCAGGCGTCGAGCGCATCAGGATCGAGGTGATCATCGAGTTGACGAAGGACGACTTGCCCGAGCCGGTGGCGCCGGCGACGAGCAGGTGCGGCATCTTGGCGAGGTTGGCGATGACGTAGGCGCCCTCGACGTCCTTGCCCACGCCCATCACCATCGGGTGCTCGTTGCTGCGGGCCGTGTGGCTGCGCAGCACGTCACCGAGGGCGACGTTCTCACGGTCGAGGTTGGGGATCTCGATGCCGATGGCCGACTTGCCCGGGATCGGGCTGAGGATGCGCACGTCGGCGGAGGCGACGGCGTAGGCGATGTTCTTCGACAGGGCCGTGACCCGCTCGACCTTGGTGCCCGCGCCGAGCTCCACCTCGTAGCGGGTGACGGTCGGCCCACGGGTGAAGCCGGTGACGGCCGCGTCGATGTCGAACTGGTCGAACACGTGCGTCAGCGACTCGACCACCCGGTCGTTCGTCTCGCTCCGGGTCTTGTGCGGAGCTCCCGGCGTGAGCATGGCCTGGTCGGGCAGCCGGTAGGTGATGTCTCCCCCGAGAGAGAGCTGCTCCACCCGAGCCGGCAGGGGCGACCCCGTCGGCGGGGCCACCAGCTCGGCGCGAGGCCCGATGCTCGCCGGGCCGACGCCGCTGCGAGCCGGCTTGGCCGCGGCTGCGCCACCGCTCTTACCGCTGCCCTGCCCGCTGCCCTGCCCGCCGGCCGCCCCGCTGCTCTGACCACCCGGCCGCGGCGCCAGCACTCCGGGGGAGGTCTCACGCTTCTGGCCCGGCCGTAGCCCGGAGGCGGCCGCCTCGTCGTCGGCGACGACCTCGGCCGCCTTGCGGAACGCCTCGTCACCGTCGCGCTCGTCGAGCTCGACGCCCTTGCGTCGTCGCGCCCGAGGGCGTCCACCCGCAGACTCGCCGCCCGCCTCGGCCTGGTCATCGCCGTCGGCACCATCGCCGCCGTCATCGTGGCGGATGACGAGGCTCCGCAGCTGCCGGAGCCGGTGCGGAATGAGACTGACCGGAGTGGCCGTGACGACGAGCAGCCCGAAGACACCGAGCAGTACCAGCAGGGCGGTGGCGCCATAGGCAGAGATCGCGGCCGCGACCGGGCTCGAGGCGAGAAACCCGATGATGCCGCCGGCCGCGCGCATACCCTCGGCGCCGTCTGGCGGGTTCGGGATGCCGTCGGCCAGATGAGCCAGGCCGCACGCGGAGATGGTCAGGGCCAACAGGCCGAAGGTGATCCGACTGGTGGCGGCATCGTCGCGGGGGGCTCGCAGCAGCCGCAGCCCGAGCAGCAGCAGCACGAGGGGGACGGCGTAGGCCACTCGACCGAAGGTGCCGGCGAACACGGCGTGCACGACGTCACCGAACAGACCCGGCACGCCCCACCACTCACGAGCCGCGACGACGATCGACAGGGCGATGAGTGCAAAGCCGAGACCGTCGCGACGGTGCTCGGGCTCGAGGTCCATGGCGGTGTGACTCACCCGCCGCACTGCGCCGCCGGCGAGGTGGGAGACCCCCATCCACGTGTCGCGCATCGCACGCAAGGGCAGCGGCAGGCCGCCGCCCTTGGCCTTCGACGTCTTGGCGGGCGCGGGCTTGCGCGCCGCCGGGCGGCTCGACCGGGAGGCGGGCGGGCGCGAGGTGCTGCCCTTGGCGGGCGGCTTCGCGCGGGCCGCCGCCGCCGGGCGCGAGGTGTTGGTCGGACGAGTTGCCATGCTCGCACGGTACGGGAAGGCCTCTCTGATCTCACGCGTCACACGCGCAACACCCCCGACCTCTGTCGGAGCCGAGCCCGTGAGGTGGGGTAGGTGACGTCACTGACACCCGAGACCGTCGACGTCTCAGATTCCGACACGACCGTGTCGGTCGGTGGACAAAAGCCACCGCTCGGCCCTAACTTCGTCACCAGGTCATGAGTGCCAGTGACAAGCCCCGGCTCGCTGGTCGGCAACCCTCCTCCGCGGTGGGGTGCTCCGGGTGACGACCCGGTCGACCTTTCGCCCTCGACGGCGGTGGTCGGCAAGCGCGGACCTGCACCCGGTGGGTCCCCCGTACCCAGGAGCAGCGTCATGTCGGTTCTCCCCCGTCCCTCGTCCTTCGGCGATGTCCACGGCCGGCCCGTGCCACCGGTGGCGCCCGTCATTCGCAGCCGGGCCCTGCACGTGGTCTCCGCTCCGAGCCGGCTGCCACGGGTCGTCGGCGCCGACCTGACGGTGCCGACCCTCAGCGGGCCCGTGCCCTATGCGAACCTCGACCACGCCGCCTCCACCCCGGCCCTGCAGACCGTGAAGGAGGCCGTCGACCAGGCTCTGCTCAGCTACGCCTCGGTACACCGCGGCGCCGGTTACGCCTCGAGGCTCACCAGCGCCTGGTACGAGCAGGCGCGGGCCGAGGTCGCCACCTTCGTCGGTGCCCGAGACGATGACACCGTGCTGTTCACCCGCACGACCACCGACTCGTGGGCGCTGCTGTCGAAAGCCCTCCCGGCCCGCACGACGGTGTTCGTCTTCGAGACCGAGCACCACTCCACCCTGCTGCCGTGGGGTCAGTACCGCACCGTCCGCCTGCCGGTGCCCAAGAGCGTCGAGGATGCCGTTCGGCTGCTCGATGATGCTCTGGCCGCCAACGCCTCCCGCCACCGCCTGGTCGTCATCGCGGGAGCATCGAACGTCACCGGTGAGACCTGGCCGGTAGAGCGCTTCGCCGAGCTGTCGCACCGTCATGGCGCCCGCATCGCGGTCGATGCGGCCCAGCTCTCTGCCCACCGCCTGATCGACCTGCAGGCGTGGGGGGCCGACTACGTCGCCTTCTCGGGTCACAAGACCTACGCGCCCTTCGGCGCCGGGGTGCTCGCCGGGCGCAGCGACTGGCTCGACGCCGGCACCCCGTACCTCTTGGGCGGGGGCGCGACGACGTCCGTCACCGACGAGGGCACGCGCTGGGCCACCGGGCCGGCGCGCCACGAGGGCGGCAGCCCCAACGTCATCGGTGCCATCGCCATCGCCGCGGCATGCGCCACCATCACGGCGAACCGCAAGGCCATCGAAGCCCACGAGGCGCAGCTGCTGGCCCAGCTTCGCGAGGGCCTCGAGGCCGTCGAGGGAGTCGAGCTGCTGTCGATCTGGGGCGATGACCACGACCGGGTCGGCGTCGTGGCGTTCACTGTCGACGGCTGGGACAGCTCGCTCATCTCGCAGGTGCTCGCCGTCGAGCACGGCATCGGCGTTCGCGACGGCAAGTTCTGCGCGCACCTGCTCGTCGACGAGCTGCTGGGCGATCCCTGGCAGGAGCGAACGACCACCGCGGTGCGTGTGAGCCTGGGCCTCGGCTCGACGAGCGAGGCCGTCGGCCGGCTCGTCAACGGCATCCAGGCGCTGGTCGAGCACGGCACCACCGCGGCGTGGACGCGCGGCGAGACCGGCTGGACCGTCGCCGGCGACGACCCTCGCGACGTCGAGGTCAACCGACCCTGGTGAAGGGTCTCACCGATGTCAGCGGCTCGTGAGCGGTCTGCCAGACGGTCGTCAGCGGCTCGACAGTGCCGTGCCCTTCACTGGAGATGCGGGGAAGCCACCCAGCACCGACGAACAAGGGATCAGATCATGAACAAGCCCACTCTGTCCAGCCTCTCGGACGAGCTGCAGGACCTCCAGTTCGAGACCTTCGAGATTCAGGACTACACCGAGCTCAGCGACGACCTCATGGGTTCGACGTCGTGCTCCTGTTCAAGCACCTCGAGCACCTGCTCCAGCACCACGAGCACGACCAGCTGCTGCGCCTGACGCTCGGCAACGACGCCGCGCTCCGTCCGACCACACCCCAGTCGAACGGAGCGCGGCGTCGTTGCGTGTCCCGGGTCGGCGGGTCCACTGACGCGGCAACAAGACCTCGCCGGAGCAGCAGCAGAACACGAGGCTGGGCTCGGCAAAGCGGGACAGGGCACCAACCGTCCCTCCATCGGGAGGGTTCGGTCGGCGCCCTGTGACGAGCGGTCGGTCAGGGGAAGGGATGCGGCACGTGGCGTATCGCCGACGGCTCTGACGACCCCGCGGCACCCAGCAGACGCGGCATCCGCAACGCGCGCTGGTGCGACCATCCGAAGTCGATGGGCAGCAGGCCGGGGACGACGACCCGCACCGCGTTGACCCCGCGTCGCGCCTGCTCCGGGCTCGTCTCGTCGACCGCGACCACGTCGTGGCCGAGGTCGGCCAGCGTCGCGACCATGCGACCCAGATCCACGGCGAGGTCGCCGCTCCACGGTCTCGCGCCGGCGAACGCCACGGAGGCGGGGAGTGGCGGCCCGTCACCGCGCAGGTCCATCCCGAGACGACCCATGGCGGGCAGCCCGAACAGCTCAGCGTGGTCACGAAGGCTGCGAACCTGCGTGTAGTCGCGCACCATCGCCTCGAGCTCGGTCCGTCGTCGACGCGTCTGGTGAGCCCGGCCGGGCAGGTAGGTGAGCACCTCGCCGAGCGCAGACGTGGCGGCCTCCTCGGGGTCCAGCGAGGCTCCTGCCGCCAGGACGAGCAACCCGTCTCCCCCGTCGACGCGGGTGGCGAGGGCGGTGACCACCGGCACCCCCACGTCGGAGGTCGTATCGAGCAGGTCGACGTGGTAGCCAAGCAGCGCCGCCCGGCTGGTCAACCGGTCGGCGGCCAGGCCCGCCTGGGTGCCACGCAGGTCGATGCGCTCCATCCGCCGTCCTCCGTACCAGGCGAGGAGGAAGGCGTCGCGCTCAATCACCTCGAGCAGCCCGTGGACGATGGCCTCCTCGAGGCAGCCTCCGCTCGCGCAGCCGTTGGAGCACTCGTCGACGAAACGGTCCGGCCCGGGGACCGAGCCGTAGAAGACGTTGCGCTGCGCCACCAGGACGGGGCGTCGGTCGCGCAGGGAGTAGCCCCACACCCACGGGATGGGAAGGTCGACGTCGAACGGAACCAGGCCCGGCTCGGTCGCGTAGACTTGCGGCGCGTAGAGCCCCACGACCCTCGGGTCGATAGCCTCGCTGGCCACCTCGGTGAAGGGGGCCATGACCGGCCGGACCGGACGACGACGCACGGATCCGCCGTAACGCTCCAGACCCTCCAGGAGACCGACGAGCCGGCTACGGGCGTACGAGACCGTCTGCCCGCTCCAGGTCAGCTCGGAAGAACCGCGGGCGGCGCGACTGTCGAACCGTCCGAACACGGGCGCGATGGTGGGCGAGCCGACGTCCTCGGTCGCCGTGCTGCCCAGTACGCCGGCCTGGACGTTGATCAGGGCCGACTCGGACAGCTCGTAGTCCTCGACCGGGGCGACCCGGGAGCCCCCGGGTGTCGGCCGGCGGTGGATCGTCGTCAGGGGCGGGGTGTCGGGCACCCAGGTGGAGCAGACCGGGCACAACGGTTCCCGCTCGACCAGCGTGGTCTGGGTGTGGAGTGTGTCCACGTCGATGGCGGTGAGGTAAGCGCATCCGTCCGGTGCCGGCGGCGATTGGGGCGGGTCGGTCTCGTCCTGGACCGAACGCAGGAGCATCTCGGCGGCGTCGACCACGAACGCGATCTGCATCGGCCACACCCGGCCGCCCGCCCCGGAGCCGTCGCCACTGCCAACCATCGGTGCGATGGCCGCGCGCAGCGACCGCTCTGAGGTGCTGCGCACCCGCAGCCAGCGGGCGTGCACGCACGCGCCACATACCTCGAGCGTCGGGGAGGTGGTCCAGGGACCGACCAGAACGCTGGTTGGTCCCACATGCACCCGGGCCCCGCCACGGTCGTCACCGGACTCCCAGTAGGCGAGCGGCACGACCATGACGGACCCGAGGCGGGACCGCAGGGCGGTGAGAAGGTCCATGGCGATCAGTCCTTCGAGCTCCACCTGAACATCCGTCCGGCGAAAGCGGAGAAGAGCACCGCGAACCCGAGGAGGATCAGGGTCGGGACGAGCACGTCACGCAGGGACTCACCGGCCACCGCGGCCGCAGCCCCGTCGATGAGGTGGCGCATCGGCAGCGCGAGAGACAGGGTCTGGATCCACTCCGGCATCCCCGCGACGGGGTAGAAGGTGCCGGAGAGGAAGGCCATCGGGAGCACGATCGTGTTGGCGATCGCCGCACCAGCATCGGGTGAGGGAGCGTAGGTGCCCACGAGAAGACCGAGGGCCGCGAAGGCCAGGATGCCGGCCACCAGAGGCAGGATGACGAGCGCGGACCGCAGCTCGAGGTGCAGGCCGAGGAAGGGCAGGGTAGCGAACCCCAGGAAGAAGGCCGCCTGGATGACCCCGCTGACGATGGACACGGCGAAGCGGCTGGTGAGGACCGACGGAACCCGGGTGGGGGTCATCCGGACCAGGCGCAGCAGGTCCGAGGTGCGCCAGCCGACCAGCCAGTAGGCGACGCCGAAGACCGCCCCGTTCGCGACGGCCCACGACATGACGCCGGGGCCGATGATGTCGACGTACGTCTTGCCGCCGTAGCTCTCGCCGTGGAACAGCACCCCGAAGATGACGAGAAAGACCAGCGGGAAAAGGAAACTGAAGAACAGTCCCACCTTGTCGCGCCGCCACTCCTTGAACGTCGCGGTCGACAGTGCGGTGAAAGCGATGGTGCTCATGCCGAATACTCCTTTCCGGTGAGCTCGAGGTAGACGTCCTCGAGCGAGGTGCCGCGGGTGCTGACGTTGTCGTAGCCAACCGCGTTGCCGATGGCCGGCATCACGATCTCCGGGCGGGCGGTTTCGATCACGATGGACGCCCCCTCTTCGCGCGCGTCGTGCACACCCTCGACGGCCCGGGCCGTGACGGCATCCAGGTGGCTACGGTCGACGACGATCTGCACGTACGGCCCCGCGTGGAGACGGATCAGCTCCTGCGGAGTGCCCTCGGCGACGATCTTGCCGTCGTCGATGATGGCGACCCGGTCGCAGAGGCGCTGGGCCTCGTCCATGTAGTGGGTCGTGTACACCACCGTGTGTCCACTGTGGTGCAGGTCGTCGAGCAGGCCCCACAGCTCGCGCCGGGCCTGGGGGTCCAGCGCCGCGGTCGGCTCGTCGAGGAAGATGACCTCCGGCTCGTGCACGACAGCAGCCGCGATGGACAGCCGGCGCTGCTGCCCGCCGGACAGCTTCTGCACCCGCACGTCGCGCTTGTCCCAGAGTCCGAAGCGCTTGAGGGTGGCGGCGGCGATGGGACGGCTGACGCCGTAGAGGGCGGCGACGGTCGTCAGGTGCTCCAGGGCGGAGAGGCCGGGGAAGAAGGACGACGCCTGGGTCTGCACACCGAGCTGGCGCAGCAGGGTGAGGTCTCGGGGCCACGGGCTTCGACCGAGCACCTGCACGCTCCCGGCATCGGCGCGGCGCAGCCCCTCGACGATCTCCAGGAGGGTCGTTTTTCCGGCACCGTTGGGGCCCAGGATGCCGAAGAACTCGCCCCGCATGATGGTGAGGGAGAGCCCGTCGACGGCGGTCACGGAGCCGTACTGCTTGCGTACCCCCTCGACCACGACGGCGGGAGCCGGGCGTGAGGTACCGGTCGACGGTGCATTGGTCGCGGTGACCAGGGTTGCGTCAGTCATGACGTTCCTTTCGATGGTGCTTCGGTCCGGGTCCCTGCGATCCGGATGACGCTGACGGTGAGGATGAAGGCGAGAGCGCAGGCCAGAGTGGCCGTGCCGGCTGCCGGCGGGAGGATCCGCAGGCAGTACCAGACGATGGCCCCGACGACGGCGATCGCGATGAGTGCCCGGACGATGGCGTAGGCGAGATAGACGGCGCGGCGCCGGGCGGGGTAGGCCGTACGGTCGGCGCGCACCAGCGCCCGGGCCGTGGCGACCACGCAGGCATTGCTGTCGCGGGCCAGGTCAGGCTGACCGAGGGCCGCGGAGAGGGCCGTGTACCCGTCGGCCGGTGGCACCGGCACGAGGTTCACGAGGCCGGCGGCGGCTCCGACGACCATGCCGGCGACGATGATGCGCCGCCGTCCGGGGTCGGGGTCGAGGGCCCACCACGCCCAGAACGGCAGGAGGACAACGAGGTTGACCCACACCCCTGCGAGCGCGACGGCGACCTGGGCGAGCCGTGAGGTGAGGTAGGCGCCACCCTCGACCCGGCAGTAGAGGTAGACGACCGGAGGACGAAAGAGGACCCCGACCTCCGTCGCGCGCCCACCGAGGTGATGGGCCGCGAGGCCGTGACCGAGCTCGTGGAGGCTGAGGCTCACCCACGACAGGACGCCGACACCGACGGCTACCCGCCAGTCGGTGAGCGGGTTCAGGGCTTGCCGGTCCGTCCCGACGATGCGGGCCAGCCAGAAGAGCATGGCCCCTGCGAGGAGGCCGGAGAGGCCCACCGCCCACGGTGAGAACAGCAGCCGCAGGTGGCGGTGGAGTCGCGCCACGAGTTCCGACACGGGCGCCACCACCCACCGGCCGGCGCGCAGGTCGGATGTGCGCACGGCGGCGGGCTCGGCGGACGTCGCCGTGCTGGCCGGGAGCCCGTCGGTGGCCACGAGCAGGCCCCGGGCCTGGAGGAGACCGAGGAACCGGCCCCAACCTGCGGGGCTGAGAGGCCGCCCGAAGGCCTGCACGAAGCCCGGTTCGACGCTCGCGTGGTCGGCGGGCGCCCGCAGCTGCTCGGCGAGGAAGGCCTCCTTGGCTCCCAGCTCGTAGCACCGTCCCGACGCAGCGTCGTGGACGATGCGCACCGTCTTCGGCCCGCGGTACCTGGGGCCGGACAGCCGCACGTCCTCGCGCAGGGCGACCCGACGACCCGACGGGGTGTCGTCGGCGCTCACGAGGGCACCGGGTCGGGCAGCGGCTGCTCCTGCGGGGCGAGGGCCTGGGTGAGGACGAAGGCCAGGTAGGCCTCGTCGCCGAGGGTCACCTGCAGTCGGTTGTTCGTCATGTGCATGAGGGGGAAGAGCAGCCGCTCCACCGCCTCCTCCTCACCGACGGGTGCGGGCTGGCCCGTCGGGCCACTGGGAAACACCAACCGGCCCGATCGGGCGAGGTCGACGATCTGCCCGCGCAGGTCCAGGCAGTGCCGCATCCACGAAGCGAGCATCGGTGGCAGCTGCTCGGCACGACCCGCGCGGCGGGCGCCGTCGATGAGGTCGAACCGCTCTCGCACCGCCACACCGATGCCGTCGCTGGCCTTCTCGTACTCCATCTCCCGGATGAACGAGGTGGACTCGAAGCCGCGCTTCCAGAACTCGTGGTAGCGCAGCATGTAGTCGTGGATTCGGTCGGTCTCCTGGAGGAGGCTGGACGCCAGGACGATCATCAGCTGACCGGACAACCCGAGCTGGACGGTGCGCACGTGCACGTTCATGGTGGAGTCCGCCTCGATGACCAGGTCGGACGAACGCTCGAAGTGCCACTCGGCGAGGTCGATGCCCACCGGTCCGCCGTACTTGACGTACTCCGGCTCGTACGACTCGACCGTCATGGTGTTGTTCTCCCGCTGCAGCATCCCGCCCCGGTCGTCGAGGTAGCGAAGCTTCTCCTCGGCAGTGAACTCCAGGTCGAGCAGGGTGTTCTGCATGTCGACGAAGAAGTCGGCCTGCACCGAGTAGAGGGCAGGCCGGCGGGCCAGGAAGGCGATGACGGACCGCTCGGTCTCGGACCGGACCTGCTCGGCCACCTCGTCGGAGGCCGGCTTGATGCGCAACCGTACGTGCGGCCCCTCCAGCCAGTAGTTGATGAAGAAGTACCGCTCGATGAGGCCGCGGTCGCGCAGCTGCCGAACGAGCGGGCCGACGCACTCGGTGAGCAGCGGTCGCGACTGTGCGGTGTAGAAGATGTGGTGCGCCTGCCAGGCTGCGGCTGTCGTCATCGAACCAGTCCTTCGCTGTCGGGGTGGGAGGCGCGGGCCAGCTCGACCGCCAGCTCGCACACGTGGTGGCCCTCGCTGCTGAGCACCGACTGCTCCGACTCCGTCGGCAGCATCTCGGTCATCTCGACGACCGAACCGGGCGAGCGCAGCTGGCTGTCCAGCACGTTGACGGAGAAGTAGCTGGTGAAGTCCAGGTAGCTGGGCTTGCTCCGCCGGCCACCGGCCGTGGGGGCAGTGTTGTCGGCAGTGTCCGCAGCCGCGGTGGTGTCCGCGGCCGCGGTGTCGGCGGCTCCCCCGGTGGCCTCGTCGCCCTCGTCGTCGACCGGTAGCGTGACGAACACCTGGTCGGGCAGGCCGTGCGCGTTCTGCCACGCCCGCCAGCGGCAGAACCACGCAGCATCCCCCTCACCTGTCTGACGCTTCGGGAGGCTCCGTGCCTCGAGGCTCCAGGTGCGGCGACCGAGCACGACGTTGCGGTAGCGCAGCTGCGGACGTACCCGCACCCCGTCGACCGGCTCAGCCTGGGGAACACCGCCCCACAGGTCGAGCCGAACCATGCCGCTGGGTGAGAAGAGCAGGAGGTTGCGCGGCACCTCGGGCAGCGCGCTGGGCATGAGGTAGCCGAGGTAGATCGGCACGACCTCCTTGCCGAGGCGGTGGGAGCGCAGCTGAACCCGGTCAGTCACTTCGTCGTGGACGACGTAGAGGTCGGCGATCGGCAGCTGGCGGTCGGGTGGGTACGAGCTGCCCTCGGCGGGCGAGATGATGTGAAAGTCGGCCAACGGCTGGTGGACGTTGAGGTTGGTGCGGTTGAGGCCTCCGGACACCTCCGCCAGCACGGCCCCCTCGCCGACGACCTCGCGGGCGTGCGACCGCACCCGCTCGGAGAGCTCGTCGTCGAACGCGTTGGTGAAACGCGAGTAGGAGAACAGCAGCCCGCCGGTCGGCCGGTTGACGACTACCTCCGGCGCCGAGGGGTCGCCTCCGAGCTGAAGGAAGTACCCCTGCGGCCGGAGCTCGGACGCCAGCGGGGCAAGGTGCCCGGCCACGGCGTCGACGAGGTGGTCGGGGATCTCCACGGGGCCGGTCCCGTCGTGCTCGCGCCAGAGCGCGTGCATGCCGTCGGTCAGGTGCGAGCGGGCCCGGCTCACGGCGTCCAGTTCCGGCACCTGGAGCCAGTTCTGGTAGGCGGTGAAGCGACCGTCCGCGTCGAAGGCGGGCGCCTTCATCGACACTCGGCCGAACTCGTCGTAGATGTCGTCGGCGAAGTCGCGCAGCAGGTCGAGCACGTCGTCGCAGCGTCCGCCTCTGCCGTACCGGGTCAGAAAGAAGCCGCGCAGCAACAACCGCCCCGGCAACGCCATCTCGAGGCTCTCCAACAGTGAGGACACCCGGGACAGGGGCGCGACCACGTGCTCGTCCCACGTGCGGGCGTCCATGTGAGACACCTCGTGGGCCGCCACGGTGTCCTCGAACAGGAGGGTGACCGGAAGCGACTCGTCGGGATGTCCGAGAGAGGCGAACAGCTCACGGAGAGCGCTTCGCACCTCCTTGACGAGCGCCCGGCGGCGGTCGATGTCGCCGCTCGCTCCGAACGCCCCGACGAGGGCGACGAGCCCATCGACGCGGTGGGCCAGGTCATCGGCCCAGGTGACTCCCTCGAGGGTCCGCAGCTGGCCGGCGAAGTCGGCGAGCGGGTCGACCGCGTGGATGTCCGCCCCGAGCTGGGGCAGCCAGAGCAGCCCGATGCGCAGTAGGTGGCGCACAAAGTCTTTACAGGTCTGCTCGTCCTCCCCCGTGTGATGCTGGAGGGCAGCCACCACCTCGGCCGCCGTGAGACCAACCCCTCCGGAGAGCAGCGCGATGAGGTAGCCGAGCGACTGACGGCGCTTGAGGAACAACAGGCTGTCGGTGGCGATGTCGAAGCTGACGGTCGCGGTGTCATCTCCTCGTGCGACGCTGCGCCGCACGAAGCGCACCCGCTCGTCCTCCTCGGAGAAGCCGGGGGTGAGCGCCAGAGAAAGGGCGGGGAACGCACTCGGGCTGTCGACGACGGCGTCGACGATCCGGCCGATGAGGGCCACGTTCGCCTGGACGTGAGACGACCAGGTCTCATCGACCGGCCCCATGTTGATGGCGCCCGCCTGGCCGCGGTCGCTTGCGGTGACGCGGCCGAGAGCCAGACCGGTGAAGGTGCTGAAGGGGCTGGTCTTGCAGGCGACCCGGTAGAAGTACTCCAGCAGCGTCCGCTCGAGCCGCCGCTGGCGCTTGTTGAGCGCACCCGATGCGGCCAGGTAGCCGGGCAGGTGTGCGTCCACCGTGGGCGAGGCGATGACGAGACCGGCTCGGAGCCGGGGGTGGGTCGCCAGCTGGCGGAACGCCGAGCGTCGGTCGGCCGCCTCCTCGAGCAGCAGAGCTTCGCCGTCGAGGGCGAGCTGGCGGTCGGCGCGGCGGGCGGTCAGCCATCCCTCGATCCGGGCCACGACGGCCGACGGACAGGTGGGCAGGACGGCCAGCCCGGCGGCGCGCGGGATCCGACCATTGAAGATGTCGCGGCGCAGGGCGATCAGCCCCGAACGCTCGGCACTGCGATCGGGGTCGCTCACCAGGACCGCCAGCTCGTCGGCCAGCCCCCCGCCTTCCATCCGGCGGAGCTCCGCAGCGGCGATCACCTCGTCGGCCCAGGCGATGGTACGCGGGAAACGGAGCCGGTCGGCGGCCTCGATGGGCATGCCCGCTATGCGAAGCATGACGTCGGGTGCACCGACCCAGGTGGCTGTCGTGGGCGGGGAGAGCAGCGTGTCGGTCATCGCGAACCTCAGTGGGTCTCGGAGCGGTAGTTGGCGTACCCGGCCCGTTCGCTGCCGACCATGATCATGATCAGCGGGATCGTGTCGGTGGTGTCCAGGTGCAAACGTTGCATGAAGCCGGCGTTGTCGAACCCCAGGGCGGCGCCGCATCCGACGCCGTCCCGAGCCGCGGCCGCCTGGTAGACGGCCTGGGTCGTGGCTCCCACGACGGCACTCGCGAGCCGGTACCCACGGTCACCTACGGCATCCATCAGGGCGCCCACGCGCACGGCCGGCACGATGACGGCTCCGGCCTGCTCGACGTTGTAGTTGTCGAGGGCATAGTTCTTCTGGAGGAAGACCCCAGGTGTCTCGGCGTCGACGAGGACGAGCCCACCCCGGGCCGAGTCGTGCCGGTAGGCCCCCGGCGCCACGCCCTCGACCCGGTTGACGAAGACGTAGAGGCTCAGCAGGTCGGTCGGCAGCCCGCCGGATGCGTCGCAGGGGAAGGACCCTGCCCGCGTGCCCTCGTCGAGCAGGGCCGCGAGGGCACTGGCCCGCATCGGCACGCCGATGAACCGACCGAAGCTGCTACGACGCCTCAGCAGCGTCTGCGCGACCGTACACTCGGTCGGCTCGGGCGACGGCAACGACACGTGGATGCCGTCTTCGACCGGTGCCGCGGCCGCGGCGGACAGGGCCACCGGGGTGGGTCGTGTCGTGCACCCGGCGGCGGTGGCCCGTTGCATGCCGACCGTCATCGGGAAGGAGAGCACTGTGCGAGAGCGTTCCTCGTCAGTGCCGAAAGCACTGGTCCGCACCGCGGCACCGTCGCGAGGGGCGTTCCGGTCCGCCGGCCCGAGCGGCAGCACGGCGAAGACCCCTTCGGCGTCGAGGTCGATGGAGAGCAGGTCGGCCAGGTCCGGCTCGTCGAACCAGAAGTGGGGGGTGACTTCCAGCCCCTCGTCCGCGAGCCAGGAACGCCAGGAGTGGGTGATGGTGCCGATATCCATGCTCACGGCGTGGAAGGCGAAGTTGTGGTACTTGAAGGCGTTCTGCCAGTACTTCAGGCCGAGCACGAGGTACTGGTCGGCGAGCCGGTCCGCACCGAGCGCCGCGGCCACGCGCGGGGTGAGGTCACCGACGAGGAGCCGCTCCATCGAGTGGTGGTAGACGTTGTAGTAGTACACGCCGGGCGTGACACCGGACGATGGTCCGGCCACCCAGTAGATGCTCACCGGGTAGCGAGCCCCACCGGAGGCGGTGCCCCGGGCGAGGCTACCCCGGCCGTAGTGCGGCAGCTCGTCCACGTCGTCGTTGCAGTGGATCGCCAGCCGTCGGTTGCCCTCGGCGTAGGTCGCCTTGAGCAGCTCACCGAGGAGCGTGGCCGTGAAGGTGGGCGCGGTGTCGTCGTCGAGGGCGGGCAGGACCCGGTCGAGGCTGACGGACTCGACGCCGGGAAGAAACTTGCCCTTGCGTGGGGCGTCGAGCCAGTTGATGCGGAACCCGTCGGGCTCCATTCGACTCGTCGTCCGGTGGACGACCGCGTCGAGGTACGCGTGGGCAGTGGTGGTCATCGCGACACTCCTACGGGAACGGGTGGGGAACGAGGTTGAGGTCAGCGTGCGTGAGGTCGTGGTCCCGAAGGCCCGCCTGACGCAGCGCCGTGCGCATCCGCGGCATGGTGAGGCAGCGCTGGCGGCCCCAGCCGAAGTCGATGGGCAGCAGCCCCGGCGCGATGACGGACGCCGTGTGCACGCCGACCTGGCGCTGCTCCGCCGTCGTCTGGTCGACCACGAGGGTGTCGAAGCCGGAGCGGCCCAGGTGGTCGACGCACCAGGTCAGGTCGTCGGCCAGGTCGCCGGTGTCGGGTGTGGCGCGGGAGGGGTAGACATCAGCGAGCGAACGCGCCGTTCCGGTCCCGCGCAGCAGGAAGTCGGCGTGCGCGGCCATCTGCGGCAGGCCGAAGACGATGGGGTGGTCGTGGATGCTCTGGAGCAGCTCGAAGTCGTCGACGATGGCCGTCAGGCGCTCACGGTCACGCTCCACCCGCCCCCGCAGGTTGAGGCAGTCCGTCGAGATCTCCACCAGCGCCGCGGCCAGGGCGTCCTCGGCGTCGAGGCCGCTTCCGCCGCCGACGCACATCGCCCCGAGCCCACCGCCGACCCGCTCGGCCACGCCGATCACGATGGGGATCTCGAAGGTGATGCGCGCGTCGAAGAAGCGGGTCCGGTAGCCGTAGAGCTCGAGCCGGTCGACCATCGTCCGGGTGGCGGCCCTGGTGCTGGAACGGCCGTCGATCTCAGGTAGCGGCACACCGCCGTACCAGGTCAGCAGGAAGGCGTCGCGCTCGACCAGCTCCATGAGGCCGCAGTAGGAGGCCTCGGTCAGGGACGAGCCGGAGGCGCAGCCGTTGGAGCACTCCTGCACGAAGCGGCTCGCGTCGTCCTCGGTGCGGTAGTACGCGGTCACCTCGGGGACCCAGACCGTCTCCTGGTCGCGCAGGGAGTGCGCGGGCACCCACGGCAGCACGAGGTCGTCGGAGTAGGGCACGAGCCACGGAGTCCGCTCGTAACAGATGTCGTCGTAGACCCCACACACGAGCGGGTCCACATGTCTGACAGCGCGATCCACCAGCTGTGACCGCGATGCGCGCCACGTGGTGGCGGGCGGGACCATGCCGGCGTACCGCTCCAGCCCCTCGAGCAGCCCGATCCGGATGCTGGCGTCATAGCTGTTGGCGTGGCCGGCCCAGAAGATCTCGTAGGTGCCACCAGGGGTCCGGGTCGCGAAGCTGCCCCAGATCGCCGCGGTCGAGGGCAGGGCCAGCTCGCAGACGTAGCCCCGGCCCACGATCCCTCCGACGGGGTTGACGAGGGTGGGGACGGACAAGGGGTAGTCGGCCAGAGCGCGCGCCCGGTAGCTACCCGACCTCTTGGGGGAGGGACCGAAACGCTCCGACACCGCGGGTAGGCCCACGGCGTGCCCGTGACCGCAGCGGGGGCAGGAGGGGTCGGCAGGGACTCGGTGGGCGGTCACGTTGAGGGTGGCGAGGTCGACCCGGGCGACCTCACCGCTCGTGCCCAGGTCGAGAAGCGCCACGACAGCGGCGACGAACGCGGGGGCGAGGGCAGGGGGGCCGTCCTTCGCCACGAGCTCGGTCGACAGCTCGGTCGCCTCCCGCAACAGGGCCGGCTGCGCCGACTGCCAGCGTCTGACCACGCACTGGCGGCAGCAGCCGGGGCCGGTGGTCGGGAGCAACAGAATCTCGGAGCCGGTGAACAATGCGGTGCGGTCGCCACGGACGGGGAGCACCTCATCGGTCAGCTCGTCTCCAGACCCGAGGATCACCACCTCCACCCGTCGGTCGACCGGGTCGGCAGCGGCGATCGCGAGCTCGAGGTCGGTCGTCGCCCGCGCCCAGGGGTGAGGGCGAGCGGTCCCGAGCCCCGTCGCCGGCGTGGTGGTCGTCGTCGTCGTTGCGGTTGCCGTTGTCGTCGTCACGGGGTCGTCCTTTCTGATGGGCTAGCGGCCGGGGGCGGGCGGGTCAGTCGGCGACGACGAGAGCTCGCACGACGCGCAGCCCACCGGTCGAGAGGTCGGCGCCGCCGATGTCGACGAGAACGATGTCGGTGTCGGACCGGTGCAACGCCCCCCGCAGGTCCTCGAAGGTGACCGACTTCTGCAGCGGGGCGGCGATGACGGCCGACGGCACGACGGACGAGGGGTGGAAGGCCTCCAGCCAGGCCAGGCCCAGGTCGAGATCACCGGTGCCCGAACGCACCTGGAGCCGACCGATGGCGTCACACAGGGCGGTGGTCGCGGCCTGGCGCCAGCTCAGCCCGGAGCCGACGGCCCAGGCCGTCTCGGGCCCAAAGGGGTCGGATGCGCGGACGAGCACGACGGACGTGCCGGTGGCGGAGCGTACGTCGAGTACCTCGACCTCGGCGTGCAGGTTCGCGGCGGAGGCGACGAGGTACGCGAGCTGGTCGTCGGCCCGCAGCGTCTCGAGGTCGACCGTCGTCACGAGCGAGCGGCCTGGGTGCGTTGCCGCGGTGAGCAATGTCGCGCCGGCGATACCAGACAGGATGGCGCCGCCGACGGCTGTGGCCAGGCTCGGTGCAGCGACGACGCCGGCCGCGGTGCGGTGGAAGAGTCCGTCACCGTTGGTCGCGCCGGAGGTGAGGACGGCCGCGGCGGGCATCCCGACGTCGTGGCGTTCGAGCAGCGTCACCCCGCGCACCGCCCGCGGTGTGGTCTCCGCCAGGGTGACGGCGGCGTGGGCGATTCGTCGTGGCGCCACGACGGGGAGGTCGCCGGGTTCGACTTCGACGACCGAGCCGTTGGCCATGGCGTAGACCGCCGCCGCCGCGCAGATCGCCCGGGTTCGAGCGGCGTACGTCGTGTGCACGTCGAAGGCGACGATGCGGCGCTGTTGGCCGGGGGCGATGCGCGCGACGACCCGCCCGACGCGAACCGGAAGTTGCTCGTCGACTGCGTCGTCGAAGCGGGTGAGGATGCCGACGTTGGTGCCGAAGAGCGACTGGAATCGGTTCGCGCCACTCTCCTGCGCCGGCTCCTCGCTGGCGTCCGTCGTCGCCTCGACTCGTGGACGCTCCTCCGGCACGACGGTATACAGCTCGTCGTCGAACCCCACCAGGAGTGGGCCGCATCTCGCGCACCGTGGATGTGCGACCAGTGTCTCGGTGCTCACGTCGGCCGACCCGAGGTGCTGGACAATGATCGCGCCCTGGCTCTCGGGGGGCAGCAGGCCGGAGATCTGGCGGAAGATCTCGTAGGCGAGCAGGTTGCCCAGCATGGCCGCCACCGGCCGGCTCCCCCGGTCCTCGGTGAGCGGGACCGTCAGGCCCGTGAGCCCGGCCCACAGGTCGAGGGTGGCGGCGAGGCGGTCCGACTCGTCGGTCGCAGCCAGCCGCAGCAGGACGCAGGTCAGGCAGCCGGGGGCGCCGCCGGACATGATCGGTCCCACGACGACGCGGTCACCGGCCCTGCTCGCGCTGAGGAGGGAGGTCCCCCGGGGTATGCCGGCGCCGAGCAGCGAGGCGGTTCGGGCGGCGGCGTTCTCGCCGCACACCACCACGGCTTGGCAGTCGCCGATGGCCGACCAGTCGGAGTCGGCGTCCAGCGGATCGACCACTGCCGGCGCCCCGGACGCCGTGAGCTCGTCCAACTCGTCGACGATGCTGGCCCCGGCGTCATCGGCGTCGAGCAGCGTGGTCTCGGCGCCGACAGAGGGGAACCCGTTGCGCAGCAGGCCCAGCACCACCCAGCGGGCCGTGTCGTCGTTGCCGAGCACGACAACCCTCGCCGCACGCACCCGCCGGAAGCGGCGTCGCGCGCCGCCTCGGTAGTGCCCGATGTAGTTGATCTGAGGGGCGAAGTGGTCGGCGACCCGGTCCGGGATCGGAACGACGTCGTCGCCCGGCTCCTCGGTGGCAACGAACCCGTACTGGGTCAACGAGTCCAACAACGAGAGGAAGGTCTGCCGGTGCTGCGCGGGCAGCGCGTCGCGGATCTCCACGACCCGCGTGCGCCCGTCGAGGTGCGGCATGATCTTTCGAGCGAACTCGTAGGCCGTGTGCCCCGCGACCTGGAAGCCCGTCGAGGCGTTGTGGAAGATCACCCCGCCCTCCGTGCGGGCGAAGATGACGTCGCGCTTGACGCTGGGTTGGGCCTCTAGTGCGGTGCCGTTCTGGGTGCTCATGCTCGTCTCCTGTCGGCTGGGGTCAGGTCGGTACGTGGGGAGTGCGAACGTCTGGCCTGCGAGATCGCGACGGCGCGGGCGAGGTCGAGAATGGCGTAGCGTCCGGCGCCATCCACCTCGACAAGGCATGCGTCGACCAGCTCCTCGAGGGCGATCTCGGCCTCGAGCTCACCGACCTCGAGCAGACGGGCAGCCTCGGCGACGTCGAGGTCGCCGCAGTTGGCGATGGCCAAGCTGTGAAAGGCCGCCGCAGTCGCGGGGTGTAGCCGCTGGAGATGCTCCTCGAAGGCCAGGGCCAGGTTGTGACGAGGGTCGCGGCTCAGCGACAGTCGGCGCACGGGGTCGGCCGCGAGCCAGACGATGAAGCCGTCGATGTCACGGTCGCGCGACAGCCGCAGACGGGATGCTGCCAGGGCGATGGCACCGGGGAAGCCGCCGCAGAGGTGACCGAGGCGGGCGAGGGCGGCGGGCTCGCGGATGGCGTGGTGGACCCCCCGGTGCGAGGGATCGCCGGCCGAGCAGGTGCCGGCGACGGCCAGCGCGAGATGCACCGACGAAGGCGAGTCGAGAGGTCGCACGTGCACGACGGCGACACCGGGCTCGCAGGTGATAGCCCGGTGGCCGAACCGGCTGACGAGCACGACCCAGGTTCCCGGGCCGGCGAGTGCCCGATGGTCCTCGGCCGACTCGGGGTCGGCGTCCTCTATGACCATGAGCTGGGGGCCCTTGGCGGTCAGGGCGGCAATCTGGCCGACGTGGCAGCTGCACCGGACGTCCACCCCGCCGGAAAAGCGGTCGCCGACCCGGGCCACGACCGCGGCGACGAGCGAAGACTTGCCGACACCGGGTGCGCCGGAGACAACGACGAGGCCACCACGTTCCACCGGCTGTAGGGCATCCTCCAGGGCGGTCAGCTCGAAATCCCGGCCGTGCAAGGGGATCGCGGTGCGCACGAGCTCGCGGAAACGGCGCCGGTGAACGCAGGCGATGGGGTCGCTCAGGCTACGGATGCCCCTACCTGAGTCACCGGGTACCGGCGCGAGGTCGGCGGCCGGCTGGGACTGCAGGATCAGGGCGGCGGGGCTGCGGGCCGGCCGGCGGGGCGGGTCGCCGCGCAGAATGTCGCCCTCGAGGCGCCGCAGGTCCTCGCCGGGGGTGAGTCCGAGCTCGGTCCGGAGCAGGTCCCGGGTGCGCCGGATCTCTCCGAGCGCCTCCTGCTGGCGTCCTGTGGTCCACAACGCCCGCGCCAGCTGAGCGGCGAAACCCTCGTGGGTGGGGTAGGCGCGGGTGGCCGTGCGGAGGTCGCCGATCACGGAGCCCGCGCTGCCGATCTCCAGCTCGAGGTCGAAGAACCGCTCGGCGACCTGCTTCCACTCCTCGACCAGCACCGGCACGAGGTCGCGGTGCAGGATCGCGGACGGCACGTTGAGCAGCGGGTCGGAGCACGGGGGCGCGGTCGTCCACCGACGCAGCGCCGTGCGCAGCGCCTCCAGCCGGGAGGCGGCATCCGCGATCGTGGAGGCCGCGTCCCTGGCCTGCCGAAACGCGAGCAGGTCGAGCTCGCCCGGCCCGAGCGTGAGCCGGTAGCCGTGGGGGCTGGTGACGATGAGCTCCTCCGGGGCGCCGAGGTCGGCGAGCTGGTGCCTGAGGCGCATGATCGAGCTGTGCAGCGCCGCTCGGTGGTGCTCGGGAGGCTCGAGGTCCCAGACCGCGGTGCGCAGGTACTCCGGTGACGCGGTCTGACCGACCCGCAGCAGCAGCGCCGCGAGCACCGAGTTGAGCTTGCCCGGCCGCATCTCGAGCACCTCGTGGTCGGTGACAACGCTGAGCAGCCCAAGAACGAGGAACCTCACGGCTGACTCACCCGCATCGGGAATCCGGCCACGACGTCAACGTCGAGGCGCAGGGGCAGCGCGCTCGGCGCCGAGTGCCACCCGGACACCGTGGCCTCGCCGTACTTCTCGGCGAAGAGACCGACGACGAGGCGATGGGCGGCCACCCGGTCCGCCGGCACGACGACCGACACCGGCAGGACGATGTCACCGACCTCGAGGAAGGTGGCGCCCCCACCGACGACGTTGCGGTACCAGTCAGCCGGCTGTCCGTCGGCGCGGCGGTGAGCCAGCACGTGCACGGTCGATCCGGCCCCCGCGAAGCACACCTTGGTGCTGTGGGGCCGGCCGGTGCGGCATCCGACGGAGTGCACCCGCGCGTGCTCGGCGAGGTGGATCACATCGAGGTCGATGCGGAGATCGGAGGCACCGATCGTGGTGGTCATGGCCGGACGCCGGCCCCGACGGGGACCGGCCCGTCGGCCGGAACGGGCTTGGCCGTGCGAGCTTCGAGCTGCGGCGCGACCTCGGTGGCGAACCGCTCGATGCTCGGAGCCATGGTCCCCAGGCCCTGCCCGCCGTAGTCGACGTTCCACAGGATGGTGTCGACGGGCAGTGCGTCTGTCAGCCGACCGATCTGGTCGACGACCTCGTCGGGCGAGCCGACGACGGCGGCGGCATCCTGGGCGAGCAGCTGAGGGGTGATGGCCGCGAAGGCGTCACTCATGTTCTGGTAGCCCGCGTAGTTCGAGGACGTCACGTCGGTCCAGGCGGCGGCCGCCTCGCCACTGACGTCGAGGTACTCCTTGATGGCGGGCAGGGCGACCGATCGCGCCAGCTGCGTCGTCGGGGCGACGTAGAGAGGGATGGCGAGGGCGACCCGTGCTCCGACGAGCGATCCGTGGACCTCCTCGAAGGTCGACCGATAGATGTCGATGAGCTGTCGGGTGGCCCACAGGTCACGGCGCAGCGGAGGGGGTGAGACGAGCAGCCCGAACCCCTTGCGGGCCAACCACTCGAAGCTCTGCGGGCTGCGGATGGCCGCCCCCCACACCGGCGGGTGCGGCCGCTGCGTGATCCCCGGCGTGCTCGTCGCTCCACGGAAGGCGAAGTGTGGCGTGTCGACGGTGACCTCGGGCTCGGTCCACAGCCGGATGACGGTCTCGATCGTCGATTCGAAGAGCTCGCGACTGTCGTCCATGGAGACGCCGAAGGCCTCGAACTCGTAGGGCAGCCAGGCCCGGGCGAAGCCGCAGTCGAGTCGCCCACCGCTGATCGCGTCCACCATGGCGGCGTGGGCCGCGATCTGGATCGGATGGTGGAAGGCCGGCAGCATGCAGCCGGTCATCACACGGATCCGGCTGGTGAGGACGGCCACCGACGACAGGAAGGTCAGCGGGCTCGGGCAGTACCCGCCGTAGGTGCCAAGGTAGTGCTCGGTCATCTTGACGTACTCGAAGCCGAGCGCGTCGGCCTGGACACTGAGCTCCAGGACCTCCCGGTAGTACTCGGCGACAGGTCGTCGGCTGGGCCGGCAGTCGGGAAGTAGCGAGATTCCGAACTTCATGGTGTGGTCCCTTCAGGGTCTGCGTCTCGATGCGATACCAGCTGTGACCGGGCGGCGGTCGTCATGGCGACCACCGCCGCCCGTAGAGAGGTCAGCTCGGGGGTGAAGCGGTCGGAGTGGTTTGCGGGAACCACAGAGCCGTCGTCCCTGGCCGCGCGCCAGGTTCGGGGGTCGATGCCGCCGAACATCCAGTAGCCGAGGCGGACCCGGGATCCGTCGGGCAGGAACTCCGTGCCGTAGAGGCTGAAGTCGTCGGCGGCGTAGGAGATGTAGTCCGTCCACACCCGTCCCCGACCGAACGCCCGCGTGTGCTCGGAGACCAGGTCGGACATCAGCTCGGAGTCGACGGCGACGGCGGGCGCAGAACCGGTGACGGTCATCTCGGCACGGACCGCGCCCAGCTCGGCCAGCTGGGACCGCACGTCGGCCAGCACGGCGTCGACGGTGGCCAGCGCAGGCGCCCGGACACTCCCAAGGGCGGTAGCGGTGGCCGGCGTCACGTTGGCACAGGTTCCGGTGTGAAGGGCGTAGAGGCCGCCGGTGGCGCCCTGCTTCACCGCGGTGTCACGCACCAGCGCGTCGAGTAGCCCGAGCCTCCCGACGAGGTCGAAGCCGGGGCCGCTGATCGCCGAGTGGGTCGGCTCGGTGGCCAGGTCGGCTCGGAACTGGGCGCTCGACCAGGTCGTCGAGGGCCCGTGTGCGACCACCCCGACCGGCAGCGGCACGACGTGCTGGGCGAGAGCGACGTCGGGCACCGGCCACCGGGTGTACAGCCCGTCGGCCAACAGCGCGGCCGCCCCTGAGAGGGTCTCCTCCGCGGGCTGGGCCACGATCACGACGGTGCCGCGCCAGGTGCGCTCCGAACGGACGAGCAGCTCGGCGGCGCCGACGAGCCCGACGAGGTGCAGGTCGTGGCCGCAGGCGTGCATGACACCCTGGACCGTGCTGGCGTACGACAGCGCGGTCTGTTCGTGGACCGGCAGGGCGTCGAGCTCCGACCGGATCATCACGGTCGGACCGCTGCCGTTCTCGATGACACCGACGACCCCCGTGCCACCGACGTTCGCGGTGACCTCGACGCCCAGGACCCGGAGTCGCTCGGCGATCACCGACGCCGTGCGCTCCTCTCGGCCGGAGAGCTCCGGGTGTGCGTGCAGGTCGAGATAGAGGTCCTCGAGCAGGCTCAGGACGACCCCGACCGGCCTGACGCCGGTGGGTCGTTCGATGGCTGACATCGCATCTCCTGGTGACTGCCCGTGGTACCACCCCCGGCAGTGGCCGAGGTCTGGTGCCACCATCCAGGGCGCCGGTACCGTTCCGGTCCCCGTGCGGTCCTCACCCCGTTCCCGGCAAGGCAGGCGGCCCTCGAACACGGGCGGGGGGCTCCACGACCGACCTCGGGCCCGGTCCCGGGCATCGATCGAAAGTTGTCAAGTCCGGAGACATGGGGCATATTGCGTAGCACACTGTGGATCGCCCCGGGGGGAGGGGGACAGTTGGTGAATGCGCGCGATGACGAGCCTGACGACGAGCAGAACCATCCCACCCCCTGCCGCGAAGCCGTCCTGATCCGGTTCGGAGTGCTCGGCGCCTTCGAGTGCTGGTCCGGTGACGAGCGGATCCACGTGGGCGGCAAGCAGTCCGTGCGCATCCTCACGGCGCTGCTTGCCGAGGCGGGTCGCGTGCTTCCGGTCGCGAGTCTTGTCGACGCGACCTGGGGTCCAGAAGCCCCACCCACCTCCGCCCACCAGGTTCGCAAGATCATCGCTGACCTGCGGCGCCGGATCCCGGGAGGGGCCGACCTCATTGCCACCGACGGCCCCGGCTACCGGGTCGACCCGGCGCGCATGGACCTCGACCTGGCCCGGTTCCACCGTCACGTCGCGGCCGGTCGAGACCTGGCGACGACCGACCCGGCCGGGGCGGTCCGCGAGCTCGGCGCTGCCCTCGCCCTCTGGGCCCCCATCCTCGCCGGTTCCGGAGGCGAGGTCATCGACGCCATGTCCCAGCTGGTGCACATCCGGGTCATCGCGGTCGCGGAGTCCGCGATGGAGCTGCGCCTGGCCATCGAACCGCCGGCCGCGGTCATCGCCGACCTCAGCGACCTGGTGCACCGTGAGCCGCTGGTCGAAGGACTGCGGGCGCAGCTGATCCGCGCCCTCTACCTCGCCGGACGGCAGGCGGAGGCCCTCCACCAGTACGACATCGTGCGGCACCTGCTGGCCGACGAGCTCGGCGTCGACCCGGGGCCGGCGCTCCGAACGGCCTACCAGGGCGTGCTGGCCAACGACGACGAAGCGCTACGGGCGGCGGCGCCCGGGGGCCAGGGACACGCCCGGCTGAGCACCTCCGATGCGGCGGACCTGACCACGCCCGCGGGCGCCTCGTCCGCGACCTTCGACCAGCCGGGCGGGCCGAGCACCCTCCCCCGGCGCCTTCGTGACTTCGTCGCGCGCGCCGATGAGACGGCCACGGTGCTCAGCGCTCTCGACGGGGCCGACCCCCGCGATGCCAACGTAGTGGTGCTGCACGGCCTGGCCGGCGTAGGCAAGAGCGCTCTCGGGCTGCACCTCGCCCATGAGCTGACCGACCGCTTTCCCGACGGGCAGCTCTTCGTGCAGATGCCCAGCTCCGAGGGAGACCAGACCGGGACCCTGGCGGCCGTCCTGGAGCAGCTGTTCCTCGCCCTCGGCCTGTCCCCCGACGAGATCCCCGCGGGGCTGGCGGCCCGCGTCGACCGGTGGCGCACGCTCATCTCGCGACGCTCGATGCTGCTCGTGCTCGACGACGTTTGCGACCCCGCCGACGCCCACGCGCTCCTGCTCTCCGGCCCCGGCTCCCTGACCCTCGTGACCGGCCGCACGCACCTGTCCGACCTCGAGGACGCCGTGGCCGTCACGGTCGAGCCGCTGCCCGTCGCGGATGCCGTCGAGCTGCTGCGCCGCATCGTCGGTGCCGCCAGGATCGACGCTGAGATCGAGGCCTCCCACGACCTCGCCAGGCTCTGCGGCGGCATCCCGCTGGTCATTCGCGTAGTCGCCGTCCAGCTGCGCCGTGGTGCCGCCGAGTCGGTCCGCGCCTTCCTCGTGCGGCTGAGGGACGAAGGGCGCCACCTCGAGGACTTCTCGGCGCGAGGGCGCAGCCTGGGCGGGGGCTTCCGGTTGTCCATCTCCGCGTTGCCGTCCGACCGGCACGACATCCTCGGGTCCCTCGCCTGGATGCCGTGGGGCGGCCTTCCCGTCACGCGAGCCGCGGCGGCGGCCTGGGTCGGCAAGCCTCTGGCCGACCTGCAGGTGGCGATCGATGACCTCATCGACTGCCACCTGCTGGAGTCACGTGACGGGGTCCTGCTCGAGATGCACGACCTGTTGAGGGACTTCCTGCGTCGGGGCAGGGCGGCGGACGCGGCAGAGCTGGACGCCGCCCGCACACGGATGAGCCGGTACCTGCTCGCCGGCGTGCTGGCCGCCGCCGACGTCCTGGCGCCAGGTCGGCGAGAGCTCGATGGCGTTCCTGACGTCTCGGCCGTCGAGGTGCCGAGGTTGGTGACACCCGCGCAGGCGCGACGCTGGTTCGTCGCCCACGACCCCCTGCTCGGTGCCGCACTCCGAGTGATGACCCGACCGGAAGACACGCCTTACGTTCTTCACATCGCCCGGGGGTATGCCGTGCACCTGCTGGAGACCGGCCTCGCGAGCACCGGACGGAGCGTCTGCGAGCTCGCCGTCGCCGCCGCTCGCCAGATCGACGACCGACCGATGGAGCGGCTCAGCCTCAGTAACCTCGCCGTGTTCCAGTGGCGCGCCGGGCAGACCAAGGAGGCGATCGTCACCCTCCGCTCGGCCCTGGTCATCGCCGCGGAGACCGGCGACACGCGCGGCCGCTCCGTCCTTCTCTCGCGGCTGGGCGCCTTCCAGGTCGCGGCCGGACAGCTCGCCGTCGGGTGTACCTCGCTGGAGGAGGCGCTGACCGGCTTCGACGAGAGGATGACCCGCGAACGCGCCTCCGCCCTCAGCAGCCTTTCGTCGGCGTACCTGCGGCGCGGTCTGCTCGCTCGTGCCGACGAGTGCGCCCTCGAGTCCCTCGCCCTCGACGACGGGGCCCTCAACGCCGGGCTGTGCCACCTGCACCTGGCGTCGCACTTCGAGGCGCGGCAGGACATGGAGCGGGCCCTTGCGCACCTGCGGCAGGCGCTCGCGGCCTATGAGCTCCTCCCCGGAGAAGACCGCCTGGGCGTGACCCACGCGCACCTGGCCTGGGTGCAGGCCCGGCGCGGCGATCCCACCGCACGCGAGCACTACCGCAGGGCCGAGCTCGCGCTGGAGTCCATGCCGACGCTGCAGCGGGCGACCATGGAGAACCTGCTCGCCGCTGCTGACACGGCCCTCGGTGAGGCGGCCTCGGCCCGGTCACGCCATGAGCGCGCCGTGGCCTGTGCCAGCGCCCTCGACCAGGACTACGAGGCGGCCGTGGCGCTCGACGGACTGGCCCACGACGAGCTCGTCCTCGGCGCCCTCCCGGAGTCCATGGCCTACCACGCGCGTGCCGAGGCGGAGTTCGACCGCATGCAGGCCTCCTCGCAGTGGTTCCGCTCACCCCCCGAGTCCCTCTGACCACCCGCCACCGACCGGGACCGAAAGGGGAACGAAGCAGCCCCGTTTCGGGACCTACGACCAGTTCTCTGGTGTTACTGCAACCGGTCTGAAAGGACACCCGCTCATGAGGCGCATCGCCAACTGTCTGTTCGTCGCCGCACTCCTTGGAACCGGCCCGGCGGTCATCACCGCCGGATCAGCCGCTGCGGCCGGCACCCACCTGACCCAGCAACACCCCGTGTCGGTGGTCGACGACATCGTGGACCCGATCACGGAGTGATTCCTGCGAGGCGATGCCCGACCGTGCCGGTCCGGGGACCCACCGGTCCGGGCCCGACGAGAGCGCGCCCGGACCTGCGTCAGCTGCTGGCCAGCTCCCGCACCAGGAAGGCGCCGTTGCCCAGCGCGTACACCAGGAACAGCACGCCCATGACGGGTCCTGCCCATCGACTGGTCGGGTAGGTGTCACCTCTTGCCGCCAGCGCTACGGCGATGAGTGCCACCGTCTGGGCGATCCCCAGGAACGCCACCGACTGCCCGTGGAAGATCCAGGCCAGACTCACCAGGTGGACGGCCACGATCAGGGCCACCCACCAGGCGACCCACCGTTGGTGGCCGGACAGCTGCAGGGCGACCGCGCCGGCGCCCGCCAGGGCGAACTCTGCGCCGACGACGATCCCGAACATCGTGTAGCGGCCCTCGAGGGCCGTGGGCTCGCTCCAGTTCAGTGCGGTCAGCACGCCGAAGGCGATGGTGACGACCAGGCCGATCACGGAACCCACGATGAGGGGCGTGCGCAGGCGGTCGGGCGGAGACTCCTGCGCCCAGCCGAACCACACCACGCTCATGAGTCCGAACCAGGCGGTCGTGTACAACGAGTCCCGAACGAGCATCGAACCTCCCGGTTTGTGGTGTTTGGTGCCGCAAACCTTATCGGCCTCCCCGCCGATGGCGGGTCATCCACGCTTCAGCGGAACGCGTAGCTGGCCCACACCATCGCGTGGTCGGTGCCGTTGATGGCGATCCGACCCGCGTCGATGACGCTGAGGTCTCGGCTCAGCAGGTGGTCGAGCTGCACGTAGGGCGGCATCCTGTTGCCGACGACGGGCCAGGTGCGAACCCACCCGTCGCCAGCCGTGCGCTGGGCGTCGTCGAGACCGTCGGCGAGCCGGCGGAAGGCCGGGTGGCCGAACGAGGCGTTGAAGTCGCCGGCCATCACGACCGGGTCGGTGGTCGGAGCCTCCTGCTTCCAGGTGGTCAGCGCGTCGAGCCCGGCCCTCCAGAGGTCGGTGCGTCCGTCGGTCGGCGCCGCGGGGTGCACCGCCTTGAGACGCACCGTGTGCCCGGGCGCCTTCACGAGCACCTCCGGCTGCAGGCTGTCGGTGTTCTCGAGCTCGCGGTCCCCCGTCGCCGAGACCGTGGTCAGCGGGTAACGCGAGAAGATGACCGTGCCCGTGAACGAGTCAGGGCGCGCCTCCCCCGCCTGCCGGGGGAGCTCGGTCGTGAGGCCGTCGGCCGTGAGGCGAGCGATCGCGTCGGGGGTGGCCTCGACCAGCACAAGCACGTCGACAGCGTGGAAGCGGACGGCATCCATCACCTGAAGCGCGTTGGCACCGCCGTAGCGCAGGTTCGACGACATGACGGTCAGACCCCTGGACGCCTCGGGTGAGGTGTGGGCGTAGAACGACGGCACGGCGATCGTGGCGGCGACGGCCGTGACGACCGCGACGGGCACGAGCATCCACCAGCGCCGCAGCAGTAGGGTCACGACCAGCAGCAGCCCCAGCCCGACGAAGACGAACGGGCCGGCCGTCTGGGCCACGACGACGGGGTACCACGTCACGTCGAGCCACCGCAGGGCCCCCACTACAGCAAGCGAGACGAGCACCACCGCGATGAGCACGTCGAGGGCGCTGCGGGTGCGCCCCACCCAGGGTGAGGTCGGTGATGACATCGAACGGTCAGGCCTGCACGACGATCGGGATGATCATCGGGCGCCGGCGGATCTTGCCGCCGACCCACGAGCCGACCGTGCGACGGATGACCTGCTGCAGCTGCTGGTCGTCGCGCACCCCGTTGGCCACAGCCTCCTCGATGGCCCGTCCCACCTTCGGGATGACCTGGGCGAAGATCTCCTCGTTCTCGACGAACCCGCGCGCCGTGATGTCGGGCCCCGACGCGATCTTGCCGGTGGCGGCGTCGAGCACCACGATGCAGGTGATGAACCCCTCGTCACGCAGGATGCGGCGGTCCTTCAGCAACGCCTCGTCGGTGCCGCCGATGTTGCTGCCGTCGACGTAGGTGTAGCCGGCCTCGACCACCCCCACGATGGAGGCCTGCCCGTCGACGAGGTCGACGACCACGCCGTCCTCGGCGAGCACCACGTTCGACTCCGGCACGCCCGACGACATGGCCAGCTGCGCGTTGGCGAAGAGGTGGCGCCACTCGCCATGGACCGGCATCACGTTGCGAGGCTTGACGATGTTGTAGCAGTAGAGCAGCTCGCCGGCGCTGGCGTGACCCGAGACGTGCACCTTGGCGTTGCCCTTGTGCACGACCGTCGCCCCGAGCCGCATCAGACCGTTGATGATGCGGTAGACCGCGTTCTCGTTGCCGGGGATGAGGCTGCTCGCGAGCAGCACCGTGTCGCCGGGCCCGACGTCGATGCGGTGCTCACGGTTGGCCATCCGCGACAGGGCGGCCATCGGCTCGCCCTGCGAACCGGTGCAGATGAGCACCAGCTCGTCGTCTCGCAGGCTGTCGATCTTCTTGAGGTCGATGAGGATGCCGTCGGGGACGTGCAGGTAGCCCAGCTCGGCGGCGATGCCCATGTTTCGCACCATCGACCGCCCGACCATGACGACCTTGCGCCCGGCCTTCTCGGCGGCGTAGAGCACCTGTTGCACCCGGTGCACGTGGCTGCTGAAGCAGGCGACGATGACCCGGCGCTGCGCGTGCCGCATGACCTTGTCGATGGCGGGCGCGATCTCGAGCTCGGGGGTGGTGAAGCCGGGCACGTCGGCGTTGGTCGAGTCGGTGAGGAACAGGTCGACGCCCTCCTCCCCCAGCCGGGCGAAGGCCCGCAGGTCGGTCAGGCGTCCGTCAAGGGGAAGCTGGTCCATCTTGAAGTCACCGGTGTGCAGCAGCGTGCCGGCCTCGGTGCGCACGAAGACCGCGAGCGCGTCGGGGATGGAGTGGTTGACCGCCACGAACTCCAGGTCGAACACGCCAAGCCGTTCGCGCCGGCCCTCCGTGACCGACATCGTGAAGGGGCGGATGCGGTGCTCCTTCAGCTTGGCCTCGATCAGGGCGAGCGTCAGGGTCGAACCGATGAGCGGGATGTCGCCCTTGAGTCGCAGCAGGTACGGAACGGCCCCGATGTGGTCCTCGTGGCCGTGCGTGAGCACGATCGCCTCGATGTCGTCGAGGCGGTCGGCGAGGTAGGAGAAGTCGGGCAGGATGAGGTCGACGCCGGGGTGGTGGTCCTCGGGGAAGAGCACGCCGCAGTCGATGACGAGCAGGCGGCCCTTCGTCTCGAGCACGGTCATGTTGCGCCCGATCTCGCCCAAGCCGCCGAGGGCGATGACGCGCAGGCCATCGTCGGTCAGGGTAGGTGGCGCGGTCAGCTCGGGGTGGGGATGGCTCACGTGGGTCCTGTCGGTTCGGTGGTGCAGCCCGGATGCCGGACCGCATGTTTCAAGCAGGTTGGGGCAGGCTCAGAGCAGCGTTGACGGGCCCCGCAGCGTTCAGTCGGGGATGGTCTCGAGGGCGGCGCGCAACCGCGACGTCTGGGAGGGGTCGGCCTCGATCAGGGGCAGCCGCACGGCCGGCGAGCTGAGGTGGCCCTGCAGGGCCAGGGCGGCCTTGGCCATGATGGCGCCCTGGGTGATGTTCATGACCGCGTCGACGATCTCGAAGAGGGCGTCGTTCACCGTGAGGGCGTCATCCCAGCGTCCTGACGTCGCGGCATCCGCCAGCCGGCGGTAGGCCGCAGGAGCCACCTGAGAGGTGACCCCGACGAAGCCGACCGCCCCGTTGCTGAAGTGGGCGAGGTCGAGGGCGTCGTCACCGCAGTACCAGTCGAGCCCGGTCGCTCGCATCACCTCGCGAGCGAACGGCAGATCGCCGCGGGCGTCCTTGACGGCGGTGATCCGGTCGTGCTCGGCGATGTGCAGGTAGGTGTCGCGGGCGATCGAGAGGACCGAGCGGCCAGGGATGTCGTAGACCATCACGGGCAGGTCGCTCGCATCGGCGATCGCGGTGAAATGGGCGACCAGGCCCGCCTGGGGTGGCTTGTTGTAGTAGGGAGTCACCGCGAGGGCTGCGTGGGCACCGGCCTTCTGTGCGAGCCGCGCCGACTCGACGCTCTTGGCGGTGTCGTTGCTGCCCACTCCGGCGATGACGACGGCCCGGTCACCGACCGCCTCGACGACCGCACGCAGCAGGTCATCCTTCTCGGGGGCCGAGGTCGTGGGCGACTCCCCGGTCGTGCCGGAGACGACGATGCCGTCATGCCCGGCATCGACGAGGTGCGCCGCCAGCCGCTGGGCCTCGTCGAGGTCGATCGCTCCATCGGCGCGCATCGGCGTGACCATGGCCGAGAGAACGACTCCGAGAGCGGGTGCGGCTGCCATGGAGCAAGGTTAGCGCCCACGGCCGTTCGGGTTCGGCTGCCCCGCTGGTGCTGCTGACGATGCCGCCGCTACAAGACCAACCATCGTTCCGGGGCGCGGTCCCCGTCAGTTCGCGCGGCGGGCAAATGACGCAGAGGTGACGGAGCACCACTCGCTCGGGGGTCCGAGTAGTGCCCCGCCACCCCTACTATCGCGTAACGTCTTCCGTTGTTGCAGCCAGATCGAAGAATCCCGCTCATCTTTCGGCGCCAGGTACTCGAAGCCTCAGGTCTTGCGCTCGTAGGTGACCCATGCGAAGCCATCACCCGGCTCGCGTGCGGTCTGCGCCCAGGTGGCCGGGTCGATCTCTGGAAAGGTCACCGATCCCTCCGGTGCGAGGTCGACGTGCGTGACCAGCAGACGATCGGCAGCCCCCATCGCCGCGCGGTAGATCTCGCCGCCACCGACGACGAACACCTCAGCTGAGTCGACGACGAGCGCGAACGCCTCCGCAAGTGAGTGCGCCACCTCGACCCCCTCGTGCTGCCACTGCCGCTGCCGGGTCACGACGACGCTGCGGCGCCCCGGCAGCACGCCCATCGACTCGAACGTACGGCGACCCATCACCATCGGATGACCCATCGTCGTGCGCTTGAAGTAGCGCAGGTCGGCCGGCAGGTGCCACGGCATCGTGCGGCCGTCGCCGATGACCCCGTTGCGGCCGACGGCGACGATCAGGGTGACGGAGGTCATGCCGGATCCCGCTGCGCTCAGACCGCGATCGGGGCGCGGATGGCGGGGTCGGCGACGTAGTCGACCAGTTCGAAGTCGCCCAGGTCGAAGTCGTCGATGCTCGTGACACCCGGGGTGATCCGCATCGTGGGCAGCGGGTGGGGGGTGCGGGTCAGCTGCAACCGGGCCTGCTCGACGTGGTTGAGGTAAAGGTGCGCGTCACCGAGGGTGTGCACGAACTCCCCCGGCTCGAGGTCGGTCAGCTGCGCGATCATCTGGGTGAGCAGGGCGTACGACGCGATGTTGAACGGCACCCCGAGAAAGATGTCGGCGCTGCGCTGGTAGAGCTGGCACGACAGCCGGCGACGAGCACCCGGCAGGGCGTGAGGCGCGACATAGAACTGGAAGAGGGTGTGGCAGGGGGGTAGGGCCATGTCGTCGACGTCGGCCACGTTCCAGGCCGAGACGATAAGGCGGCGGCTGTCCGGGTTCGTGCGGATCTGGTCGAGCAGTCGGTCGATCTGGTCGACGCGATGCCCGTCGGGGGTCGGCCACGAACGCCACTGGTGGCCGTAGACCGGGCCGAGGTCGCCGTTCGCGTCGGCCCAGTCGTCCCAGATCGAGATGCCGCGGTCGTGCAGCCAGCCGACGTTCGTGTCGCCGCGCAGAAACCAGAGCAGCTCGCCGATGATCGAGCGCAGGTGCAGCTTCTTGGTCGTCATGGCCGGGAACCCGTCGGCCAGGTCGAAACGCATCTGGTACCCGAACACGCTGCGGGTTCCGGTGCCGGTTCGATCAGACTTCTCCTGGCCGTTGGTCAGGACATGGTCGAGCAGGTCGAGGTACTGGCGCACCCACGGAGCCTAGCGCCCGGGATCGGAAAGATAGCCCTGCTGTGCGCGGTTGCGGGGGTCAGGACACGGATGAACGCGCACGAGGCAAGGTCAGGCCGCCCTGGCTCGGCCCACAAGGCAGTTCACCTGCCTACACGGATGCGCTTGGCCGGACCAACCGCGAGCCCGGAAGATCTCGACGAGCTCCATGGCGAACGAGCATGGGGTGATGGCTACGTCTGGCCAGTAGCCCCGGACCGTGAGAAGGCCACTCATGGCAGCCGCACGGTCACGACGGCCGTCGCGCTGCTGTCCCGCCCAACCCGCGTGAGACAGACGACCGTCGATCTCCACCACCACCTCAACGCCGTCGTAGGCGTTGTCACGACGCCGTTGACCGGTGGCCGGAGCCTGACGACGGCCCTCGGGCAGACCGTGGGCACGCTCCACGTCGTGGATGTAGCGACGCTCGGCAGCGCTCTCAGCCCCCGCACCCACATCGGTGAGGGCCTCTTGCAAGAGGCCGCCGTGACTCTGGTGCGACCGAACAGACAGGGCTGCAAGAAGACTGGTCTCGCTGGCCAGTCCCCGCTGCAGAGCACGAGCCGCGAGCGCCACGAACCGGTCGACACCCGCCCCCTTCGACAGGTCGAGCACGGTGTGCTCGACGGTCGTGCGATGCGGCCAGGCGACGGGATGCGTGCGAGTCGCAGCGTGCCGGCTACGCATGACAGTCAACCCCGGTCTCGAAGTGCCTCGACGGCTGGCGGGCACGACGATCTCGAGCCCTTCCGGAGCGCTCGACACGAGGCCCCAGGCGAAGGCCGAGCTCAAGCCGCACAGCGCCGACGGTGAGCCGACACACAACAGGCCCGACACCGCCCTCACCTCCCAGTCGTCGCGACCAGGCGTCGTCAGGTAGACACCGGGGTACAGGGCAACCCACCGTCCGGACCTCAGACGCCAGGCGATCATGTCGTCGGTCAGCCCAGCGCCGAGGGCCTGAGGCCGGGTCACAAGGCCGGCCTGCCCGGCGATACGGGCCCGTAGAAGACGGTCTGAAGCGGCCATCAGCCCATCATGGAGACATCACTGCCCGGGGATCCGGCGCAATCCACAGGGACAGTCAAATGATCCCTTCCCCGTGTGCGATGACCGGGGTGCTGGCCCGGACTATTGCACACGCACCGCGGGTGGACGGCATCCGGGCGAACGTGCGACCGGTCAGGCGTCGTAGTCGAGGCTGACCTCTTCGGTCACCGGGTGGCTCTGACAGGCGAGCACGATGCCGGCTGCGACCTCCTCCGGCTCGAGCGCGTAGTTGCGGTCCATCGTCACCTCGCCCGAGACCAGCCGGGCCCGGCAGGTGCCGCACACCCCGTTGGTGCACGAGAAGGGCGCGTCGGGCCGCATCCGCAGCGTCGCGTCGAGGATCGACTCCTGCTTCGAGGGCATCGGGATCACCGTGGTGCGGCCGTCGAGGTTCACCGTGACGATCGCCTCGGGCGGCGCTGAGTCGTCGATGACCACGGGGCGCCGCGGCGTCGTGCCGTCGTCGACGTGGAAGATCTCGTAGTGGATATGGCGGGGGTCGGCGCCCCGCTCGGTGAGCAGGGCCTCGGCGCCGGTGACCATGCCGAACGGACCGCAGAGGTACCACTCGTCGACCTGATCGACGGGCACGAGCGCCGCGAAGATCGCCTCGAGTCGGTCGCGGTCGAGGCGACCGTGGAACAGCTCGACGTCAGGGGCCTCGCGCGACAGCACGTTGATCAGCTGGAAGCGGCCCGGGAACCGGTTCTTGAGGTCTTCGAGCTCTTCGAGGAACATGATCGAGCTGGTGCGGCGGTTGCCGAAGAGCAGGGTCGCTCGCGAGGCCGGCTCCTCTTCCAGGGCCGTGGTCAGCAGTGCGATGACCGGCGTGATGCCCGAGCCCGCGGCGATGGCGACATGGTGTCGGATGCCGTCGGGCTGGCTGGGGCAGGTGAACGAGCCGAGTGGCGTCATCACCTCGGCCACGTCGCCCGGTTGGACGACGTCGTTGAACCAGTTCGACATCCGGCCCCCGGGCACCCGCGCGACCGCCACCCGCCGGGTGTGGCGCCGACCCTTGGCCCCGGTCGACTGGCAGATGGAGTACGACTGGCGCACGTCGTCGCCGTCGATGGTGGCGCGCACGGTGAGGTGCTGCCCGGGCTGGAAGGCGAACTCGCCATCGAGCTGGTCCGGCACCTCGAAGGTGACGGCCACGGCGTCGTCGGTGAGTCGCTCGACCTCGGCCACGGTCAGCTCGTGGAAGCGGGCGCGGTGCTTGGCTCGCGAGTCGGTCTGCTCGTCGAGGGTGTCGGTCATGCGCGGATCACCACGTCAGATCGCCTTGAACTCGTCGAAGGGCTCGCGACACGACTCGCACCGGCGCAGGGCCTTGCACGCCGTCGACCCGAAGTGCGCGATCTCGGTGGTGTCGTCGGAGCCACAGTTGGGGCAGGTGACGACCCGCTTGTGCAGCGACACGGCAACCGGGCCGGAGTGCCCGTGCGTCGCAGGGCCGGGTGGCGCGATGCCGAACCGCCGCAACGACTCCTTGCCCTCGTCGCTCATCCAGTCGGTCGTCCAGGCCGGTGACAGTCGGGTGAGCACCTCAGCGGCGTAGCCCCGGCTGTCGGCCTCGAACACGATGCGCGAGGTGATGGCCTCCATCGCCGGGCAACCCGAGTACGTCGGGGTGATGGTGACGGTCACCCGATGGGCTCCCTCGTCGACCTCCACCGACCGCAGAATGCCGAGGTCGGCGATCGAGATCACCGGCACCTCTGGGTCGGGAATGTGTGAGATGGCTTCTGCCACAGACAGGTCGGTGATCACGGCACTCACCAGGTGGCGCCGGGGTGCGATCGGGCGATGTGCTGCAGCTCGGCGAGCAGGTAGCCCATGGGCCGCGAGTGGATGCCGTCGCGCCCGCCACGAGAGCGCCAGGCCGGCGGGTCGGGCATCGTCAGGGTCGCCTGCGCCAGCGTCAGCTCGACGACGTGCTGGGCGGCCGGACGCAACGCAGCCCTTGAGCTCATTCCATCAATGTGATCGCCGACGGCGACCAGCGACGTCGGGTCGTCGTCGAACAGCTCGTCGACGTAGGGCGCCACCCACTCCAGCGCGGCCTGCATGCGCTCGTGCGACTCCTCGGTGCCGTCGCCGAGGCGCACGACCCACTGCCGGGCGTGGTCGAGGTGGTAGCGCACCTCCTTGAGCGCCTTCTGCCCGACCCCCCTCACGAGCTCGTCGTCGGCCTTGGTCAGAGAACCGTGGAGCTCGACCTGGTACGCCGAGAACCAGAGCAGCCGGGCCATCTCCTGAGCGAAGTCGCCACGCTCCTGCTCGACGAGGTGCACGTTGCGAAACGACCTCTCGTCGCGAAGCATCGCGAAGTCGTCCTCGCCCCGGCCGGTGCCGTCGAGCTCGCCGACGCGAGGGTAGAGGGCGCGGGCCTGACCGAGCAGGTCGAGCGCGATGTTGCCGAGCGCCATGTCCTCCTCGATCTGAGGGGCGTTGGTCATCCACTCCCCCAACCGCTGGGCGTAGACCAGCGCGTCGTCGGCGACGCCCAGCAGGTACGACGCAGCTGCAACGTCCGTCATTTCCTTGGTCGCGCCGCTGCCCTGCGCTGCGGGCCTCGCTCGTTCCTCGCTCGTGTCCTCGCTCCGGTCGGCGCTCGTACCTGTTGTCGCGCCGCTGCCCTGCGCTGCGGGCCTCGCTCGTTCCTCGCTCGTGTCCTCGC
>JAKDLG010000003.1 GCA_030452985.1 Humibacillus sp.
CAGCCCCACCCGCACCGTGCCAACCTGTGCCGCACCAGGGCGCCGGCACATCAAAGCCACCTCGCACCAGGGGGCGGGAAGCGGGGTGAACTGGTGCGCCCGAAGAACGACCTCGAACCTTTTGGGCACGGGAACCACTCATCGGGCGCACCAGCACCGCACCACCCCCGGACCCGCCCTCGTCTCTGCGCACCGACAGGGACACCGAACGCCTCAGGGAGAGATCATGTCCATCACCCCTCAAGACGTCCACCACCTCATCGACCACAATCGCGACAACCCCGGGCCCCGGCAGCAGGATGTCAGTCGTATCGTCCGGGTACTCAACTCCCATCGCCACCCGACCACGCCGGCGACGTCCCTCGACGCCACCACCGACGCCGCCGCGAGTTCCTCATGGGGGGTTGAGCGCCCGCCAGGCTGAGAGGGTGCCGGCCAGCGTCGCACACCACCGCGGCGCTCCCGGATGCCGGGTGGCGCGCAACGCGGCCCCTTTCAGCCTCGCTCCGTCAACCGACCGTTCGCCGTTGACGAAGCACGTGAGCTGGCAAACACCGTTGAGCGCCAGAGGTCATGAGCTGCCTCAAGTTCGGCAAGCACGTCCGGCCGCTCCGCCGAGAGGTCGTGCTGCTCCCCTGGGTCGGCCACGAGGTCGTGGAGTCGCACCGCCGGGCCGGGGTCGGCGTGCTCGACCTGTCGCAGCCCACGCACCCCGTCGCTGTCCTGGTCCACGCTCGTCAGCTTCCAGCGTCCTGAGCGCACCGCCCACTGGAAGCCGTTGTCCCAGTGCAGCTGCTCGTGGCCCGCATACGTCTCACCGTGCAGGGCGCGGCGAAGGCTCATGCCGTCGCAGTGGGCATAGGCCGAGGCCGGGGCGCCGGCCAGGTCGAGCAGCGTCGGGTAGAGGTCGGTGGAGGAGACAACGGCAGAGCACTGCTCACCGCCTTTGAGGTGGGCGCCGGCCTGACCACGGGGCCAACGCACGAGCAGGGGCACCCGGATGCCGCCCTCCCACAGGGTGTACTTGGTTCCGCGCAGCGGCGCGTTCGACGCGAAGTTGCACGTCGACCCACCGTTGTCGGTGAGGTATACCACGACGGTGTCATCCGCGACGCGGGAGGAGTCGAGCTGGTCGAGCAGCCGGCCGATCTCGGCATCCATCAGCTCGAGCTGGGCGAGATAGTAGGCGCGGCCGTGGTCGAGCTCGGGCGCGATCTGGCCGTCGTACCAGTCGAGGTACTCGGGCTCCTCACCCTGGTAGTCGTCTCGCGCGGGGAGCCCGCGGCGGCGCAGCTCATCGGGCGGAAGCTGCCAGCAGAAGTTGTGCACGGCGTTGAAGGCGAGCATGAGGAAGAACGGCTCATCCCTCTCGGCACGGTCACTGACGAACTCACGGCTTCGGCGGCCGAGCTCGGTGGTGAGGAACTCTTCGCAGTCGACGGGTTCGTCGCCCTCGAGCATCGGCTGCACGGCGCTGGCCGACGAGCCGAACTCGCCGTACTCCGCGACCGCAGCGTCACTGTGGCGCAGGTAGTTCAGGCGCCCCATCTGCTGGCCGGCGAGCCCATAGAAGGTGTTCTCGAAGCCGTGGTGCGGTGGCGTGGCCCGGTCGCCGACCTGCTCAGGGCCGTAATGCACCTTGCCGAGATAGGCAGTGCGGTAGCCGAGCTCACCGAACCGCTCGGCCAGCGACGGCAGGTGGTCGGGGAAGCGGCTGTCGGCGAACCACTGCGCTCCCCAGCGACCCTGGTGCTGCCCGCTGATCAAGGCCGACCGCGACGGGCTGCACACCGGCGCGGTGACGTAGGCCTGCTCGAACGACATGCCCTCCGCCGCCAACCGGTCAAGGCCCGGTGTGTTGACGTCATCGACGACGCCCAGGGCGCTGCGGTCGGCGTAGCCGTGGTCGTCGGACACGATGAGCACGATGTTCGGGCGGGACACGGGGCACCTCCGGTGCGATGGTGAACGAACGGTCGGGGTCGATCAGGAACGGTCGGGGTCAGTAGGGAACCGCGAAGATCTCACGATGCACCTCGGGTGGGGCGCCGGCGGGCAGCACGAGCCGCTTGAGGAACCTCGTGTCGTCAGTGCTTCGGCACCAGTGCAGCAGACGCGCCCGTAGATCCTCGAGCACCGCGTCGGACGCCGACTCCATGGCGAGGTTGCGCATCTCGCCCGGGTCGGTCTCGAGGTCGAAGAGCTGCTCGCGATACGCGCCCCAACCGAAGACGACGTACTTGTACTTCTCGGTGACCAACGCTCGCGCGGCGCGGCCGGGAGTCGGCCCGAACGCCGTCTCCACGACGACCTCACGGTGGCCGGGCCGGCCGTCGAGCAACTCCATCAGGTCGAGACCTTCGTCTGCGGGTTCGAGGTGTTCCTCCGCGCCCTGGCGCGGAGGAACACCTTGAACCGCAGCCTGACGGGCCTCGTCAGCGGCGACGGAGAGCGCGGTGGGCAGCAGGTCGAGGCCGACACTGACCAGGGCCGGGCTGGTGGCGACCGGCTCCGGGCGCCGGGGGTCACGCACGATGAGGGGTACCCGGCAGGTCTCCTCGAAGAGGGCCGTCTTCTGGTTCCACGCGTGCGAGGCGTCGCCGTCGCCGTGGTCGCTGGTGTAGACCACCACCGTGTCGTCGGCGAGACCGGCATCCTCGAGCGCGGCGAGCACGACCCCCACACCGGCATCCGCACGCTCGACGAGCCGTGCGTAGGCGTGCCGGTACCGCCGCCAGTCGTCGGGGCCGTAACCGGACGTGCCGTACATCGCTGCCGCCTCGCGCTGCTCGTGCCGCAGCGCCTCGGGCTCGTACGGCGTCGGCCCGTGGTTCGCGGGGAGTGGCGGCAGGTCGCGGGTCGGCGGCGACTCCCCCATCTCGCCGTAGGGCATCGGCTGGTGGCGGGCGTACTCGCAGATCGAGTGCGGGTCGTCGAACGAGACGACGAGCGCGAAGGGCGCCTCCACCGCCGAGCGCAACCGCAGCCAGGTCGTGGCGGCCTCGGCGAGCCCGCGGTCGCCGAACGGCGCCACGACCTCGAAGCCGTCCTCCGGCGCGGCCGAAGCCTGCAGGGCGTGCCACTTGCCGGCGTACGCAGTCTCGTAGCCAAGCTCGCGCAGGCGGTGACCGAGCGAACCAGGATCGCGGCCCGGCTCACGAGGGCCGTCAGCGGCATCCGCCACGCTGTTGCCGTTCACGCCGAGCTCATGCGGATGCCGCCCGGTGAGCATGCTGGCCCGAGAGGGGACGCACAGCGGGAAGGTCGTGTAGGCACGGGTGAACCGGGTGCCCCCGGCTGCGAGCGCGTCGAGGGCCGGGGTCGCGACGTGGGTCGCGCCTGCGCACGACAGCAGGTGCGCCGCGTGCTGGTCGGTCATCAGCAGCAGCAGGTTAGGTCGCCGAGCCGACGCGACGGCGCCGGCAGTCACGCAGCACCGCGCAGCAGGCTCAGGCCTGCGAACGGGTCGCCGGTGCTTTCGAGCTGGTCGGCAAGCTCAGCGAGCAGTTGGGAGGTGAGGCCCGGATGCCGGGCGCTGACGTCGACGAGCTCGTACGGGTCGGCGACAAGGTCGACCAGACGCACCCGTAGGCCCGACTCCGGTCGGTGCTCGACGACGAGCTTGTGGGTGTCGGTGCGCAGACCGCGCACGTCGGGGTCGCCGTTCCCCCTCGCTGGCCCGAGGTAGAGGGCCGTTACGAGGCGTGGCGCGTCGTCGGCACCTAGCAGGGCAGCCGAGCAGTCGGCGCCCTGCACCTCGTCGGGGATGCGCTCGCTCAGACCCAGCATCCCCAGCAGGGTGGGGGCCACGTCGACCGAGCCGAGCAGCAGGTCGTCGACGCCGGTCGCAACGTGCCCCGGCCAGCGCACCACGAACGGAACACGGACCGACTCCTCGAAGGGCACGCTCTTGTACATCAGGTCGTGACTGCCCAGCTGCATGCCGTGGTCGGAGGTGAAGACCACCACGGTGTCATCGGCCAGCCCGAGCAGGTCGAGCTCGTGCAGCATCCGACCGACCTGCTCGTCGACTCCGGTGACGGCGGCGTAGTAGTGCCGGGCGATCTCGGCCGCCTGCCGACCAATCTCGCTGTCGAGGTCGACGTTGGGGCGGTTCAGCAGCTCGGCGGGCGACAGGTCTGCGTACGGAGGCAGGTAGCGGTCGGGCACCTCGTCGAAGGGCTGGTGCGGCGGGTTGAGCGAGACCATGAGAGCGAAGGGCCGGGGCGTGCTGTCGAGCGACCACGCCGCGACCCGGAGGAAGTCGATCGCCACGTCGGTCTCGTGCTCGGCAGACCACTGCTGGACCTGGACCGGCGACTCCCGTCGGGCCTCGGTGCGCCAGTAGTGCGGCTGGAGGTGCTGGTCGCAGCAGCCGTGGGAGTACCAGAACGAGAAGCCGTGGCGCTCGGCCGGGGGCGTCCAGGCGTCCCAGATCTTTCCGTCGTCGCGGCGACCTTCCCCCGCCTCCTCGTCGGCGGCGGTGGGCGGCGTCAGGTGCCACTTGCCGATGTAGCCAAGACGGTAGCCCTCGTCGGCGAGCACATCACTCCAGCAGGAAGCATCGGGGCGGAGCCCGACCCCCCACGGTGCGGTCTCGGAGTTGACGTTGAACGGCACTCCGTTGCTCCACGGGTACTGCCCGGTCAGCAGCATCGCGCGAGCCGGGCTGCACACCGGGTAGGTGCTGACCGCGTGGGTCAGCACCCGGCCCTCGTGGGCTAGCCGGTCGAGGGCCGGGGTGTGGGTGGGGTCCTGCCCGAGAGCGCCGATGGCCGACGCCCGGAACTGGTCGGCAACGACGACCAGCAGGTTCGGGTGGTTCATTTGCCCATACCGAGGGTCAGCCCCTCCGACAGCTTGCGGCCGAGCCACAAGTAGACGGCGAGCAGAGGCAGGATCACGATGCAGAGGCCGGCGAACAGGCCACCCCAGTCGGCGCCGCTGTAGGTCTGCTGCTGCACGAACGAGATCAGCGCGACGGGCAGGGTGTACTTGTCGGTCGACTGCAGCAGCGTAAGGGCGAGCAGCGTCTCGTTCCAGTGCGAGATCAGCTGCAGCACAAAGGCGGTGAGGATTCCGCCCTTGGCCACCGGCAGCATGATCCGTACGAAGGTCCCGGCCGGCGAGGCGCCGTCGAGGGCGGCCGCCTCTTCGAGCTCGATCGGTAGCGAGCGGAAGAAGCCGGTGAGCAGGAACACCGTGAACGGCATCGAGACCCCGATGTAGACGAGGTTGAGACCGATCAGGCTGTTGGTGAGGTTGACCTCGTTGAGCATCACGAACAGCGGGATGAGGATGACCTGCACCGGCACCCCCAGCCCGAGGATGAAGAAGAGGGTGAGGTTGCGGTTGAGGCGAGACTCGTGACGGCTGAGGTAGTAGGCGGCCGGGGCGGCGAGGGCCACCGTCAGCACCGACGAGATCAGCGCCACTGACACGCTGTTGAAGGTGGCGGTCGCGAAGTCACTGACCTGCCACGCCGTGGTGAAGTTCTCGAACGACCAGGACTCGGGTAGCCCGAACGGGGAGGAGAGGATCGACCTCGTATCGCGGAAAGCCTGGAAGATCACCCAGATCAGGCCGGCGACGTTGAAGGCGACGAACAGCCAGAGCAGCACGATGCCGATGGTGCGCCACACGCTCCCGCCACTGAGGGGAGTGCGGCGGCGCTTGAGGCGCGTCGGGACGCGGACGGAGAGAGACATCGGGATTCCTCCTAGAACTCGATGACGTCGCGCCGCATGACGCGTCGGATGAGAACGACCAGGACGGTGACGAGGGCCAGCGAGATGATGGCGCTCGCGGTGGCCGCTCCGTAGGCGGGCAACGACTCGCCGGAGAAGGCGGTGGCGTAGGTATAGACGGCCGCCGTCCACGTCTGGGTGGGCGGGATGCCCGACCCGCTACTGCCGCCGAAGACCCAGACGATCTCGAAGATCTTCACCGACGAGATGGTCCAGAGCACGGCACAGACCCCGAAGACGTCCCACGTGAGCGGGAGGATGACGTACCGCAGTCGCTGCCATGCGTTGGCGCCCGCCATGGCGCAGTCCTCGTAGTAGTAGGGCGGAATGCGGTCGACACCGGCCATCAGGATGGTCGTGTAGTAGCCCGTCGTCATAAAGGTCAGGGTGAGCATGATGAGCGGGAAGAGGTTGTCCTGCGCCAGCCACTGCGGCGGGTCCGTCACCCCCAGGGGTTTGAGCAGGGTGTTGACGAGACCACCTGGGTTGAACAGGAACCCGGCCAGCACCCCGTAGACGAGGGCGTTGATCAGGTGCGGGAAGAAGATGATCGAACGGGCGATCTTGCGACCGGCCATGTCCCTCAGCACCAACGTCATCGCGAAGGCCAGCACGAACATCACCACCCCCACGACGACCAGTAGCAGCAGGGTGTTCCACAGCGCCTGCTTGAACAGGTCGTCCTTGAACAAGGCGGTGTAGTTGCTGAACCCGACCCACGTCATCGGGCCCGAGCCGGCCCACTTGTTGAAGCTGATCCACACCGCGGCGCCGGTGGGGATGATGAACAGCACGAGATAGAAGAGCAGGGCCGGGCCGACGAACGGGATCATCAGCTTGCGGCGCTGCGCCACCATGCTGCCGCCGCTGTCGCGACCCTTCTTGGCCTTCGGCGTACCGCTTGCTCCACCGGAGTCAACCGGGTCGACCGAGCGCTCAGGCGCCTTGAGGCTCACTTGCCCTGCGCCTTCCAGTAGGCCGCCTGGTCCTTGACCATGGCGTCGACGAACTGCTGGGCGGTCATCTTGCCGAGGAAGAGCTGGTCGCTATTGGCCCAGAAGACCTTCTCGTTGTAGCCGGGGAAGGCCACCCCGTCGTTCTGCTGGTGGTACGAGCTCGCCGACTTGATGGTCTCTTGCACGCCTGCGAGCTCAGGCGAGATCGAAGCATCCTGACGAACAGGGATGCCCTTGGCCTGCGTGCCGTACAGGTCCTGGTACTTCTTGCCGAGGAAGAAGGCCGCGAACTTCTCAGCCGCCCCAGCGTTGGTGGCCTTCTTCGGCACCATGAAGCCCGAGAAGTCGACGCGCGCACTGTCGTGGCTGTCGTTCGTCGTGGGGAACGGGAACGACGCGATCTCGAAACCCTTCGCTCGGTAGGTGCTCGACTCGGTCGGCAGCCACGAGCCGTTGAACATCAGGGCGGCCTTGTTGACGGCCCACTGCTGCTGCTGGAGCGGGAACTTGCTCGCGTTGTATCCGCTGATGAGGAAACCGCCCTTGACGATCTGCTCCACGTCCTTGGCCGCGTCGAGCGCCACCGGCTGCTTCCAGGCCTGACCCGTCTTGTCCTCCGCCACCTTCATCAGGGCGCCGGGGCCGCCGTTGCGCACGATCAGCGTCGAGAGCCAGGCCGCGTTGTAGCCGGCGATGTCACCGTCGGCGGCGATCGGCGCTTCGTCACCCTTGGCCTTGATCTTGTTCAGCACCGTGATGAACTCGTCCCACGTCTTCGGCGGGTTGGCCTTGATCTCCGGGTACTTGGCGGCGTCGAACCACATGGCGTCCGACTGAATCTGGTAGGGCAGCATCCAGGGCTGACCGTCGGGCAGCTTGATGTTGATCGTCTTGAGGTACTTCTCCGGAACCAAGGAGGAGACCTTCTGGCCGTCGACGTCCATGTCGTAGGCCGCCTTCAGCCCGAGGGCCTGATTCGTGGCCACGAGCGCCGGGTAGGCCTTGACGTACGGCCCGTCGACGAGGTCGGGAACCGAGTTGGTGTTCAGGGCCGGCACCAGCTTCTGCAGGTTGGAGCGTCCCTGCCACTGGGCGTTGACCTTGATGCCGGTCTGCTTCTCGAAGTCGGTGATCGCAGCTGCGATCACCTTCTGCTGGGGCTCGCCGACCTTCCACATCGACCAGTAGGTGAACGACTTTCCGTCGCCCTCCCCGCCCGAGGACGAGCTGGAACAGGCCGCCAGGCCGAGCGAGAAGGCGAGCGCGCCGGCCACGGCGATCGTGGTCTTGGATCGTGCTGAACGTGAAGTCATGGGAACCACCTCGAGTGCGAGTCGCGGCTTCAGGCCGCCGGGGATGGGTCAACTGTGGAAGCAGCACAAGAGAGTAATCAAGTTGTAATGCCGACTTATTCGCCGTCAATACGAGTCGTGGCTCTTCGAGCGCCACGCGTAGAGCACGGAGCCACCGGCGCTCGTGCTGGTTGGGCACGCCTGGGACGAGGCGTCTCCGGCGTTGCGGTACAGACATCGACCGGCGCCAGTCCGCACTGCACAAAGCAATCCGCCTCAGCCGAACACTCGGAATATCGAGGCTTCACCCCACGGAATCGCCCAAGGTCGTGCACAGGGAGTGCGGCGCAGTCCTTGATTCCTCTATCGCGGAGCCTGTGGCTATCGGGTTGCCCGTGATCGAGGACCCGAGAACCGTCTGGGATCGGGGATATCCAGGCGACCGTGGTGACGTGGTGGCAGGGGCTGAAGGCGTTGGTGACTGACACGACGGTACGTTCTTCTTGGGTGGGGCGACTGCCATTGATCACGGCATTGCCGGGAATCCTGAGCGGTGGCACTTCAGGTTTCGGGCCGGCGCGTAGGTCAGGACTCGGACGACCAGAGGGCGCGGTAGTAGACGATCCTTGCCGAATCGGGTTCAACGCCGTAGACCTCGTAGAACAGGCCGTCCCAGCCCGCACCGTAGTTCCATTCGAGGCTCATCGCGCCGACCGCGAGGTCGGCCCAGCGGTCACCGACCGCGAGATCGCCGACGTCGACGTTCGCGGCGAAGCGCCCATCAGCATCGATCAGCGTGTTCGGAGAACAGGCGTCGCCATGGACAAGCACTGGATTCGTGACCGAGGGCCGCGGGCCCAGTTCGGGCGGTGTCCGCGATACCCAAGACTCCCAATGCGACGGAGCGTCGGTGAACGGCAGCGCGTGGAGACGGCGGAGGCCTTCGGCGATGGCACGCACGGCCTGCTCGGGGTGCGACCGCCAGAAATCGCTCACGGCGGTGTCGGCGTCAAGCGCGGCAGTAAGCATCCACTGCCCGACACTGTCGTCGCCGGAGCCCAGCACAAGTGGGGCCGGATGCCGCCCCTCCAACCAACGCAGTCGCTGGATCTCCCGCCTGAGGTCGATGCCGGCGGCATGAGGGCTCCATTTAAGGTACCGATCTGCGAGCCGCCAGGTCTGGCCGCCGAGCTCGTTACGCCACACCAGTTCGGGCACGACCGAGTCCGATGTAGTCCCTTTCCGAGACAAATCGTCGAGGATCGGGGCCGGAACCTCGTCCGGTTTCAGCGTTTGGAAGCGACGTGCCCACTCGTCGACGGTGCCACCGGGTGCGTCGGAACCGTGCCGGTCTTCCGCGTTCACCATCGATCGAGCTTCAGAAGTGACAGTGCGCCCGACGGAGCTCTGTCATCAGTCGAATTCACGCGATCACCATAGGCCAGAAGCGTTACGAGCCTCCGACGTCGCGTAGCCGGAGGTCATAGACATTGCGCGTTGGCAAGGGCCGTACGAGGATCGGGGGGTGAGACAGCGGCGTTGCACTGCCGCTCTCGCCTATCGTCGAACGCTTGGTTGATCAGGTCTTCTCACATCCTCGGCTGGCGGGCATCTATGACGCTCTTGATCCAGATCGCAGCGACTTGGAGGCGTACCTCGCAATTGCTGAGGACCTGGGCGCACGCCGGGTCTTGGACATCGGCTGCCGGACGGGGACGTTCGCCCTGCTCCTGGCAGACCGGGGAGTCGAGGTACCGACCACCGTGAATGGGAGGGGACTGTGCACGGTGCGCATGCCGCGTTGCGGCCGGGCGGATCCTTGGTGTTTGAAACCCGTGACCCTGTCCACCGCGGATGGCGCGAGTGGAGCCGTGCCGCTTCGTACAGGATCACCGAGATCCCCGGGGCGGGGAACGTCGAGAGCTCGGAAGAACGGATCGAGGTCGCCCTGCCGTTAGTCAGCTTCCGCTGGACGTGGGTGTTCTCCTCCGACGGGCAGGTCTTGACGTCGGACTCGACGCTGCGCTTTCGCGGGCGGGATGAGATCGAGGCAGACCTCGCGGCCCAGGGGTATGTCGTGAGCGAGGTCCGCCAGGCACCGGACCGGCCGGGCAAGAGTTCGTCTTTCTCGCACGCCGACCCACCTGACGTACTCACCTCAGTCGGGGAGCCGATCCTCCAATGGCTGCGACGGCCTGAGCGCCAGCGGTCGGTTTCAGATCATGAGCGCGTGGCTCGCAGAGGCCCCCGGGGGTTTGTCGCCGGCGTCGGCACCATGGGATTCGCGGTGGATCCGCTGGCCGGACTGGAACGAGCTCGGCCGGAACGGTTGAACGGATTCCGGCATCCGGGTAGGTATGCACCCCGGTTCGATCCCTGACGACGTGATTCACCCCTTGCGGCGCCTCGAGCTCGCGCGGGACGTCGCCGAGCGCGACACGGTCAACCATCGACTTCGTGTCGTCGGTGGGTCGCTGCGGCAGGCAGAGGCCGTACGCGAAACGCTACGCGACAAGCTGCCGCGCGAGCAGATCGACGTCGAACGCCTCCAGGGCCGGTCGGTTGCCCGGCTCTGGTCCGGCCTTCGTGGTTCGCGAGCTGAGGATCTCGAGCGCGAGAGCGGCCGAGGCCGCCGCAGCCTACGAACAGGCCCACGAGGGCGTCGGCACGCTTCAGAATGAGGTCGACCGCCTCACTCGGCAGGCCGCCCAGCTGGAGCACGCAGATCGAAAGTACGAGCTGGCCCTCGAAGCCGTGGCGACGGCCACCCCGACGCCCTTTGCCGACACCACTGGCCCGGCGACCGACGCCGTCCGTGAGCTTGCTCGAATCCGCGAGACCTGCGAGATCGAGCGGACCACCACCGTGGCCCGCTCGGCGCTGCAGAGTCTCGTAGCGGCGCACGAGGTGCTACGCCGCGCCAACTCCTGGTCGACGTTCGACAACTTCCTCAGCGACATGAAGGTGTTCAACGAGATTCACCGATGCCGCGATGATGTCGCGCGCTCTGTCGCTGCCGTCGAGAAGGTGCTGGCCGTTCTCGACCAACGCCGTGTCGAGCTGTCGGCCGACGATGCCCCGGGCGAGCTGAACCGCTGAACCAAGGGGAGTGGCCGGTGCCGAGCGTCGAGCGCCGAGTCGCGGATGCCGTTCACCCGGTCGAACCGATAGCCTGCCCGACTTTGTGGTGAACCGCAGCGGCCCGACGACCGACCGATTGGTGATCGATCAGCCGCGCATCGTGGGTGACACGAGCTAGGCAGGTGGGTGGCATGTTCGACAGGTTCAACGACGATGCACGCGAGGCGCTGGTCTACGCCCAAGAAGAAGTGCGGTTGTTGGGTCATCACGAACTCGGGACAGAGCACCTACTGGTAGGCGTACTGCGCACCAGCGGAGAGCCGGCGCAAGCCGTGCTGCAGGTCTCACTCGAGCAGGTCCGTGACCGGCTGCTGGGGATCCGGCCGCCCAGCAAGGGATCGTCCTCAGGCCACATTCCTTTCACGGCGAACGCCAAGAAGGCCATGGAACTCGCACTCCGGACGGCGCTGGAACTCGGGCAGGGTCGTGTCACCACGGCGCACCTGCTCGCCGGCCTGGTGAAAGTCGACGATCCCATAGTCTCCGAAGCGCTCGTCGGTCAGGGCGTCGACCCCGGCCAGGCATACCTCCGGGCGCGAACATGGGCCGCCAACGAGCCACAGGCAGTACGTGAACCTGGCGACGCGGCCACGCCGACACGTGGTTCGCAGCCGGTAACCGACCTGCAGCATCAGCGTGACGTCCTTGCCCGCGCACTTCGTCGATACGGCCACCACGAGGAGGCCTGCCGGGCGCCCGATCCCGAATGTACATGCGGGTTCGAGGAGGCACTCGACCTTGCCAACAACGAGGATCCAGGCGCACCCTCCTGAGGCGCGCAAGTCCTCGGACTCCCTTGTCCGGGGCCCTTGGCGAGCACGGAGGGACGTCCGGCGCGCGGAAGATCCGGTAAACATCCGACGCTGATGATTCCGCGTCGAGCGGCGCCGCATCGAGGGTCTGAAGGACGGCAGACCGAGGTCCTCGAATGCTATGGCTGGGTAATGCCGAGTCCTTCGAGTCCGCCACGGGCACGGTCGAGGCCGCTCTGATTCTCGAGCTGATCGTCGATCCCCACCAGGTTGTTGCCAGCCAAGCGCCATGCGAAGTAGGCGCCTTGGACCGCCCAACGGAATATCCGGAAGGAGTCCAGCAGCACCAACTCGTCCGGACCAAGCACGCCATGCTGCCCGTAGGCATCCAGGAAGGCGGAAGCGTCGCCCGGGCCACCGAGGTACATCACGGCCGAAGCCACGTCATACAGAACGGGCCCGTGTCGGGCTCCCGCCCAGTCGATGAGGCCGGTCACCCCGGTGCGCTCCTCGTGCACGAAGGCTTCCGGGGTCGGGTCGGTGTGCAGCATCGACCAGGTCAGCGTCAAGGGGTCTGTCTCGGCGCGGACCGCCTCGATGGCCTGGAGGAGCCAGGGGTGGGCCCGCACTCCAGGGAGTTGAGGTGAGAGCCAGTCGCTCATGAACGTGGACGCGTTGGCACCGGGCGCGGGGTGGCCCGCGAGATGGACCCGCGCCAGAGTGGAGCCCATCCAGCGCTGCTCCTGATCGGTCTCGCCGTCTAGCTCGAGGCCCGGCACGTGTTCAAGCAGCGCCAGCCCGTGGTCACTCACCGCGAGCCTTCCATCGATGGTCGGCACTGGACGACCGGTGACGATGCCGCAGTCAGCGAGAGTCGCGGCCGCCTCGCAGCCTGCGATGAAATCAGCGATCTGAGATGAAGGGACCTGCTTGGCGACGTAGGTCGTTCTCCCATCCTCGACCAGCCACGTCTCGGAGTTCATACCGCCACCGAGCGGCTTCAGCTCCGCGCTGGGCAGACCCCAGAACCTGCACAGCGCCTCCACCACGTCCGTCATGACGTCAACCTCTCACGCGGGCCGGACCATCACTCCCGCATCGGCGCCACCACCTCACGGATCGCGGCAACGGGGGGACTTCCGTGGATGCTTGGCCGGACCGAGCCTTCAGTGACGGGCCGCGTTCAGGTCTGCCATGGTCATGACGGAAACGGTGGAGAGGCCGATCTCGTGGAGGGTGTTGGCGTCCGGAACTGACCTGTCGATGGCGCAGACGACGGTGTGAACGGTCGCATCCAGCTCACGCAAGGCGATCGCCGCGGTTCGTGCAGCGCCGCCGGTGGTGATGATGTCCTCGATCAAGGTGACGGTTCGTGCGGCAAAGGCTCCGCCCTCGGCCAGTCGGCAGGTGCCGTACGTCTTGGCCTGCTTCCTGACGAAGATGGACGGCAGCCCGGTCAGAGCGCTGACCACGGTGGCGATAGGGACGCCACCGAGCTCCAGCCCACCCAAGACCTGGGTGTCCGCAGGGAGCAGGGGGACCATGTGCTCGGCGACGCGTCGGAGAAGCTGCGGGTCTCCTTCGAAGCGGTACTTGTCGAAGTACTGGTCAGTGATGGACCCACTCCGAAGCGTGAACTCTCCGGAGATCCGGCAGGTCGCGTCGATCGCAGCAGCGAGTTCAAGGATGTCGGCAGGCACGGCTACATGCTGCCATCGGGACAGGCCTCTGGTTGCGTCAACGTCTGGGGACCTGCCCGGTCGTGTCGCCGACGGGCCTTGTCGTGGGCATCTACTCGGACGGGGCTCAGTCCAGGGTGTCGAGACGCGCGACCTCTTCGGGCGTCAGCCGCAGCGAGGCGGCCGCGACGTTGTCCTCGAGGTGGGCAGGGTCGCCGGTGCCGGGGATCGCCAGCACGTGCGGCCCCTGAGCCAGTGACCAGGCCAGGCGGACCTGCGCGGGGCTAGCTCCGTGTGCCTCAGCAACCTCATTGACCGCGTCCTGGGTGGCTTGCTCAGCTGCCGGCCTACCCTCCTTGCCCTGACCGGCGATGGCAAAGAACGGGACGAACGCGATCCCCTGCTCCGCGCAGTGGTCAAGGACCTCGTTCGCGCCCGAGGCTCGGTAGCCGACGGCGTAACGGTTCTGCACGCAGACGATCTGGGTGACGGTCTGGGCGTCGCGGACCTGCTGAAGCGTCACGTTGGAGACACCCACATGACGAATCAGGCCGTCCCTTGCCAGGTCGGACAGTGCCCCGACATGGTCTACCAGCGCTCGCTTCGGTCCGGAGTGGCGGTAGTTCACGACGTCGAGGTGGTCGCGGCCGAGCTCGCGGAGGTTCTGCTCGACCTGGCCGCGTAGCTGTTCCGGCGCAGCCCAGGTCATCCAGTCTCCCGACGGGTCGCGGCTCGGGCCGACCTTGGTGACGATGGTCAGGTCGTCGTCGTACGGGGCGAGAGCGGCGTGGATCAGCTGGTTGGACGAGAGCCACGGCGAGAAGTAGAACGCCGCGGTGTCGACATGGTTGACCCCCAGTTCAACGGCGCGGCGCAGCACTGCAATAGAAGTTTCGCGATCACGGCGCGCACCGAGGTCGAAGGCGGCTGTGCCGGTGAGTCGCATAGCGCCCAGGCCGAGTCGGTTGACGGTGCGGTCACCGAGCGTCCACGTGCCGTATGCGCGGGCGTCGAGAACAGGGGCCCAGGTCATCGGAGCACCCTCTCACGGACGGCGCCTCGACACCCGCGTCAGAGTGGGCGAAGTGAGCGCCCCTATAGACACCAGTCCCGGTCATGGATCGGCGGTCGACCGGTACGTGCATAGCCATCCACAACGATGCATGACCGACCATTCAGCAACGTCCGCTGTTCGATGGATCCGTAAGATGCAGACCTGCACAACCCGTCGATGCCCGGTGCTCAGGTCGCTCGAGGCCGGGGGACGATGTTGTCCATGCCCCCGTCGACGGCAAGGCACACCCCGTTGGTGGAACCGGAGCGCGGTGACGCGAGGTAGGCCACGGCGCCCGCCACCTCCTGCGCGCTGACAAGCCGGCCGTGGGGCTGTCGCGCGTTCAGGGCCGCGCGCTCGGCGGCGGGATCGTCAGCGCCTTCGAGCAGCCGGCTCACCCAGGGGGTGTCTGCGGTGCCGGGCGCCACGGCGTTGACCCGGATGCCGTCGGCGAGGTGGTCGACGGCCATGGCGCGGGTCAACGAGTGCACCGCACCTTTGGTCGCCGAGTAGAGGGCTCGCTGCGGCAGGCCCTGTGTCGCGGCGACCGACCCGGTGTTGACCACGGCCGCCGCCGACGATACACGCAGCAGAGGCAGAGCGGCTCGGGTCACGCGCACGATCCCGAGCACGTTGACGTCCCAGACTCGGTGCCACTCGTCATCATCGTCGGAGGCCACATCGCCCTGGGCACCGATCCCTGCGTTGTTGACCACGATGTCGATCCCTCCGAAGCGCTCGGCCACGGCGGCCACAGCGGCCGTCACCGAGGTGTCATCGCCGACGTCACACACCAGGGGCAGGACGAACTCGCTCTGGGCTACCGCTGCTGAATCGAGATCGAGAACGCCGACGAGCGCTCCCCGCGAGGTGAGCACGTCGACGACTGCGGCACCGATGCCGGAGGCGCCTCCGGTCACGATGGCGACGAGGCCCTGAAAGTCGTTCATGGTGCTTCCTTTGCGAGATGGTCTGCCTGGTGAGGAGATGTCCGGGGAGAACTGACCAGGCTTCCGGTGCCGAAGCGGGGCAGGGTTGGGCTCTGCTAGGAAATGGTGCGGATGGTCCAGAAGTCGCTGGCCAGCCCGGTGGAGAGGAGGTAGGCGTAGGGCATGGTGGCGTAGCCGTGATGGCCCCAGCCGGCGCCCCAGGAGTTGCGGATGCGAAACCGTGCGATGGTGTCGTCGTAGCCGACAGCGACCACGCAGTGCCCACCGAGCACCTTCTCGCTGGGGCTTGGCATGGGGACCTTGCCGGTATTGGCCACCTGCGGGCTCTCGAAACTCTCGTAGACGGTGAACCCGAGGACGAAGGGGTATCCCGAGGCGAGACAGCCCCTCATCTGCGGCAACGTCTGCGCGACCTGGGCGTAGCCGATCGCCCGGTGCTGGGACGCGTCCTGGAAGCAGGCGTCCGAAGGCTTGGTCGCGAACAGGGCGACGTCGTAAGGCCACTCGGTTTCTGGGCAGGCCCCTTGGGCGTTCACCGTCTTGATGCCGTCGCGGATCATTGCGCCTGCGTCCTGGGCGACGGTGCCCTCGATGACCCGCTCGTTGTAGTAGATGAACAGCCGTGACGGGGTGCTCGTGTCGGCCAGCTTCTCCTTGAGCGCGTCGAACTGCAGTGCGCCGGCGATGCCATTGCCGGTGCAGCTGCCGAGCTGACCCTGGTCGTAGACCGGTGGGCAGCTGGCGGTGAGGTTGACCCGGGCCGGGAGCTTACCCAAAACCGCCGGCGGGGCGGCGTAGAGGTGGTCGCGCTGATCGGGCAGGTCCGGGAGCCAGCCGTAGCGGGCGATGGTGCGGGTCATGAGTGTGGCGCCTCCTACGGCATGGCCCCGGACCGGGTGGCCTCACCAAGAGCACACGCGTCAAAGATCACCTTCCTCCCCGTGGTGGCGTGTGTCGAGAACCCGTGGCCAGGGCTTGACGTGCCCCGCACCACCGGCCTGTGGACCGCACCGTTTGGGGTCGCGACAGGCACGGATGCGGTAGCCGCCCTCATCGACTGCCCCCAACCATCGGACCCTTCCTGAATAGGCCCTGTCGAGCCCAGCCGGAGGTACCGACTGGCCTTGGAGACCGCGCAGCCGATGGTCGTGGGTCCCGGTCCTGAAGCACGTGCGCGGTGCGGTCATGGCGCACACGCGCGTGCGGCAGTGGTTCTCCGTCTTGGTGTCCTGGTCGAACGCCGTCTGCACCGCGCGGGCGACCACCAGCTGCATCGAGGGTCACGAGACCTCGTCGGGGGCTATGCATCGATGTCACGATCGCGGGCAAGTGCCTTCCCGGGCGGGCCCGGAGCGTCGCCCCGGACGCGGTGGGCTGTCAGATGGTGAAGACGTGAGGGTGCCAAGGCTTAGCCCCGGTTACACGACCGCTTCAAGCCTACGACGAGGGCGGCGACTCGCCTTGACGCAACTCCTTTGGCATTGCGTCTTTATTCCTGTCTAAATGTTCGCCACAATGGGCGAGCAGTGACGTTGCTCGTCACCATTCACCCACTCCGCTGAGGCTCGCGGTTGGCCGGCTCGAGGAGGAACCATGGCACGCAGCGCTTCCCGGCATCACGCCAGTGCCCGTGATGCCGCTGCTCGCGACCTGAAGTTCCAGGCTCTCGCGGGTGACCTGCGCCGCGGTATCCTCGCGGGCGACTGGGCACCCGGCAGCAAGCTGCCGACCGAGAGCCAGCTCGCCAAGGACACCGGCCTGTCACTGACCACCGTCCGGCGTGCCTTCGACGAGCTGGTTCAGCAGGGGCTCGTCGACCGCCGGCAGGGCGCCGGCAGCTTCGTGCGGTCACGGGAGGTGCGAACCAGGGCGCCCCGGCGACGCGTGGGGGTTCTCGTGCCGAGCGCCCAGCAGTACTACCCTCGCGTGCTGGCCGGCATCGAAGAAGCCCTGTCGTCGGCGGGCGCCGGCATGCAGCTCTCGACCTACCACTACGACGAGGCCGAGGAGCATCGCGACCTGCAGTTTCTGCTCGAGAGTGACATCGACGGGTTGCTGGTCGTGCCCACGCTCGTCGGGCTGGCCGACCCCCAGGCGCGGGTCGACGAGCTCATGGCGTTGCCCGTGCCGACGGTTCTGGTCGAGCGACACGTCATCGACGGCGGCGCGGCCGACCGGTCCGAGTACGTGTGCTCCGACCACGCGGGGGGCGCCTACGACGCCGTGCGCCACCTGCACCGTCTCGACCACACCCGCATATCGCTCGTGGCCCGTAGCGCCAACCCGACCATCGAGTGGGTGACGATCGGGTTCGAGGCGGCCGTCTCAGACCTCGGCCTCGAACGCCAGGAGCACCTGACCGCCCCCAAGCCGCAGTGGAGTGACGAGATGGCGAGCGACATGGTCGAACGACTCGTCGCCGCAGGCTCGACAGCGGCCCTCGTCTTCGGTGACCGCGAGGCGACGCTCATCGCCCGCGCCGTCGGGCAGCGCGGTCTGCAGGTGCCGGGAGACCTCGCGCTCGTCTCGTACGACGACGAGACCGCCGACCTGGCCGAGGTGCCCCTGACCGCGGTGGCGCCCCCGAAGTTCCGCGTCGGGCGGATGGCGGCCGAGGTGCTGCTACGCCGCCTCACCGAAGGCGACGCCTGCCCTATCCATCAGGTCAAGCTCAGGCCCCGAATCGTGATCCGAGCCTCATGCGGCGCCCGCACCGCTGACCTCGAGCTGTGACCGTGACCTCAACGAAAGAGAACCTCATGCGCATCGGAATCATCGGAGCCGGCGCCGTCGCGCCCCTGCACGCACGAGCCGCCGGCCTGCTGACCGACGTGCAGCTGACGGCGGTCTGCGACCTTCAACCCCATACCGCCGCCGAGGTGGCCGAGCCGGTCGGCGCAGCGGTCTTCACCGACTACCGTGACCTGCTCGCCAGCGGGACCACTGACGCGGTCATCGTCAACACCCCGCACTTCCTGCACCGCGAGATGGCCGTGGCCGCCGCCGAGGCCGGTCAGCAGGTGCTCGTCGAGAAGCCGATGGCGATCACTCTCGCCGACTGTGACGCCATGACGGATGCCGCGGAGCGGGCCGGCGTGGTGATGCGGGTCGGTCACATCCAGCACTACCTGCCGGAGAAGACCGCGCTGGCCCAGGCCGTCGCCCGGGGGGCCATCGGCGCCGTGCGCCTGATACACGACTACCGCACCACCGACTACCGCCCGGGCACCCGCTCATCCTGGTTCCTCAGCCGTGAGCTCGCTGGGGGTGGCGCCATGATGAACATCGGGGCCCACTGCCTCGACCGCGTGGTCTGGCTCGGCGGATCCCCGGTGACGTCGGTCTCGGCGACGACGCTGAGCCGGTTCGGAGTGGCGGTCGAGACCGACGCCTCCGTGACGCTCCGGCTCGACAACGGGGTGGCGGCGACCGTGACCGTCGTCTCCGACTCACCGCGACCTACCGACGAGATCACCCTCGTGGGTGACGAGGGTACCCTCGTGTCCAACCCGAGAGTCGGCGCGCTGCTGCGTCGCGACGGTACGTCGGAGGTGCTGCACGAGCCGTCGAGCGACGACATCCCGGAGGCGTTCCGGCTGCAGCTGGCCGACTTCGCGTCGGCGGTTGCGGGCGGCGCCTTCGCCGTCACGCCGGCGCACAGCCGCCACGTCGTCGAGCTGGTGCTGGCCACCTACGACTCGGCAGAGGCTGACGGGCGGGCGGTGCCGATCGCGTCGACGCGGGCCACCGTCGACGCCGCCGTCTGAGCCACGTGTTGCCCCTGCCCGAACCCGACCGCGTCCGGTCGCCTCGATCCGGCTACACCCGGCTGCACTGGGAGGCCTGCGCCGACCACCTGCTCGCCGGCGCGGCCAAGCACACCTCACCCGCGGGAGCACGAGTTCGCTTCCCCGGCAACGGCCCCGCGGCTGCAACCGACGAGCTCGAAGGTTTCGCCCGCGCCTTCCTGCTCGGAGCGCTACGGCTCGCGGGAAGCCAGGGCGGGCAACCCGCCGGGCTGGTCGAGCGCTACCCCCAGGCGCTGGCTGCCGGCACCCGCCCCGGGGACGCCGAGGCCTGGCCCCGTATCGGGCACCACGACCAGGTGCTCGTCGAGGCAACCGCGGTGGCCCTGGGATTGCACTGGTCTCGGCCCTGGCTGTGGGACCACCTCCCCGACCGCACCCGCGCGCAGCTGGTCGACTGGCTCGCGGGCGCCCGCGCGTCGTGGTGCGCCGACAACAACCACGTGCTCTTCGGCGCCACCGTGCAGGCCTTTCTCGCCTCGGTCGGGGCCGACCACGACGCCGTTGCCATCGACGGCGCCCTCAACCGCATCGACGAGTGGTACGTCGGCGACGGCTGGTACAGCGACGGCCCGGGCCGCCGCTTCGACCACTACAACGGCTGGACCTTTCACCTCTATCCGTTCTTCATCGAGCAGCTGCTCGGTGGCCTGCCGGGCGACGCGGCCGGAACGAACCCCTCGTTCGATGTCTACCGCACCCGGTTGCGCACCTTCCTCGACGACTACCAGCATCTCTTCGACGCCACGGGCAGCGCGGTGTTGCAGGGTCGCTCGCTCATCTACCGGTGGGGCATGGCGGCCCCGTTCTGGATGGGTGAGCTGCAGCGTGTCTCACCGCTGCCGCCCGGTCGCACCCGCCGACTGACCAGCGGGATGCTGCGGGGCTTCGTCGACGCCGGTGAGCTCGACGACGGGGTGCTCGGCCTCGGCTGGAAGCGACCAGCACCTGACCTGCTTCAGAGCTACAACGCCCCCGGTTCACCGCTGTGGGCGAGCAAGGGGTTTCTCGGGCTTCTGCTCGCGCAGCGGCATCCGGCCTGGGCCGACGTCGAGGCGCCGCTTCCGCTGGAAAGGCGCGACGTACTGCGACCCATGGGCGGCCCGCGGTGGCTCGCGGTCGGCCACCGCAACGACGGCATCGTGCGCCTGCTCAACCACGGTTCCGACGGCCACCCGCAGCGGCCTGACCCGCTGTACCGCCGCCTCGCCTACAGCAGCGCCACCGTGCCCGTGCACCTCGATGGGCCCGACGGGCTCGATGACAACACGGTGACTGTCGGCAGGCGCGGGGCACCGAGCCGGCACCGGGGACTGCTCGCCGGGGCCGTGCACCGCGAGGGCGCGGTCAGCCGGTGGCGAATCGACGCGCAGGGTCGTGATGTGGTCGTCGACCTCGCCACCGTCGTCGTCGGGGCCGCCGAGGTTCGCGTCGCCCGTCTGCGCGGGGTGCTCGACCAGCCGGTGCGCTGCACGGGGTGGGCGGTCTCGGCCAACGTGCCCCTCGCAGCTGCCACCGGCCCCGGCTGCGCCGGCGCCACCCGCCCCGACGGTCTGGTGTCGGGCCTGGCGTGGGTCACGACAGCGGATGCGGCAGGCGACGACCGGGCCGACCCGCCGTTCCGGGCCGGCGTCGAGGCTCGGCCCTACCTTCATGCCCTCGGCGACCACGTCGGGCTGCCGTGGCTCGAGACGGATGCCGGGTTCGACGGTGCCGTGCAGCTCGCCTGGATGGTCCACCTCGGTCACGACTGGGACCCGACGCTCGCCGAGACAGTCGCGGTGGAGTGGTTGGCCGACGGCGTGCTCGTCGTGGTCGACGGCCACAGCCACCACTGCGGTTGGCTGCGTGACGACGTCTGGCGCGCCGACGCCGCCAACCAGGGGATCTTCCGCGTGGGGTCGAACGCTCTCGGCGGCGGGCAGTAGCCCTACTAGCCCGTTGCCTCCGCGGCGTCTCTCGAGTCGCCCGCGTGCCCTGCGTCCCGCGGCCGACCCTGCTGCGTCAGCAGGGGTCCGAGCAGGTTGACGGGCAGCGGGATCACGGCCGTGGTGCTGCTGGCGCTGCTGATCTCGGTCAGGGTCTGCAGGTACCGCAGCTGCAGCGTGGACGGGTTGCGGCCCATCACATCGGCTGCATCAGCCAGTCGGGCAGAGGCCTGGAACTCGCCCTCGGCGTTGATGACCTTCGCGCGACGCTCTCGTTCGGCCTCGGCCTGCCGGGCGATAGCGCGCTTCATGTTGTCGGGCACGTCGACGTCCTTGATCTCGACGATCAAGACCTTGACCCCCCACGGCTCGGTCTGTTGGTCGATGACCTTCTGCAGGTCTTCGTTGAGACGCTCCCGTTCGGCCAGCAGGGTGTCGAGCTCGGCCTTGCCCAACACGGCCCGCAGCGAGGTCTGCGCGATCTGGCTGGTGGCCGCGAAGTAGTCCTCCACCTCCACGATCGCCTTGTTGGCGTCGATCACCCGAAAGTAGGCCACGGCCGTCACCCGCACCGGCACGTTGTCGCGCGTGATGACGTCCTGGGGCGGAACCTTCAGCGTGATGATGCGCAGGCTGACCCGTTCCATCTTGTCGACGACCGGGATCAGCAGCACCAGGCCCGCATTCTTGAGGTCGATGAGTCGGCCGAGCCGAAAGACGACACCGCGCTCGTACTCGCGCAGCACGCGAACCGATGAGCTCAGGGCCGCCAACACGATGACGGCGACGACGACACCGACGATGGCTGTAATGCCCATATCGGCGTCACTCCCCTCGGGCGTAGAGCGGGCGCACCGACATCGTCAGCCCGTCCAGCGCATCGACGGCGACGGTCTCACCCGGCACCGGTCGTGAGTCGTGCCAGTCACCGGAGAGCACTGCGCGCCAGAGGGCACCGTCGGCCGTGACCTGACCCTCCTGCTGGTTCCAGGTGCTCACGGTGGCCACCGTGCCGATCAGGGCGGTCGGGCCCACCCGAGGCGCCTGCTTGCGGGCCTGCACCACCTTGCGCGCCATCAGCATGACGCCGAGCAGCCCCGCCACGGCAAGCAGCACCGCGACCGGGATCGTGACCACCGGGGGCGCGCCCGAACCCGACATGATCAACCCGATACCTGCAGCGAAGGCCAGCACGCCTGCCACCCCCAGCACGCCGCCGGTCGAGGCATGCGCCTCGATGACCACGACGGCCAGACCGACCAGCACCACGACCAAACCGAGAACTACCACGACGATCACCTCATCCGGCCGGACAAGTCCATCGCGTGGGCCCCGGCACCAGCTGCCGCGAAACGAGGTCAGGAGGTCCGGCTACTCCTCAAGAATACTCCTCGGCATCGTCGGCCCGTGCGGGCAAGGGCGGGCAGCGGCTGGGTCATGCACCTTCCCACCACCAGCCGGCGGCCCGTATCCGATCCGCCGTCGTCGTGGGGGGTCAAGCCTCGTCCCGGTAGAGGTCTGAGTCCACGAACGGAACCACCACCACGGGGATTCGTGAGTACTTGGTGCAATGGTTGCTGGTCGAACCCACCACGACACGTTTGAGGGCACCCTTGTGCTCGGTGCCGACGACCAGCAAGCCGGCGTCGGCAGACAGCTCCACCAACGCGTGACCGGGTCGTCCGCGCACGATCCTTCGCTCGATCGAGGGTGGGTCTTCGACCGCCTGCAAGGCGCGTTCGATCGCTCTGTCCTGCACCGCGGTCGCGGACTTCACCTGAGCGGCGCGCTCCTCGTCCAACAGGGGGAAGCCGCGAGCCGCGTAGGCGGTGTCCACCTCCCAGGCGGTCACGGCGCGGACCGTGGCGCCACGCACCTTCGCTTCTTCAAGCGCGAACTGCACCGCCGTCATCGACGACTTCGAGCCGTCCACGCCGACCGTGATGACCTGTCCCTCCATCACATACCTCCCTCTCGTGTACCTCAACCCTGCCCACCGTGGCAGGTCGCGTACAGGGTCTTTCGGCCTTCGGATAGCTGCTTTTTTCCTCCATGGTGGGCCTGATTACGTGGAAGCTCTATGTCACGGTTCTGCTGGGCTCATCGCGTACCTGGGAGTGTCCCCGAGTAGTCCACGGTGCTGACCGCCTCACGACATCTGGATGTCATCGTGCTGTCGACCTGCCTCAACGACGGTTGTCGCGAACGCAGCCGCACCTGCGGCGGCCGGGTCAGCCGGCGCGCCTGACTGCTACGTTGCTGGCGTGCTGGGAGCGTTGGTCCTCATCGTCCCGCTGGCGGTGGCGGGGGCCGTCAGCCCGGTCATGCTGACCGAGCAGACCCTGCTCCTTGCCCGTCGCGACGGCCGCCGCACCGGAACGCTCTACGCCGCGGGTGTCGTCATCACCCTGCTCGTGCTGGTGGTGGCGATGGTCGTGCTGGGTCGTGCCTTCCGGCTCCCGACCGAGCCGCGGCTCAGCGAGTCGCTCGACCTCGTCGTCGGCTCGGTGCTGCTCGGGCTCGCGGCTCTCGTGCTCGCGCTGGGCCGCCGCCGCCAGGTGCCGTCGACCGTCAGACGCACCCACCCGAGGGTGGCCCAGGCAGCCCTGCCGTTCGGCGTCTTCTCCATGGCCACGAACGTCACGACTCTCGCGTTGATGGTGCCGGCGGCCAAGGTGATCTCGAGCGCCGCTGTCGGCTTTCTCGGTCGTGCGGTGCTGGTCGCGGTGTTGGTGAGCATCGCGGCAGTACCCGCCTGGGGCCCGGTGGTGCTCACGATGGTCGCACCCGACGTAGGCGAGCGAGCCCTCGATGCCCTGCACCACCTCATCACCCGCTGGGGCCGGATGGTGCTCGTGCTGGCCAGCGCCGGTGCCGGGCTCTTCTTCGTCACCCGCGCTGTCCGGTTGTTGGGCTGATCGCTCTTCGGTCGAGAGTGTCGACTCGTTTGGCAAGCGCTTACCATGGGGGCACCACGAACGACTCGGAACGGAAGTGTGTCGATGCTGCTTGCCCTGTCCACCCTCGGCTGCCCGGAACTGTCGCTCGCTGAAGCCGCCGCTCTCGCTGGTGGTCAGGGGTACTCGGGGCTCGAGCTGCGTTCCGGGCCCGACGCCACGGTCAGCACCTCGGCACCGGGTGCTGACCGGCGCCGCTGGCGCCGTGCCCTCGACGACGCCGGCGTGCAGGCTCTCTCGATCGCCTCCTACGTGAAGCTGTGCAACGTCGCGATCGACGACGACGCGGTGGTCGAGGCGGGACGGGCCGAGGTGCGCCTGGCCCACGACCTCGGGGCGCCCTGGGTGCGCGTGTTTCCCGGCGGCACGCGAGGGGTGCCGGCGACCGCCGCCGTCGAGCAGCGCGCCGCCCGGCGGCTGGCCGCGATCGTCGCGGCCAGTGAGGGTCTCGGCGTGCAGGTGGCCCTCGAGACCCACGACAGCCACCCCACCGCCGTCGATGTGCTGCGGCTGCTGGCCGCAGACGGTTGTGAGCAGGTCAGCGTCATCTGGGATGCGCTACACACCTGGCTGGGCCGGGAGGGCCCCGATGACACCGCGCGGTTGCTCGAGGGCCGGCTTGCCTACCTTCAGGTCAAGGACGTCGCTTCGTCCGACGACCTGGCCCCCCTCCCCCTCGGCGAAGGGGTGCTGCCGCTGTACCAGTGCCTCGCGCTGGTGCGGGACCGGAACCTGACCGACTGGGTGTCGTGGGAGTACGAGCGGGCCTGGCACCCGGAGGCGCCGTCGCTCACCGAGCTGGGCGAAGCCGGATGCCGCTGGGTGACGAGCGCGCTCACGCCCCCTGCGTAGCCAGGTACCCGCGACTCCCGGGTTCGAGGCATCTGGCCGCGCTCAGGCGCGGTGGACGACCTCGAACCGGGGGCAGGTCGGGGCTTCGGTCAGAGGGTGATCCAGTAGCGGCAGTTGTCGCTGGGCGCGATGTCCAACACCCCACCCTGGCCCTCGATGACGCGGGCCGAGCCCACGTTGTCGGGGTCACAGGTGATCAGCACCCGGTCGAGGCCCACCTCCCGTGCGCGGTCGAGTGCCAGCCCGAGGGCGCGGGAGGCGTGCCCTCGGCGACGCCGAGAAGGCCGGATCGAGTAGCCGATGTGGCCGCCCAACGTGCGGAGGAACTCGGTGTCGATCGAGTGCCGCACCGCCATGAAGCCGATCAGGCCGCGCTCGGTTGGATCATCTGCGTCCTCTCCGCCCTCGACGATCCAGTAGTAGTCACAGTGCACGTGGCCCTCGGGCAGCGTGCTGGTCGGGTCGGCCTCGGTTCGGCAGATCTCGAGGAGGGCATCGAAGGTGGCCCGGTCTGCCCCGAAGTGCTCGATCTGCCAGTCGCCAGACCCGTCGCGACGGTCGTCTCCGAACTCGCGAACGCAGTCCGCCCACGTGTCGAACAGGTCAGCAGCCGGCAGGGCGAGGTCAGTCATCCCCCGATCCAACCAGCGTCTGCACGTGTGCCGATGGCTGACCCTCCACGGCATCCGCCATCTTCAGGAAATCGCTTCGTAGCCTGGTGTGCTACGCCTTGCTACGATTAGGTGATGACCAGGACCATCCCCCAGCGCGTGCTCCGCAACGACAACGCCAAGGTGATCGACGCGGTGACCGCCGGTGAGACGTTCATCGTGACCAGAGCTGGTGAACCCGTCGCCGAGATCCGGCCGATCCGCTCCGGCCGGCGGACCTTCATCACCCGTGACGAGGTCGCAACCCTGGCGGCATCCGCTGTGCGCATCGACCGAGACCAGTTTCGTGCTGACCTCGACCAGCTGATCGACCAGACGCTGTGACGTCGGGGCTGCTCGACACGTCGGTCGTCATCGACTGGCACGACCCGTTGGTGGTCGCGGCCCTGCCTGACGAGATGGCCATCTCGGCAATCACCGCTGCCGAGCTGGCCGCTGGGCCGCTCCTGGCCACCACGTCGGCCGAACGAGCCCGGCGGCAGGTGCGGTTGCAGGAGGTTGAAGCGAAGTTGGAGCCGATCCCCTTCGATACCAGCGCGGTTCGCAGCTATGGCCTCGTCGTCGCAGCCATTGTCGGTGAGGGCCGCCACCCGCGAAGCCGACTGGCCGACCTGTTGATCGCAGCGACCGCCCATGCCAACGGGCTCGACCTCTATACCCGCAACGCCGACGACTTCTCAGGCCTCCACGACCTGGTGCACGTCATCGCCCTCTGATCCGAGATCGCCCTCCGAACACCTGGGGTGGCGGCCCGCGTGGGGCCAGCGGTGGCGTAGCCCCTGCGGTGAGCCGCTACTCCGACCGATAGGGATGGTCGCCGAGGCGAAGGATGGCGTCGGCTGCCGCGACCGTGGCGTCATCGACCAGGGGCGGGATCGGCCCGCCGAGGTACGGCCTGACGAGGCCGTACGGAGCCACCACCGTCGCCATCCGAACGCAGTGAAGGTGGCGCTCGGTGACTCGGCTGTATCTCCGCCTCGTCACGTCGGCCAGGAGAGCGATCACCGTGTCGTTCATCGTGGCGACGACGTCGAGAAGCTCGTCAGGGCACTCATCGAGCAGCCGATCCTGACGGAACAACGTGAGACTGGTGGCCTCGTCCTGGTGGGCTCGGCAGAACTGCGGGATGTGTCGCGCCATGGCGATCAGTGCCTCGTGTGGATCGGGGATGAGGGCCAGGGGGGCGAGACCCGCCTGAAAACGCTCCACGCTGCGCATCCAGAGGCGCACCATCAAGGCGTCGCGGGAGGAGAAGCGGTGGTAGATCGACCCAACCGGCCCCTGGAGCTGGTGGGCGATGTCGGCGACGCTGACTCGTGGCCCCTCGTTGACGACGCCGGCGAGCGCCGCGTCGAGGATGTCGTCATGGGTGAACCGAGCGGGACGAGGCACCTGCGCATTGTAGTGAAGCCGATCTAGAATCCTCATTCTATTATGCGGTACGGTTCGGTGATGATGACGACGCTGGCCGAGGCACTGCCCCGATCTCGATTCTCCGAACGGCACGCGCTCGACATCGAAGCCTCACCTGATCAGGTCTGGTCGGCGCTGACGGCCCTGCGATGGAGCGACCTGCGGCTCACCACCCCCTTGATGCTGTTGCGCGGCATGGGACGCACCCCCACGGCGCGCGGGCGGCGGGTGCTGGGCCGAGGGCCGGTCGTTCCGCTGCACCTGCATGCTCCCTGGTACGCCGCGACCGGGGCCATCGGGCGGCCGTGGCAGCTGCGGCCCGAGCGTGGCCCTTCGGTGACGAACCTGCAGGGCATCGCCGACTTCGCCGAGCCGGGCTGGCTCAAGTACGGGATGGACTTCGCCCTCGAAGAGCTGCCCTCCGGGGGCACGCGGGTCGCCACCACCACGTTGTGCGAACCGACCGACGAGTCTGCTCTACGCCGGTTCCGCCCCTACTGGCTGCTGATCCGGCCGTTCAGCGGGCTGATTCGCCGCGATCTGCTGCACACGATCGCGCGCCGAGCCCGGCCCGCGGTTCACAACGACGTGGCCCCCGGCCAACGGGTGCTGATCGGCCCGGCCCCTCGCTTCGGCCTGCCGCAGTACCTGTGCACGCCGTTCGCGCTGCCGGTGGAACCGGTGATCACGGTCACGGGTCGGGCCGGTCGTGCGACAACGCTGACGCGCCAAGACCTGGGCGCCCTGCCCGCGACCACGAAGGCGCTCGACCTGCACTGCGTGATGACGTGGAGCGTCGAGGGCACCCGGTGGAGCGGGTGGAGTTTCGCCGACCTGTGGTCTCAGCTTCTGGCGCCCCACGCCGACGCGACCACCACCGGCGTGGTCTTCACCGGGCTCGACGGCGCCATGGCCAGCATCCCGCTGGCCCTGCTGCTTCGCGACGACGTCATGCTCGCGCACACCCGCGATGGCGAGCCACTCGGCCGCGCCCACGGGGCGCCGTACCGACTCGTCGTGCCGCAGCTCTACGGCTACAAGAACATCAAGCACGTATGCCGAATCGACCTGGTCGACCACCATGTGTGCAGCCCGCACGAGCCGTGGATCATGCACCGTCTCGGGCGAGTTGCTCCCGAGGAACGCCACGGGCTCGGCCTGAACCGGCTGGCACGGCTCGCCCACGGCCTGTCCCGACGCCGAACCCTGCGCAGCTACGGCCTGAGCGACCCTCGCTTCCGCTAATCGAGCGTGCGAACGCACGCAGCGCACGCCTCAACGTGGCGTCGGCGCCCCTGCGACCGCATCCCACAGTGGGCCCTGGAACGCGTCAGGCTCACCGGCCCGCTCAGCCTGGCCCGTGCCGATGACGGGCAGCTGCTCCCCGTCTCGTTCGGGAACGACGTGCCGGGCGAACCAGGTCGCCAGGTCGTCAGCGAGCCCGCGTCGCACCTCTTGCGCGGCTGGGTCATCGACGAGGTTGACCCGCTCCCCCGGGTCGGCGGCCAGGTGGTACAGCTCGTGCGGGCCGTCGGGCCAGCGGTGCACGAACTTCCAGTCGCGACTGCGGATCATCCGGGCCGGACCGTACTCGTCGAACACCACCACCCGCTCGGCACCCCCCGCCGCGGGCACCTCCGCGTCGGCACCGGCATCCGTCGGGGTGAGCAGCAACGGCGCGAACGAGCGGCCGGGGCCGGTCTGCATCGGCGACGGGTCGAGACCGACGAGCTCGAGCAGGGTGGCCGCCAGGTCGTAGGCCGAGAGCAGCTCGGTGCGCACAACTCCGGCTGCGACGCGACCCGGTTGGCTCACGATGGCCGGCACCTTGACCGAGCTGTCGTAGAGGTTGAGCGGCCAGGTGCCGTTGCCCTTGCCCCAGATGCCGTGGTGCCCGGCGTTGAAGCCGTTGTCGCTGCTGAAGACGATGACCGTGCTTTCGCGCAGGCCGAGCCGCTCGAGCTCGGCCACGACCCGCCCGAGGGCCGCGTCCATCGCCGTCACTGCCGCGAAGTAGCCGACCAGCGCGGCTCGCGTGTCGGGCTCGCCGCCGAGGGGCGAGCCGTTCGCCATTGTGGCCCACGGATGCCGCTCGCCCTGGGGACACGACGCGAAGGTGCAGTCGTCGTAGAGGGCCTCCACCTCGGGCGGGTGCTGTCCAGCCCACGGGCTGTGCGGCGCGGTGAAGTTCAGGCTGAGAAAGAACGGGTCGGGCTGGTCGGGCTGCGCCGCCTCGCGCACGAACCCGACCGCGTCGTCGGCGAGGGCGTCGGTCAGGTAGCCGGGCGTCGCCTCCCGGATGCCGTCGCGGTACATCGGCGCGTCGTGGTAGGCGCTGCCACCGGCCTCGTGGGAGTACCAGTGCACGAACCCCGCGCGGGGGCGGTCGTTGGCGCCGAGGTGCCACTTGCCCGAGAGCCCCAGCCGGTAGCCGTGCTCGGCCAGCACGTCGGTGACGAGCGTCTGGCCCGCGAGGTAGTCGGTCGCGGTGGCGCCCACGTGGGTGCCGCGCAGGTAGTCGTGCACACCGTGCGCCGAGGGGACCTGCCCGGTCAGCAGGCTGGCGCGAGCAGGGGAGCACACGGGTGAGGCGCAGAAGAAGCTCTCCAGCCGGGTGCCCTCGGCGGCCAGGCGGTCGAGCACCGGGGTCTGGATCTCGTCGTTGCCCGCGCACCCCATCGCCCACGGCCCTTGGTCGTCGGTGAGCACGAACAGGATGTTGGGTCGGTTTGGGTCATCGCTGGCCACTAGGGCACTCCTCTCGGGGCGGGCGCCGGCCGATGCGGAAAGCGCTTACCGAACACCTTAGCGCTGCTCTTGTCCCGCGCCTAGCCTCTTTCCTGCCCAGCGCCAGCGCCCCAGCCGCGTCCTACTCAGCGAACCACCGCACGATGAGAGCCGGACTGACGGCCCTTGCGGTTCTGTGGCTTCGGGTGGGCGCCGGACATTCGCCCGAATCTATAACCAACGTGTATTGACAGAAACTTCTGTACGGTCCAATCTAAGAGTCATACCTACTAGTGTTAGAGACGACACGGCGTCCGGTCCGAGTCGCCACTGACCGGACCGGAGGGCTCACACCATGTTCCACTCCCACCCATCCACCGCTCAGCGAGGCAGCCCGGCCGGCGGTCACCGACCGCACCCGGCGCGTGCTCTCATCCGTCGAGCCAGCGTGCTCGTGGCCTCCGGCGCCATGGTCGCGACCGCCCTCGTTGCCACCTCGCCCGCTGGGGCGAGCGGCGCAGAACCTACCGGCGCGACTCTGCTCGCTGCCGCCACTGCGAGCCCGACCACCGGGTGGGCCCGTACCTCGCCGATGACCACCGCACGTGTTGACCACGCGGCCACTCGGCTCGCCGACGGGCGGGTACTGGTCGCCGGCGGGGTCAACACAGGAGCCGCCCTGTCCAGCAGCGAGCTGTACAACCCGGCCACCGGCACCTGGCAGGCCGCTGCCGACATGCCTATCGCCGTGACGAAAGCCGCCGCCGTGACCCTGCCCGACGGCACCGTGCTCGTCGCGGGGGGCGCGGGCACCGCCACCGAGCTGTACAACCCGACCACCAATGTCTGGACCACGGGGCCGCGGATGCCGGCCGCCAACTACAGCGCCACCTTCGCCGCGACCCTCCCCAACGATCACGTTTTCGTGCTGGGCGATGCAGCCGCCGACTACAACCCGGGCACCCACACCTGGACGGCCCTGGCGGCGCCGCCCGCCATGACCAGATCGTCGAACAATGACACGGCGATGGTGGCCAACGGTGACGTCGTGACCCTCAGGGCCATGAAGTACGACTGCTGCATGCCAGGCTCGCCCATCACGGGGCCGTCCGTGTACCACTGGGCCACCAACACCTGGGCAACCCTGCCCGTCCCACCGGTGAATCCCGGCGATCAGGGCGTTGACCTCGCGGCCCTGCCCAACGGCAACGTCATGCTCGCCGGCGGCATCATGAACTATCTCTGGTTCCCCGCTTACGCCACCACGGTGGAGGAGGTCAACCCGACCACCGGCAAGTGGACCGTCGATGCAGACGTGACGTTCGGTGACGAGCTCATCTCACTCCCGAACGGCTCGATCCTGGCCACCGGCATCACCAACGACTACCTCTACAGCCCGACGAACCGCACCTGGACCGAGATGCCCGGGCGAAACGGAGCCATCGGCACGTTCACCGCGCTGGCTGACGGCTCGGTCCTGTCCACCGGCGGGTACACCTATAACGGCCCCACCCCCACCGGCCCGGTAACCCGGGCCGACATCTTCACCCCGCCGTCCACGTCCACGCCCCCACCGGCGACCCACCACATCGGAGACCTGGACAATGCCACCACCGCCGCTTCGTCGCTCAAGAAGTGGCAACCGAAGGTGACCGCCACGGTGCTGGACTCAAGCGGGGAAACCGTCTCAGGGGCAACCGTCAGTGGAACCTTCAGCCACCACAAGGGGACGCTGACCTGCGTCACCGCGGTCAATGGCACCTGCACGCTGGGCAACTTCTCCCTCAGCCGGTCCACCACCTCGACGACGTTCAGGGTGACCGACGTGACCAAGGCCTCGTCGAAGTACTCGGCGACCGCCAACAGCGACCCCGATGGCGACAGCAACGGAACCACCATCACCATCAAGCGCGCATGAGCCGCACGCACCGCTGACTCGACGGGCGTCGTGGCCGACGAGGAGCCGACCGCGGCGACCCGCGCTCGAGGAGTACCCGGCTCACGGCAGGGTAGCGAGCTCCACCCACGAATCGTGGGCAACCTGCGCCACCTAGACTGCCGTGGAAGGCGCATTCCCGAACGACGAGGAGACACCGTGGTGCAGGCCGGTGCAGCAGTGACGCTGAGTGATGTGGCCCGCGAGGCGGGCGTCTCGGTCGCCACCGCGTCGCGAGCCCTCAACGGCAGCACCCGCACGGTGCGGGCCGACCTCGCGGAGAGAGTGGCTGCGGCGGCGAAGCTGCTCGACTACGCCCCCAACGCGCAGGCCCAGGCCATGGCCAAGGGGGCCACGACCGTGGTCGGGCTCATCGTGCACGACATCGCCGACCCCTACTTCTCGGCGATCGCGTCGGGTGTCTCGCGCGCGGCCGACGATGCTGGCCTGCTCGTCATGCTGAGCGCCACCCTGGGCCGGCCCGAGCAGGAGGTGCGCTACCTGAGGGCGCTGCGAGCGCAGCGGGGCCGGGCCGCCATCATCGTCGGCAGCCGGCGCACCGAACGCGACGGCGCTCTCGACGCCGAGATCACGGCGTTCGAACAGGCCGGTGGCCGCGTGGTGGCCATCAGCCAGGCCCGCCTGCCGGTCGACACGCTCGTCATCGAGAACCGGGCCGGCGCCACGACCCTGGCCCGCGAGCTCACCGCCTTGGGCTACTCCCGGTTCGGCGTGCTGGCCGGGCCGGCTGACCTCGTCACGGCGCGCGACCGGCATCGCGGCTTCGAGCAGGGCGTCGGCGAGGCGGGCTACGAGCCACCCGTAGCGGTGCACGGCGACTTCACCCGTGACGGCGGCTACCGGGCCATGACCGAGCTGCTCGACAGCACAATCGAACTCGACTGCGTCTTCGCCGTGAACGACGTGATGGCCATGGGGGCGATCGCGGCCTGTCGAGACCGCGGCATCCGCCTGCCTGATGACCTCGCCCTGGCGGGCTTCGACGACATCGCCACGCTGCGCGACGTCAGCCCGTCACTGACGACCGTGCGCCTGCCGCTCACCGAGCTGGGCGAGCAGGCCATGAACCTCGTCGCCGAGGCGCCCGCCGGCTCCCCCCGCCGGCGCCGGGTCAAGGGCACGGTCGTGCTACGCGAGTCGACCCCACCTCGCCGCTGACGCCACTCCCGACCGAGATGACGTAGCGAGCCGCCGGCACCCCCGCCCGCAGCGTGGAGTCGTAGGTTGTCATTGGTAAGCGGGTGAAAGAGAGGCAGCAGATGGGCACGCTGGAAGGCAAGGTCGCGGTGGTCACCGGGGCGAGTCGCGGTCTCGGCGAGGCGATGGTCACCGGGTTCGCGCAGCAGGGGGCCTCGGTCGTGCTGGCCGCCCGCACCGTCGCCGACCTGGATCGGGTGGCGGCGCGCTGCCGGGACGCGGGGGCCGCCCAGGTCGAGGTGGTTCCCACCGACGTCACCGACGAGGACGCGGTCGCTGCTCTGGTAGCCACGGCCCTGGGCCGGCTCGGTCGGCTTGACGTCTTCGTGGCCAACGCGGGGATCGCGGTGCCGTCGATCACCGACCAGCGGATGACGACCTTGGAGACCTATGAGCTCGACGTCGTTCAGCGGTTGCTCGCGGTGAACACGGTCGGAATGTGGCTGTGCCTGAAGGCCGCCCTTCCGTTGATGCCTGCCGGGGGCAGCTTCATCGCGATCGGCTCCGAGCTCGGCCGGATGGTGGGGGCCGGCGCCGGCGTGTACGCGGTGACCAAGGCGAGCGTCGACCTGCTGGTGCGGATCGCGGCCGCCGAGTCGATGGAGCGGGGTGTTCGCGTCAACTGCCTGTCCCCGGGTGGGATGGCCGACACGTACCTGTTCGGGCCGAACAAGATGCCCGACTACATCAAGGCGCACGCCCCCTGGTCGGAGCCGGAGGTCATCGTGCCGGCCGCCGTCTGGCTTGCCTCCGACGACTCGACCGGAGTGACCGGCAAACGCCTGGCGGGCACCGTGTTCAACACGACTCCGCTGAACGAGCTGCGCGCCGGCCTGCAGGACGCGTGACCTCGTGCGGCCCCGGTGTGACCTCTTGCCGACCCATAGCCTCAAGGGGTGAACGCCACAGCGGGTGACGAGGAGACCGTGCCGTCAGGGGGGCCTTCGGAGGGCGGTAACCCGTGGGCCGCGTTGTGGGTGCTGGCCATCGGGCTGGGGATGATCGTGCTGGACGGCACCATCGTCGGGGTCGCCCTTCCGACGATCGTGACCGGGCTCAGCCTGAACATCACCGACGCCCAGTGGGTCAACAGCATCTACTCCGTCGTCTTCGCGGCCCTGTTGCTGTCAGTCGGCCGGATCGGTGACCGGCTGGGGCGCAAGCGGATCTTCATGGCCGGCACCGCGATCTTCGTGGTCGGCTCGATCCTGGCGGCGTTGTCGGACTCCAGCTCGGCGCTGATCTGGGCGCGTGTGGTGCAGGGCGTCGGCGGGGCGATGGTGCTCCCCTCGACCCTCTCGACGGTCAACGCCACCTTCCGGGGCAGCGCCCGAGCCGCAGCCTTCGGCATTTGGGGTGCCGTGATGTCGGGGGCGGCGGCCCTCGGCCCGCTGCTCGGCGGCTGGCTCAGCGGCTACGCCTGGCAGGCGATCTTCTGGGTCAACGTGCCCATCGGGGTGGCCGTGACCGTCGCGACCCTGGTGCTGGTCCCGGAGACCTCCGACAAGATCACCGCCCGCGGTCTGGACGTCGACGGCTTCCTGCTCTCGTCCATCGGCCTGGGCGCGTTGGTGTTCGCGATCATCGAGGGCCCCGACATGAGCTGGGTCACCCCCACCCGTGAGATCTCGCTGCTGGGCTTCACCTGGCCCACGGATGCGGCGCTGTCGCCGGTACCGATCGCGTTCGCCGTGGCCGTTGTCGCGATCGGGCTGTTCATCGTTTGGGAGCGACACCGGGCCAAGGTTGCACGGTCTGCCCTGCTCGACCTGACCCTGTTCCGGTTGTCGCGGTTCAGCTGGGGCAACGTGACCGCCGGCTGTGTGGCCGTCGGCGAGTTCACCCTGGTGTTCGTGTTGCCGCTCTACCTGATCTCAGCCCGCGGGCTGAACGAGATCCAGGCCGGCGTGGTGCTCGCGGCGATGGCGGTGGGGGCGTTCGTCGCCGGCGCGCAGGCTCGTCATCTCGCGGCTCGTTTCGACAGCCCCCGAGTGGTGCTGATCGGTCTCGTTTTGGAGGTGGGTGGCGTGGCCGTGATGGCGTTGCTGCTCGACCCGTCGATCTCGGTGTGGCTGATGAGCATCCCGCTGGTGGTCTACGGTCTCGGGCTCGGCCTCGCGTCAGCGCAGCTGACCTCGCTGGTGCTGGCCGACGTGCCGGTCGCCCAGTCTGGACAGGGGTCAGCGACGCAAAGCACGGTGCGGCAGGTGGGGTCGGCGATAGGCTCGGCAGTCGCCGGTGCCCTGCTCTCCATGGGCTTGGGTCTCTACCTGAGCACGGGCACGCCGTACGACCAGGCGGTACGCAACTCGGCCGGCGGCGCGCTGCAAGGGCTACGAGCCCAGGGTGGACAGGACACCCTGGTCGCCCAGCTCAGCGACCAGTTCGCCGACGGGGCCCGGCTCGCGCTGTTCGGCTCGGTCATCTTCCTGCTGCTGGGCCTGGCGGGCGCCGCCCAGCTGCTCCGGGCCTCCCGGGTGCTCGAGCGCCTCGATACTTCAGCGGTCCCGTCGACCGAACCCTGACTTTCGATTGTCTCTTGCACGATGCTGAACAAGCGTTTAACATACTGAACATGAGTTCGGTAGTCGATGACGGAGACCTCACCGCTCGGGCCGGCATCCGCAACGCCGCGTTGCGCCTCTTCGCCGAGCGGGGCCACGACGCGGTGACCGTGCGCGAGATCGCCACCGCGGCCGGGGTCTCCCCCGCCCTGGTGGTGCACCACTTCGGCAGCAAAGACGGCTTGCGCGCGGCGGTCGACACCCACGCAATCGACGCGTTCGACCGGGTGTTCGCCGAGCTCGACGACCACGACGTCGCCGAGATGCTGACCGGTGGCGAGGCCACGACGTCGGTGGCCGAGGCGTTCTCGCGGATGCTGCCGCCCGGCTCTCCCCTGCCGGCCTACCTGCGCCGGCTGCTGCTGACCAACGACCCGGCCGGGGCCGCCATCTTCGGCCGCTGGTTCGGCGCCACCCGTCGGTTGCTCGACGCCATGGTCACCCTCGGTGCCGCCCGTCCCAGCGATGACCCCGACGTGCTTGCCGCGTTCCTGCTGGTCAACGACCTCGCGGTGATTCTGCTGCGCAACCAGATCGCCACCGCCATCGGCGACGACCCGCTGACGCCGGCCGGTCTCGACCGGTGGGCGAAGCAGGCCACCGCCGTCTATCTGGAGGGCGCCTTCGCAGCCCCTCCGGCGCAGCCGCCCGAAGCGGCGCTCAACAAACCGAACGCACCGATTGAACCGCCAGAGGAGGCACCGTCATGAACGCCACCGTTCCCGTCATCCGCATCGAGGCGCTCACCAAGGTGTTCGGCAGCGTGCGGGCCCTCGACGGGCTCGACCTGCTTGTTCAGCCCGGTGAGGTGCACGGCTTTCTCGGTCCCAACGGGGCCGGCAAGTCGACGACCATCCGTGTGCTGCTCGGCCTGATGAGTGCCACCTCCGGCCGGGTCGAGCTGTTCGGCGGCGACCCCTGGCACGACGCGCCGCACCTGCATGCACGCCTGGCCTACGTCGCCGGTGACGTCGCCCTCTGGCCGGGGCTGACCGGCGGGCAGTGCCTCGACGTGCTGGGCGCCACGCACGCGCGAGTCGACGAGCAGCGACGCGCCGACCTCGTCGACCGGTTCGACCTCGACCCGACCAAGCGGGTGCGCGACTACTCCAAGGGCAACCGCCAGAAGGTGGCGCTCATCGCCGCCCTGGCCGCCGAGGCCGAGCTGCTGGTGCTCGACGAACCCACCTCGGGCCTCGACCCGCTCATGGAGGCGGCCTTCCAGCAGTGCGTGCGCGAGCGCCGAGACGACGGCGTCACGGTGCTGCTGTCGAGCCACATCATGGGTGAGGTGGAGGCGCTGGCCGACCGGGTGAGCATCATCCGGCGAGGCCGCACCGTCACCAGCGGAACCCTCGCCGACCTGCGGCGGCACACCCGCACGACGGTGCACGCCGTCACCGTCGGCGATCCCGTCGGGCTCGCCGACAGCGCCGGTGTTGCCGACCATCAGAGCGAGCAACGGGGCGAGCTGGTCGACTCCCGGTTCACCATCGACGCCGACGACCTGGATGCCGTCATCGGCACCCTGCACGAGAGCGGCATCCACACGCTCACGGTCACGCCGCCGAGCCTCGATGCCCTGTTCCTGCAGAACTACGGCGACCAGAGCGACGACGACGCCCTCGCAGACGCCGAGGCTCGCGACGAGCGACTGGCGGCCTCGCGATGAGCACGGATGCCGGCACCCGCCCGCAACGGGCGACCCTCCCGAGCGCGCGGCCCCACGTTACGAACAGCCAGTCGGGCGGCCTGGCCACCATGCTGCGCATCATCGGGCGGGTCCAGCGGCGCAGCGCCCTCGTGTGGGTGGTCGTGCTGGCCGCCAGCATGGTCGGCACCGCCGCCGGCATCGCCGGGCTCTACGACACCCCGGCCAAGATTCACAGCTACGCTGCGGCGGTCACGGCGGGCAACGCGCTGGCCGCGATCAACGGCAAGGTCGAGGGCATCGACTCCCTCGGTGGCGTGATCCAAGACGAGTTCGGTTTCATGGCAGCGTTTCTCATGCCGTTGCTCGGCATCAGCCTGGTTACTCGCGCCACCCGCCGCGAGGAGGAGTCGGGGCGGCTCGAGCTGCTGCTCGGAGGCCGCATCGCCCGGCACGAGCCGGTGCTGGCGGCGCTGATCTGGGCGAGCGCCACCATCGGCGTGACTGCAGTGCTCTTCGCGCTCGGGCTGGCCGTCTACGGGGTGCCGGTCGCCGGGGCCGTGCTCTACGCCCTCTCCCTCGGCGCCCTGGCTGTTGTCTTTGCGGCGCTCGCGGCCCTGATGGCTCAGCTCACCCGGCACGCTCGGGGCGTCTACACCGGAGCCTTGGTCGTGCTGGCCGCCGCGTACGTGTTGCGCGGGGTGGGCGACGTGAGCGGTACGTGGATCACCTGGCTCTCCCCGCTCGGCTGGGCCGAGAAGACGGCCCCGTTCGGTGACCAGCGGTGGTGGGCGCTCGCCATCCCCCTCGTGGTCGGGGCCCTGCTCGCTGGCGTCGCGCTGCGACTCGCCTCCCGCCGAGACCTGGGCAGCGCCTTGGTCACCGGCGGCGCCGGGCCCGCGCGGGCCTCGGGGTGGCTGCGGCATCCGGTGGGCTTGGCCGTGCGGATCCACCGACCGGGCGCGTTGGGCTGGCTCGCCGGCGGCGCAGTGTTCATGGCTATGATGGGCGCCCTCGCCCGGCAGCTCGCCGACGCGATGGCGGGCAACCCCGCGCTCGCCACGGCCCTGGGCGTCGGCGCGACCCGCCCAATAGATGGGGTTGTCGCCACCTCGCAGCTGTTCCTGGCCGTCATCGCCACTGGGTATGCCGTGCAGGCCGTCGGCACGTTGCGGGCCGAGGAGGCGCAGGGCCGGCTCGAGACCCGGCTCGGCGGAACCCTGTCGCGGGCGCACTGGTTGGGCGCGCACACGGTCGTGGTGCTCGGGGGGCTGCTGCTGATCGTGGTCGGCTCCTCACTGGTGCTGGGCCTGACCACGGCCCTGTCGCTCGGCGACGGCGCCGAGATCGGTCGCTCGATGGATGCCGGGCTGGCCTACCTGCCCGCCGAGGCCATACTGGCCGGGTTGGCGTTGGCCCTCTACGGGCTGCGGCCTCGCTGGTTCGGCGTCGCCTGGGCCGGCTACGCGGTCGTCGCGTTCATCGCCTTTCTCGGCCCGGGGCTGAACTTCCGCCAGTGGGTGCTCGACCTGGCCCCGACGACACACGTGGGCAACCCCCCGGTGGGCGCCACCCCGGTCATGGCCCTTGCCGTGATGACCGCGGTGGCAGTCGTTCTCGTCGCAGTCGCCTTCGTCACCTTCCGCCGGCGCGGAATCCCGCAGGGCTAGAACCCGGTTCGAGGTAATGCGCGACCACTGAGGGTTGCAGGCTGGACCTACCCGACATGCGGTCGTTGTCCGTGCGGGAGCCGCGTCATGACCATGTCGTGCAGGGCGTCGGCGGTGAAGCCGAGGTCGCGCAGGATGTGCGCTGCCCGGCTCTCTTCGGTGTGCATCAGGCCCAACAGCAGATGCTCCGTACCAACCCAGTCGTGCCCCAGGTCAGACGAGGCGCGAAGGGCTGCAGCGATCGCCGTCTTGCTGTCGGGTGAGAACGCGATGTGCCCCTCACGCTTCTCCTTCCCGGCCGGAGGCATCGTCTTATCGATCGCGTCGCGGACGGCCTGCTCCGACTGGGCCTTCGCCATCAGCACTGCGTAGGCGAGGCCTCGCGGCTCGCCCAGGAGGCCCAGCAGCAGGTGGGCGCTGCCGATGAGGTCGTGCCGATGTTCCCGGGCGGCCTCTTGAGACAGCACGATGCTGTGCCGGCTCAGGTCGGTGAAGCGCTCGAACGCGTTCTCCGACCGGCGCGGCTTGGCACCGTCGCGAGGTTCCCCGAGAGCGCCGCTGATCTCGTCCCACGACGCGCCGCCCAGCTTGGCCTGGCCGACGAAGTGGTCGACGAGCTGGTCTCCAAGGTCGGTAAGCGCCTGGGCACGGTGTCGGGCCGCGCTGATCCGGGCCAGATCGTCGGCGTCAGGCAGTTCCGCGTGCAGGCCGGTGATCAGGTCGGCAATGCGGCGGTCTGGTGCAGTCGACGGGTTCATGGTGTTGTCCTGTTCTCTGAGAAGGGCAACGAGTGAAGCGATGACCTTGCGGGCCGAAGCTCGGTCGGTCTCGACCTGACGCCAGTACGACAGCACCTCGTCGGCGGCCGCCCCCGGGGTGGAGGCGTCGATGATCGACGCAATGCGTGGCAGCGGCACCCCTGCTGTGCGAAGCCGGGCCACGAGTCGTGCCCGATCCACCTGCTCCGGGGCGTAGTAGCGGTAGCCGTTGCCTTGGTCTACCTCGGCCGGCGCCAGCAGCGCCAGCTCGTCGTACAGGCGCAGCGCCCTGGCCGTCAGCCCGCTCGCCTTTGCGAACTCGCCAATAGTCAACACGCGGTCCATCCTCTCGCTGTGGGCGCCGGCTGCGCCTGGACTCGACTCTCAGGGTTGCCCCAGGGGGAAGGTCAAGCACTCAAGGCCGGTGAACGGGCGATGCCCCGAAAGGGGCGGGCGACCAGCCCTAGTCGCCGTCGGTGTACTTGGCGCGGTTGACGATCTTCGGGTCAGGGGCGAAGACGACGTCGTGGTCCTTGCCCTCGTAGTCGAACTGGTCCAGAAAGGCGCGTACTTCTTGTCGGTGCGCTCGAACATGGCCTCCTTCGCAGCCGTGTGGCCTCCCAGCGGTCGAGGTTCTCCAGGTCCATCGGTGAAAGCTTCCAGCGCCGAACGGGGTCGATCTGGCGAATGGCGAACCGCGTGCGCTGCTCGTCTTGGGTCACCGAGAACCTAGTGGGGGACCAGCGCCTCAATCCGACACGCCGGTCCGCTAGCCGCAGCCAGCCTGAGGTCGGTGGTGACCAGCACCGCGTCGAGCGCTTCGGCAAGCGCGTCGTACGTCGCGTCCCAGCCGCGGACTGTGTTCCGCAGCTGCCAACTGCGGTGCAGCAGCAGCCGGTGACCGTAGCGTTCACCGGGCCAAAGCCGCATGTCCTCGACTGCCTGAGTGGCCGCAGTGGCGTCCAGCCGTCCGAGCAGGTGCTCGCGCCGGATGACATCGAGTACATCAACGTCACCGACATGCGGAGCAACGTGGTCGCGGTCTTCAGCCAGTCTTTGGCGGACCACCTCGGCGTTGCGGCCACCGGTCAACACCTCGATCAGACACGAGGCGTCAACGACGAGAATCGGGCCAGGCGCCACGGTGGTCGTCAAGCGCGTCAAGAACCTGAGCCCGATCCAGGTCCGAAGAGCGCTGCCGGGTGCGATCCAACCACTGCTCGGCGCTCGGTCGGCACGCCAGACGCGTGGCCTCGGCGCGGAGCAGCTCTGGAACACTCACCCCGTGCTCAGCCGCTCGCCTGGCGAGGCCCGCGTAGACCTCGTCGTCCAGGTCGCGGATCCGCACACTCTTGGACATAGATGCACGCTAGCGCGCGAGGCGCACCACAGGATGCGTGAGCGCACCAAGAGATGCACAAGTCAGTCTCGCGGGACATCCTGACGCCGCCGTGACGTCATGGCAATTCAGGCTAGTGATATCATCAGAGTGATATCAGAGGCGGTGATCATGGAACAGATCCTCATTCGCAACCTTCCCGCGGGGACCAAGGCTGCGCTTCGCGCGCGGGCTGAGCAACGTAACCGCTCGGTCGAGGCGGAGGCGCGCGACGTTCTCACCAGGGCTCTGGAGGGTGAGCCCGTCACCATCGTTGACCTCCTGGGCACCGACGAAGGTGCCGACATCGAGTTCGAGCCCGAGCGCCTCGGCCTGACGGCTCGGTCAGCGCCCTTGTGAAGTACCTGTTGGACACCGACGTGGTGTCCGCACTGCGGGTCCGAGGGCGCAACCCGCCCGTCGAGGGGTGGGCGGCGTCGGTTCCCGTTGGTGACCAGTTCGTCTCAGCATTCACGGTCGCAGAGCTCGAGCGCGGGGTGATAGCCAAAGAGCGATCCGACGCTGAGCAGGGAGCGGTGCTGCGACGCTGGTTCGAGCAGAACGTCTTGCCCACGTTCGCTGACCGGGTGCTGCCGTTCGACCTGTCGGCGGCCAGGATTCTGGCGGCCTACCGTGTTCCCGAGCACTCCCCGTTCGACGTCGCCCTCATCGCCGCTGTCGCGGAGTCCGCAGGGATGGCCGTCGTGACGCGGAACATCAAGCACTTCCAACCCCTCGGCGTCCCATGCCTCAGTCCATGGGATACCACCGCGCCCAGGGCCTGACCCGCACTCACGAGGGCTGGGCGTACCGACCGGCTGCAACCCAAAGCGCGCGAGTGAGGCTCGGGAATTGTAGACGTCATCCCGGATGCCGCTGAAGGTCGGCCCCCCCCCCCGACAGCATCGCTAAGAACGGGCCAGGTCACGAAGCCGCGATTCCCAGAGGCGACGGCAACGCTGAGGCAGGTGGAGACCAGGCCAAACCCGTCGCAGCAGCTCCGCGTTGAGCAGTGCCTCTTGCTGCTGCGTGGTCCCCTCACGCACCAGGCCCCCGTAAGCCTTCGCGACCCCATCGGGGGTGGACACGTCGGCAGTCGGTTCTGGGCCCCAGTGAACGGTGATCGGCAGCACGAGCACACCCTCACCGGGCCCGTCGAGGGCCTCGAGGCTGGAGGGGGTGTCGTAGGGGATGCCGTCCTGGTAGAGCACTCGTGCAGTCACCGTCACCCCTCCTCTACTGATCCGATCACCTGTCCTTGAAGCGAATCTTCTTGATGGTGGTCAGGCGAGGTGCACCATGACGCCGGCGGCTCGCAGCCGGTCGAGCTCACCGGCATCCGCCGCGTGCGTCGTGACGAGGTCGGTGACCTTCTTGGCGGCGCAGATCGAGGTAAGCGCCCGGGCGCCGATCTTCGCCCCGGCCGCGACGCAGATCGAGGTGCGGGCCCGTTCCATCATGGTGCGCACGATCAGTGCTTCGTCGTCGTGGGTGCACATGGCGCCCTCGGCCGCGGTGAGCCCGTCGACGCCGAAGACGGCGACGTCGAACCAGAGCTGCTCCATCGTGGTCATCGCGATGGCGCCGCTGACCTCGTACGACTCGGGGCGGGCGAGGCCGCCGAGGGAGATGCACCGCACGTGCGGGCGCAGCACGACCTCGGTGGCGATGTTGAGGGCGTTGGTGACGATCGTGAGCGGCTCGCTCTTGGGGTCGCGTTCGGTGGCGGTGATCGCCCGGGCCGTGGCCGTGGTCGTGGTGCCACCGTTGAAGGCGATGACCTGAGCGTGTTCGACGAGGGATGCCGCGAGCGCCCCGATGCGCGTGTGGTCATCGTCGGCCGCGGCGCTGCGGTAGCGGTAGGGCAGCTCGTAGGCGACCGACGTCGCGACGATGCCGCCGTGGTTGCGGGTCGCGAGCTGGCGGTGGGCGAGCTCGTGGAAGTCGCGGCGCACCGTGGCCTCGCTGACGCCGAGCAGCTCGGCGCCCTCGGCGACGGAGAGCCGACCCCGGGTGGCCAGCTGGTCGAGCATCACCGACCAGCGCGCCGAGCGGGTGCGTGGCGAGGGGGCGGGCGCGGCTTGAGGCGGGGTCACGGCCCCGAGTCTAGGGTGCAGTTCGCGCAGTGGACATTCGCATCTCTGCTCATTTAGACTGTCAATCAATCAGTACCAATCACCACGCTGACGGAGGACCATGAGCACCGACCAGACCACCGACCCGACATCCACGCCGTCCAGCCACCTCGAGCGTGAGCTGTTCAGCCAGCCCGACGCCTGGGCCCAGGCCGTCGGGCGCCTGGCCGAGGTGAGCGGCATCCTGCCTCAGGCCGGCGAGCGCGTCGCGGTCATCGGCTGCGGCACGTCGTTGTTCATGGCCCAGGCCTACGCCGAGCGCCGGGAGTCGCTGGGGCAGGGCGTCACCGACGCGTTCGCCGCCTCGGAGCACCACCTCGAGCGCGGCTACGACCGGGCCGTCGTGATCTGCCGGTCGGGCACCACGTCGGAGATCATCGCGGTGATCCACCGGCTCAAGGCGCTGGGGATCAACCACACCAGCATCGTGGCGACGGCCGGCACCCCGGTGGCCGACGAGAGCGACCACACGATTCTGCTGTCGGAGGCCGACGAGGAGTCGGTCGTGCAGACCCGCTTCGCGACCACCAACCTTGCCCTGCTGCTCGCCTCGCTCGGCGACGACCTCGCCCCGGCGATCGCCGACGCCCGCGCCGTGCTCGCCGAGAGCGTCGACGACGCCGTGGGCGTGATGCGCGACGTCGAGCAGGTGACCTTTCTCGGCACCGGCTGGACCGTGGGCCTGGCCAACGAGGCCGCCCTCAAGCTGCGCGAGACGGCCCAGTTCTGGGCCGAGAGCTACCCCGCCACGGAGTACCGCCACGGGCCGATCAGCATTGCGACGACCGGCCGCGCCGTGTGGGCCTTCGGCGCGGTTCCGGGCGGTCTGGCCGAGCAGGTTGCCGCGACCGGCGCCCACTTCGAGCACCGCGACCTCCACCCGCTCGCCGAGCTGGTGCGGGTGCACCGCCTCTGCCTGCTGCGCGCCGAGCTGGCGGGCCTTGAGCCCGACGCCCCGCGCCACCTGACCCGGAGCATCGTGCTGGCCTGACGCCTTTTGGGGGCGGGAGTCGCGGGCCGAGCGGTCAGGCCGGCGGCACCGTCAGGGTCATCACGCAGTTCTTCAGCCCCTTGGATCGGCCGAAGGTGAAGCCGGCCTGCTCGTACATCCGGCGGGTGCCGTTGTAGAGGAACGACGACGACATCTTCTTGCCGTCCGGCTGTTTCGTCATGTCGTGCGGGTAGCCCTCGACCACTCCGCCACCCGCCTGGGCGATCAGGTCGAGGGCGCCTTTGAGGGCCAGGGCCGCCAGGCCGTGCCGACGGTAGCGCCGGTCGACAAAGATGCAGGTGACGCGGTAGTCGGGCGCGCTTGCCTGGGTCGCCTCGTACTCCTTGCGGTGGTGGATGTTGGGCAGCTCGTCGGGTGGCCCGAACTCTGCCCAGGCCACGGCCTCGTCGCCGTCGAACACGAGCGCGGCGTGTGCGCAGCCGTTCTCGACGAGGTTGCACTTGAGGTCGCGGTTGCTCTCGTAGGTGCGGTCTTTGTCGCGCGACAGTGAGTGGAAATAGGTACACCAGCAGCCACCGAAGATGCCGTTGTGCCGCTCAACCAGCTCGGCGAAGGCGGGCCAGGTGTCGGCAGACAGCGGCCGAATGGTCAGGTCGTCGGTCGAGGTCACGGCTGGCATACCGACAGGCTAGAACCGATTGCGGACGATCGCGGCCCGGGAAGCTTCGGCGTCAACCGGTGCGGAGGCACGCTGGCTTGAGCCTGTGCTGCGCCGCAAGGTCGACCGCTGTATGTCTCAGCCGGAGCGCGACGGGTGTCTGTATGTCGAACCCACCCGAACCCAGGAGGACAACTTGGCCCGTCTACAGCCGTTGCCGATTACCGGCGTCTTCCGCGTGATGGTGAAACGCTAAAGCCAGAAGCTGCTCGGAGAGGTGCCCGAACCATTGGGGGGTGTACTTTCACAACCAGCCCGTGCTGAAGGATGGTGGCAACCGGTGGAGGCAGCGGAGATGCTGAGGAGTCGTTCGTACGCTTCGGCGGTGCGCAATTCGAGGAGTTTAGTGAGGGCTCGTTGATCTCGTCGGCGATGGCGTCGAGGTAGGGCTGGTGGTCGGTGATGTCCGTTGGCTTAGGCAGGTACCGGCGGATGAGGAGGATACGGTTCTCGTTGCTGCCTCGTTCCCAGGGCGAGTGGGGCGGGAAGTAGAACGGCATCTTCGTGGCCGATGTGGGCGTGCTGGCCCATCTCCGAGCCGTGGTCGCAGGTGATCGAGCGGCGGAACATCGCTGTCAACGCGGTCGTGGCCTCGATGACCGCGTCGGCGAGGCCGTCGCTGGGCTTGCCCAGCGGCAACGCGAGGATGCACGTGAAGCCAGTGACCCGCTCGACCAGGATCGCGGCCGTGCTGGAACTGGTCCGCCAGCCCTTGCTGATGATGAGGTCGCCTTCTGAGTCGACGGGGACCTTCCGGCCCAGGACGTCCTCGGGTCGGTCTTCGCTGCTGACCATCCCCACGACCGGGCCGCTCTGACACTGCCCCAACGGTTTTCGCGGCCCGCGCCGGGTCCGGCCGGAGTCAAGGCGGATCCCCAGCTCTTTCAGGTGCCCGGGCATGGCGTACACGTAGGAATAGACCGCTTCATGAGACACGGCCCGAGCCTGCCCGTCCGGGGACCCGGGCGCCACTTCCAACCGGTCCGCCGCGCCGCCCGGCAGTCCGCGTGGACCACCGGTACCCCCTGGTCAGCGTGCTGTTGCGGCGGACCTCTCTCGAGATCACCGACAGCGCCCGGCCCAGGTCGGTCGCGATCGCCCGGATGGACCAGCCCGCCTTCAACCCTGCAGAGATCTCCCAACGGTCAACGGCCGTCAACATCATTCGCGCCGCCACTTTCGTCCTGCCTCACCTCGCCTAAATGACCGAGGCCGTTGCTACGACACCGCCAAGACCTTCCTGCGGTCAGAGCAAGGCCAGAAGTCGGGGTGCCCCAAGAGAACCCGAAGTCGTTTGCGCACATGGCCGTCGCGGCTCAGGCGGGCTGCTCGCGGTGCCACGGCTTCGCATACTTCCACGCCCACAACGAGAGGCGAGACTAGCAAGGTGCCGGTAAAACCAACCTCGGAGGTGTTCACCCGACTCGAGCGGGGGCGTCATGGCGAACGCCGAGGCGATGACCACCACACCGCCGACTGTCAGCGACAAACAACGCGTTCGCCTGCTGGGCCAGCTCTGGGAGCGAGCGATGGTCGAGCTCACCACCGAGGTCGGCCTGGCCAACCTCTACGCCCACTCCAACGTCTCCATTGGCATCGAGTCCCGGGCCCATGATTCCGTCTGCCAGCCCGACTCGGCCCGGTCACAGGTGGCATAGCCGCCGTGACAGAGTTCTTCAACTCCACCGCACACTTCTTCCGACCGCACGATGCGCAGGCTCCAGCAGGGCGTCTCACCCCAAGCGTTGACGAAGCTCTTGCCGACAAAGTTATTGCCCAACGCGACGCCAACCTGAGCGCCGCAGTGACAACCGCGCCCCCGGGGCTAGCGCTGCCCAGGGGGAAGCCGCTACCTTCGAAGCCTTCGAAGGTAGCTTCGAAGGCCGAACCTTCAAACTTTTGATGACTTGATGATTGAAGTGATCTCATTGACCGTTGGGGAAAAATCGTGACTATCAGCAGCGTTACCAGCGTAGAATTTAATGAGTGGCTGCCACCCTCTTCGATTGTGCTATTGATGCTAGGCGCCCTTCTTCTACTCGCGATAGCAGTCGGTCTCGCCGTACAACGAAGGCAACGCAGTCGAGCACAGAACAGGCCAATAGCGGAACGTGAGAAGATACGACTGATTATAATGCTTACTTTGAGAAAACGGCACAAACGATTCGCAGGAAAATTGCAAACCAAGAGCATCCAAGAGGCTAAAAAGATCGGCCTGCAGATAAGCGCTGGCGACTTCGAAGATGCAATCGAGTTCCTTGACGGGAAGGGTCTCATAAAAGAACAGACGTCAGAATGGATTCCGCAGTCGCTCAGGATGAATCGAGTTATTCGCCTAACCGCCGCCGGGGCTGACGAAGTTGACCGTGGCTTTCAAGATCAAGATCGACCCACCGAACATCTTATGGCTCACAAAATTCTAGTCACAGGCACAGGAGCAATCGTGAACTATACCCAAGGCGACAATAGCCCGATCATCAGCAATTCACCCAACTCAGCCGCAGGAAAGCACATCTCGTATAATGGGCCTGAGTGCTCGATAGACACGGCCGAAGTAGCGAAATTCGTCCAAGAGTACCGTACTCTACTCAGGGCCATGGAAGTTAACGCGGGTGTGAGTCAAAAGGTAGCCGCACAGTTACAAGTGATCGACGCTGAGGTTCAAAGCGACAAAATGGATGAAGCCGAAGTTCGCAGAGCAGGTAAGAGCGCCATCGATTTCGCAGGAAAGGTCGGCATTGGGGTTGCTTCGAAGGCTGCCTTCGAAGCTTTGGCGAGTACTTGGCATCATTTCTTCAACTAAACATGTATATGCGGCTTGTGTCATCCCGAGCTAAGGTGGCTCTTCAAACTTAACCGGGCAGGTGCGTGGGCCGCGTCGTTGACTTGAGGGGCCCGTGACCTCGGTGATCATGGCTGTTGTCTACGCAGTCTTGGTCACGAAGGTGAGGTCACGGGCGTGGTTTAGCCTACGCAATTACAGGAAGAACAGGTCATCAGCGAGGACGCCACGAAGTTCCTCGGCCTGGACGGGTTCGCCCTGATCCGGGTCCAGCTCGAACCGGACGGCGCCCGGGTGGTGCATGTGGTCACCGCCGACGAGAGCGCCGCAGCCTGCCCGTCCTGTGGGGTCATCTCGACCGCGCGGAAGAGCTCGGCGACCACCCACCCGAGGGACGTGGCCTACGGGCCGGACCCGGTCCGGTTGGTGTGGCACAAGAGCCGGTGGCGATGTCGTGAGTCGCTCTGTGAGCGGGGGTCGTTCACCGAGTCGCTGCCGCAGGGCCCGACCCGGTGCAACCCGGCCAACCAACGACGGCGGATACGGTGGCTCTGCACCCGCCAAAACCGGCGGGTGTCAGCCAGGGAAAACCGCGTTGCCCGGTTAAGTTCGAGAGCCGCCGGTTTTCAGGGGGCACCTATGAACCGGGTCTATTCCACCCTTGGATCTGGGCCGGCGACCGCCCGCTATCGTGGGCATGCGCACGATGCTACGCCGCGATCGCCGCTAGGAGCCGTGTGCGGTAGTGGCGCATCCAAGGCTCGCCAAAGTCCAGCGTCTCCAGGCAGGTTTTAACAACTGTATCGGCCCGAACGTTCCGCTCTGGCGCCGCCAAGTTGGGATCGCATCGCACTAGGTGCCAAACATAGTGCATTACCCACTTCCCACGCACCAACCGCTCAGGCTTGCCGCAACTGAGAGTTTCGGCGGCCTTATCAATCACGGCCTCAAAAGTCTCCGCAAGTCCAGTCTTCGCAACCGCTGCGCCGATTTTCAGGCGAAGTTCATCCGCAGCCTCTTTCCGCAAGGGGCCGTAACCTTCCGAATTGATACGCGAGTGCTTGGAGTGTTTTACTTCGCACCCGACGCCACACAGATCGGCAGCAATGCCGAAACTGATCCATTCGAACCAGAGTGACGCGAGCTCTCCGGCCAAATCCGCGCCTGATCTTAAAGCTAAAGCGCATTCTCTGACGGGAAGGGAATAGGCGGAAGACGCCGCCCTAACAACATCGCCATTGATGAGGATTTCCGCCTCAGCATCCATAGCATTGGTGTAGATTACGTGTGGACTTACTACTTCTCGACCTGCAAGAGAGTCATAATCTCGATCTAGCCCCATAACTATGTTCCGCGAGCCTGCCGTTGGCGATTGCCGTAACTTCTCGACCTCATCCAAGGCGCGAAATACTGCTAGTACGTGGTCCTTGCCGCCGGCCACAACCCCATTCACTTCAATCGTTTCCGCCAAACGGACCACCACTCCCATCACCTGCACCTCAGGCAGGCTATTTGCACATCGCTCAAAAAATGGGCCATCGTGATTTGATCCTTCAACGATTATCCATAAGGCATGCTTTGACAACTTCACCCTGGCAGCAAACGCAAGAACATTGCGTCGCAATTTCGTCATAGTTCGAACACGAAGTCGTCGTTGATTTCGGCCATGATTTCCGGTGAATGAGTCGCTAATAGTAGCTGGCATGCGGGATTAACCGTCTTCATGGACTTGACAAGTACTTGCTGCCAATCAACGTGCATGCTCAATTCGGGCTCATCGATCATGACCGTATCTTCTTCAGCGGCTAGCACCTCCAACATCAAGCGGAGAAGTTGCTTCTCTCCCGATGAGAGCGATCGCAACGGAATGGTCGCGCCCTCCAGCTCAACGGAAAGGCCGGCTCGCCCCAGAGCGCTGGTTCCGAGTGAGAGCTTCTTTCCTCCTGAGTAAAGTGACTCGACCACTTTCTGGAACTCGGTCTGCGGATTAAGCGCCTCTGAGACGTCGGCCGTAACTTCTTGGATTGTCCGCACTACGCCACGCAAGTCGGATTCATTACCATACCGCCTAAGGAATTCCGGCTTGCCGAATCGAAGAGAGATTCGCTGTTCCCGAAGAAAATTCTCAACGAGCACGTAGGCCTGCTCCGCGGACACCTCTGGCGCGCCACCGGCGCTGATACCCGCGCCCGCGCCTCCCCCGAACAGGATCGCAAGGATGGCTGCCAAGCCTTGTTGCTGAATGGCTCGAATGCGACCGAGCGCCTCGTTGTTGTAAGCCTGCCAACGCTGTCGTACCTGATGAGCGAAATCTGTATCCAAGAAGTCATCGTCGATGGTTCCTTGAATACGTCCAGGTCGGTTGGAGATTTGCGTAAGCCGCGATATGGGCATATATGAGTGCCTGTACGGGGCGTCCTTACGACTGCTCCGGCTTGGCAGTCGTCCCGGCACTAGCGGCTTGGAAAGTTGTCCCTCGAGTAAGATTGTGTCCCAGGCCTTTTGCTCCCGGACCTCTTGCCACATCCCCTCACCCATCGGCTCCAATTGCATGCCGTCTTCATCATCAGCGGCGATCGACTCTTTGTCTAGCGTCCGTCGAAGTTTCGCCCCAAACTGACTGCTCCAGAATATCACCTCCGCAGACTCGAAAGGAACGTACTTTAAAGCATCCACGTCATTACGCATTGCAGCATGCAGAATCTTTAACAGGGAAGTCTTTCCAGATCCGTTCAACCCCCAGAAGATGTTGACTTGCCGGTCGAGCGTCCGACTGACGTCAGCGCTCCTCCCTGCAAGCCCCGTTACCCTAAAATACTCGATATAGGCCAAAGCAGATACCCTTCCTTGCGACTTACTCGACCCTACGACATGCGGTGGGCTCAGGGCGCCTGCCGCCGGTCCACTCACGCCCACTCTGTCCGAAAGGACGCATGTTGGTGGGAGCCCGCGTAGTGACCGGGCGCGCTGCGCGCATCCCCAGGACGCACCTCGCCCTGCTCGCCATACCTCGCGTACGCCGGCCGTCAGCACCGTCGCCCTGAACTCTGGCAGCGGGATCAGCCAACGTGCGAGCTTCGTTCGTCATCGAACCGGTGCAGCGGCGCGCCCGTCGAAATGAAAGCGGTAGCGGTTAGCGGGTCAGGCTGACGAGCAGCTGCGGCCTCGGTAGGCCTGCCAGGTCGTCGAACTCCTCGGCGATGCGGTCGACGAGGGGCTGGAGAAAGAGGCGCCCGAGCTGTCGCACCATGATTGTCACGACTTGCTCGCCGACGGTTTGCCGCGTCGAGGCCAAACCCGCAGAGCGCAGGTCGTGCACCTGCTGGGCGGTCAGCTCGGTGAGGCGGCTCACCAGGTCTTTGCGGTCACCACCGCCGTGCAGAATCGCGCGCCGGAGGTAGTCAACAACCGCCGGATTATCGGCGAGCATCTCCGCGACGGCGACGTCACGCGCCGCGACTAGTTCGGCCGCCGGGCGGTCGGCCACGGGTACTGACGCGATCGCCTCGGCGAACAGGTCGACGACCTCAAGCTCGACCGCGTCGCACAGCGCCTCCTTCGTGCCGTAGTGGTGCACGATCAGGCCGACCGTGACGCCGGCCGAGGCGGCGACGGTGCGCAAAGAGGTTGCGCCCACGCCGTGCTCGGCGAAAAGGTGCAGGGCCTCCCGGCGGATGCGCGCCTTCGCAGTGAGGTCATCGGAGCGGGCCCGGGGCCCAGCCGCCCGCTCTGTCATGTCGACCTCACCTTCTCCTGTCCCGCCAGTTTCAGCAAAGTATTGCACGCACGTATAAAAGACTGTACACATGTATAGGAAGTGCTCGCCGACGAGGAGGCTCAATGACGACGCGGTCAAACGATCCGCTGGCCGGTGTCACGGTGGTCTCCGTCGCCGTCAACCTGCCCGGCCCGGTTGCGGCAGCGCGACTCGCGTCGATGGGGGCAACGGTCATCAAGGTGGAGCCGCCGACCGGCGACCCCCTGCGCAGCGTGGTGCCGAGCTGGTACGACGAGCTCGCCAGCGGTCAGGAGGTCGTCAGCCTCGACCTCAAAGACGCGGCCGATCGCGCGCAGTTCGAGATCCGGCTGGCCGGCGCCGACGTGCTGCTGACCTCGATGCGCCCGTCGGCCTCGGCGCGGCTGCGACTGGCCGAAAGTGCCCTGCGGCACGGGCTCGTGCTCGTCGAGATCGTCGGTTACGACGGCGACCGCGCCGAAGAGGCCGGTCACGACCTCACCTACCAGGCGGTGCACGGCACCGTGCTTCCGCCGACGATGCCGCTCGTTCCCCTCGTCGACCTGCTCGGCGCCGAGCGCGCCGTGAGCGCCGTGCTCGCCGGCCTGCGCCAACGCGACCACAGCGAGCCGGGCAAACCAGGCCAGCAAAACGACCCAGCACCGCACCTGACGGTCGTGCTCGACGACGTGGCCCAGCACGCGGCATCCGCCGTGCGGCACGGCCTCACCGGACCGAACGACGTGCTCGGCGGGGCCTCCCCCGTCTACGGGCTCTACCCGACCGCCGACGGCCACGTCGCGGTCGGCGCCGTCGAGCCGCACTTCGCCGCCCGCCTCGGCCACGTCGTGGGAACGACCCGCGACGAGCTGACGGCCCGCTTCGCGACCGACACCAGCGACCACTGGGAGGCGGTCGGCCGCAAGCACGACATCCCCATCGTGGCCGTACACGACCCCCGCACGCTGCGGGCGACCAGCCCCGCCGCCACCTCGAAGCCCCAGCCCGCAGCCACCCCGACCCACTCCTGACCGCAGCCCTATGGAGGCGCCATGCCCAGTCTCGCCGAGGTTCTCGCCCGCTCTGCCCGACGCACCCCCGACCGGGTCGCCGTGCAGTTCGGCCCCGAGACGCTGACGTACGCGGCGCTCGACGAGCGCGTCAACCGGCTCGCGCGTGAACTCGCAGCCCGCGGTCTCGGCAAGGGCGACCGGATGCTGCTCGTCGCTGGCAACAGCGACGCCTTCGTCGTGGCCCTCTACGCCGGCCTGCGGCTCGGCGCGATCGTCGTGCCCGTCAACCCGCGGTCGGCCGCCCCCGAGATCGACTACTTCGTCACCGACTCGGGGGCGAAACTGCTGCTGTTCGGCCCCGAACTCGCCACCAACATCCAGGCCTGGCACGACCTGCCCGACCGGGCCGGCGACCTTCCTGCCCTTGTGCTCGGTGCGGCATCCAGCTTCGACGACGTGCTCGCCGCCTCGCTGAACCAGTCGGCCGACCCTGTCGAGGTGGAGGTCAGGGAGGACGACGACGCGCTCATCATCTATACGTCAGGCACGACAGGGCGACCCAAGGGCGCCCTGTTCGACCAGCACCGTGTGCTCTGGGTGGGCATCAACACCGCCTTTGGCCTCGGCCTGCGCGAGGGGGAGCGGATGCTGCACGTCGCCCCGCTCTACCACTCCGCGGCCCTCAACATGCTGCTCATCGGCGGCATGAGCTACGGCGCCACGCACGTCATCCTGCCCGCCTTCGACCCCGAGAAGGTGCTCGAGACGCTCGAGCGCGAACACATCACGATGTTCTTCGGTGTGCCGACGATGTACACCTTTCTGCTGCGCAGCCCCTCCATCGGCACCCGCGACCTGTCGAGCCTGCGGGTCTGCATGTACGGCGCGGCCCCGATGCCGGCCACCACCGCCCAGGCCATCGTCGCCGCGCTGCCGGGGGCCACCGTCATCCAGGCCTGCGGGCAGACGGAGGCCGGCCCCGGCGGCATCCTGTTGCAGCACGACGAGGTGCTGGCCCAGCCGAGTGCGAGCGGCCGCACCGCGGTGCCCAACACGGAGGTGCGCATCGTCGATCTCGACGACCACGACGTGTCTCCGGGCGGGGTCGGCGAGATGATCGTGCGCGGCGAGACCGTGATGAAGGGCTACTGGGGCAAGCCAGAGGCGACCGCCGAGACCATGCGCGACGGGTGGCTGCACACGGGTGACCTCGCCCTCATCGACGCCGACGGCTACATCACGATCGTCGACCGCATGAAGGACATGATCATCACCGGCGGCCGCAACGTGTACTCCGCCGAGGTCGAGCGCGCCCTCACAGGGCACCCTGCGGTCGGCGACATCGCCATCATCGGGCGCCCGTCAGACGACTACGGCGAGACGGTCGTCGCCGTCGTGACCCCACGCGACGGGGCCACGCTCACGCTCGATGAGCTGCGCGAGTTCGGCAAGCCGCTGCTCAGCCCCCACAAGCTGCCCCGAGACCTCGTGCTCGCCGAGATACCCCGCAACCCGTCGGGCAAGATTCTCAAGCACCGCGTGCGGGCGGCCATCGGTGGCTGCGATCGACAGCACCGACACCGCCGCCAGCGACAAGGACTCGGCCCCGCCGGTCGCGGCCCCCAGCACCCTGCGGGTCACCCAGGCGAACGGCATCCTCACTCTCGAGCTGGCTCGCCCCGAGCGCCGCAACGCCCTCAACCCGCGGCTGCGCGAGGAGCTCTGTGCCGCCCTCGCGGCCGCCGCGACCGACGAGACGACCAGGGTCGTCGTGCTCACCGGCGCCGGGGGCCACTTCTGCGCGGGCGCCGACCTGCTCGACCTCGACGTCGACGGGCTGGCCGACGAGATGGCGGCCCTCGGCGGCATGATTCTCGTGCTGCGGGCGCTGCCGCAGCCGGTCATCGCCAAGGTGAGCGGCCACGCGGCCGGGGCCGGCGCCAACCTGGCGCTGGCCTGCGACCTCGTCATCGCCGACGAGAGCGCCCGGTTCACCCAGATCTTCGCCCGCGTCGGACTCTCGCCCGACCTCGGCGGCAGCTGGATCCTCCCCCGCCTCGTCGGCCCCCAGAAGGCCCGCGAGCTCGCCCTGCTCGGCGACGAGGTCGACGGGCGCACGGCCGCGCAGATCGGCCTGGTCATGCGCTGCGTTCCGAACGACGAGCTCGACGCCACCGTCGGCGAGCTGGCCGCGCGCCTGGCCGGCTACTCCCCCCAGGCGCAGGCCCGCACCAAGCACCTGCTCGACGACGCGTGGACCACCACGCTCGCCGAGGCCCTCGAGCGTGAGACCGCCGCCCAGGTGGCCAACGCCGCGACCCCCGAGTTTCACCAAGCCCTCACCCGATTTCGTACCCGTCACCAAGGAGACCGAGCATGACCCGTGAAGCCGTCATCGTCGACGCCGTTCGCACCCCCGTCGGGCGGCGCGGCGGCCAACTGCGCGACTGGCACCCCGTCGACCTGCTCGCCCACACCCTCACCCATCTCGTGGAGCGCACCGGGGTCGACGCCGAGCGCCTCGACGACGTGGTCGTCGGGTGCGCCATCCAGCGCGGCGAGCAGTCGGGCAACGTCGCCCGCAACGCCCTGCTCGGCGCCGGCCTGCCGATCGGCCTGCCGGGCACAACGCTCGACCGCCAGTGCGGGTCGGGCCAGCAGGCCGTGCACTTCGCCGCCCAGGCCATCAAGTCGGACGAGTACGACTTCGCCATCGGGGCCGGCGTCGAGTCGATGAGCCGGGTCGACCTCGGCCCGCTCTTCACCCCCGGCGGTCAGCAGGGCGAGTGGTACGGCGAGCGCGTGCTGGCCCGGTTCGACGGCAACCTGCCCGCGCAGGGCCCGTCGGTCGAGCTCGTCGCGAAGAAGTGGGGCTTCACCCGCGAGCAGCTCGACGTGTTCAGCCTGCGCAGCCACCGGCTCGCGGCAGCCGCAACGGATGCCGGCCACTTCGCCTCTGCCCTGGTGCCCCTCGACGGCACGACCAAGTCGGGCGAGACCGTGGCGATGACCCGCGACGAGGGCATCCGCCCCGACGTCGACCCCGCGCGCGTGGCATCCCTGCAGCCGGTGTTCGCCGCCGACGGCGTGATCACCGCCGCCAACGCGTCGCAGGTCAGCGACGGCGCCGCGGCCCTGCTCGTGGCCGAACGCGCTGCAGCGGAGGCCGCTGGGCTGCGACCGCGGGCCCGCATCGTCTCGATGGCGGTCGCCGCCGACGACCCGGTGCTCCAGTTCACCGCGGTGCTGCCGGCCACCCAGAAGGCGCTGACGCAGGCGGGCTTGACCATCGGTGACATCGACCTCGTCGAGGTCAACGAGGCCTTCGCACCGGTGCCGCTGATGTGGCGCGAGGAGTTCGGCTACCCCGAAGACCAGCTCAACGTGAACGGCGGCTCCATCGCCATCGGGCACCCGCTCGGCTCGACGGGCGCCCGCCTGCTCACCCAGCTGCTGAACGAGCTCGAGCGGCGCGAGGCCCGCTACGGGCTGCTGACCATCTGCGAGGGCGGCGGCATGGCCAACGCCACCATCATCGAACGAATCGCCTGAGGAGCCACCCCGTGCAGATCAGCAACCGCACCTTTCTCGTGACCGGAGGCGCCTCCGGCCTGGGCGGCGCCACCGCGGCCGCCCTGCTCGAGCGAGGGGCCCATGTCGTGGTCGCCGACCGCGCTGGCAGTGCGCCCGAAGGCGCCGTGTTCGTGACGACCGACGTCACCGATGCCGACGCCGTCACCCATGCCGTCGAAGTGGCAGGCCAGCAGCCGGGCCCACTCTCGGGAGTCGTCAACTGCGCGGGCATCGGAGTCGCGCAGAAGGTGCTCGGCAAGACCGGGCCGCACGACCTCGGCGCCTTTCTCAAGGTGCTCGAGGTGAACCTGGCCGGCACCTTCAACGTCATCCGGCTCGCCTCTGACGCGATGAAGGACGCCGAGGCGGTGCCCGACGGCGAACGTGGGGTGATCATCAACACTGCGTCGGCCGCGGCCTTCGACGGCCAGATCGGGCAGGCCGCCTACGCCGCCTCCAAGGGCGGCATCGTCGCCATGACGCTCCCGATCGCGCGTGAACTCGCGCGCTACGGCATCCGGGTCGCGACGATCGCCCCGGGCCTGTTCCTCACCCCGATGATGGGCGAGCTGCCCGACGCGGCCCGCGCGTCGTTGGGCCAGCAGGTGCCGTTCCCACCCCGCCTCGGTGACCCGAGCGAGTTCGCCGCCTTGGCGGTGCACATCATCGAGAACCAGATGATCAACGGCGAGGTCATCCGCCTCGACGGTGCCCTGCGCATGGCCGCCCGCTGAAAGGATCTGACATGACAACGAACTCGACCAAGGCTCCGATCGTCACCGGGTACCCATCGACCATGGGTGACGACGTGCAGCTCAACACGACCACCCTCATCCGGCACGCGGCTCGCACCTATCCCGAGCGCGAGATCGTCTACCGGCTGCCCGACGGTGGCTGGGACCGCTACACCTACGGCGCCGCCTACGAGCGAATCATCCGCGGCGCCAACGCCCTACGCGGCATCGGGGTCGAGCCGGGGGCCCGGGTCGGCATTCTCGACTGGAACAGCCGCCGCCACTTCGAGCTCTACTGGGCCATTCCCGGGCTTGCCGCCGTCATGGTGCAGCTCAACCTGCGCCTCGGCCCCGACGACCTGTGCTTCGTCATCGACGACAGCGCCACCTCGGTCATCTGCGTCGACGAGAGCCTGCTCCCGCTCGCGGAGGCCGTCGCGCCACGACTGCCCGGAGTGCAGGCGTGGGTCATCATGAGCGACAAGCCGCTGTCAGAGATCACGACCAGCCTGCCGAACGTGCACCACTACGAAGACCTCGTCGCCGCGGCCAGCGCGCACATCACCTGGCCCGAGGTCGACGAACGCTCGGCCTACTCCGCCTGTTACACGACGGGCACGACCGGCCGGCCCAAGGGCGTCTACTACAGTCACCGCGCCATCGTGCTGCACTCCTACGCCATCGCGACGAACATCGGCATGGTGCTGGGCGACTGCACGATGCTCATCACCCCGATGTTCCACGGCCAGGCCTGGGGGCTGCCCCAGGCGGCGACCCTGATGGCCAACAAGATCGTGCTGCCGGGCCGGTACGTGGCCGAAGACACCATGCCGCTGACCGACGCGATCATCGCCGAGGGCGTCACCGTCACCAACGGAGCCCCGGTCATCTTCCTGCCGATGCTGCACTACCTCGAGACGCTCGAGCACAAGCCCGACCTCAGCCGGCTGCGCATGATGTCGGGCGCGACCGAGCCGCCGCTGACGATGATGCGCGGGTTCCACGACCTGACCGGCGCCGAGGTCGTGCACGCCTATGGAGCCACCGAGACCACCCCGCTCGTGACGATGAACCGGTTCAAGCCCAGCGTGCTCGAGCGGCTGAGCGGCGACGAGCTGTTCGAGCTCAAGCGCAAGCAGGGCCTGCCGGTGTCGGGCGTCGACATCCGCCTCATCGACGGCCTGGGCAACGACGTGCAGCACGACGGGGTGAGCCAGGGCGAGATCTGCGTGCGCGGCCCGTGGGTGACCGCCAGCTACCACAACATGCCTGACGACGACCTCGCCGGCCGGTTCCACGACGGCTACTGGCGCAGCGGCGACGTCGGCACCATCGACCCCGACGGCTACCTCAAGGTCACCGACCGGCTCAAAGACGTCATCAAGAGCGGCGGCGAGTGGATCTCGTCGATCGACATGGAGAACCTGCTGCTCAGCCACCCCGACATTGCCGAGGGCGCCGTCGTGGGCCTGGCCCACCCGAAGTGGCAGGAGCGCCCCTTCGTGCTGGTCGTGCCGAAGCCGGGCCGGGAGGTCACGCTGGAGGCCGTGCGCACCCACCTGTCGAGCGCCTTCGCCGTGTGGCAGCTGCCCGACGCCATCGAGATCGTCACCGAGATCCCCCGCACCAGTGTCGGCAAGTTCGACAAGCGCCGCATCCGCGCCGCGCACGCCGACATCTACGGCGGGGAGTCGAGCAGTGAGTGAACCCATCGTCACCGTCGAGCGCCACGGCGCCGCGGCCCTGCTCACGCTCGACCGGCCGGCCGCCCTCAACGCGCTCAGCCGCGAGCTCGTCACGCAGCTCGCCGACCGGCTCGACGAGGCGGCCGCCGACTCCTCGGTGCGGGTGGTCGTGCTGACCGGGTCGGCCAAGGCGTTCTGCGCCGGGGCCGACATCGCCGAGATCGAGCACATGGCCGGCGCCTCGCCCCTCGACCGGATGCCGTTCGACCGGCTCTTCGACACCGTGGCCACCCTGTCGGTGCCGACCATCGCCGCCGTGCGCGGGCTGGCCTTCGGCGGTGGCTGCGAGCTGGTGCTCGCCTGCGACACGGCCGTGGCGGGCCGATCGGCCCGCTTCGCCGTGCCCGAGGTGAAGCTCGGGGTGATTCCCGGTGCCGGCGGCACCCAGCGGCTCGTGCACGCCATCGGCAAGGCGAAGGCGATGCGGATGCTGCTCACCGGGGCGCCCGTCGACGCGCAGTGGGCCTACGAGGCGGGCCTGGTCGCCGACCTCGTCGACGACGACGACGTACTGCCCCGGGCCGTGGAGATCGCCACCCAGATCACGCCCAACGCCCCCGCGCCGTGGCGTACGCCGCTGACGCCGCCCGGCACGCACCCGAGGTGTCGCTGGCCCAGGGGCTGGCCCACGAACGGCGCAACTTTCTCTTGGCGCTCGCCACCGACGATGCCCGCGAGGGTGTCGCCGCCTTCACCGACCGCCGCGAACCGACCTTCACCGGCAGATAGGACCACCCCCATGATCTTGGACGACTACCGCTCACCCTGGATGACCGAAGACCTCGACGACCTGCAGCACCTGGCCAAGACCTTCATCGACAAGGAGGTCGCGCCGAACCAGGGCCGGTGGGCGCAGCAGCACATGGTCGACCGCGACTTCTGGCGCGCTGCCGGGTCGGTCGGGCTGCTGTGCCTCAGCATCCCCGAGGAGTACGGCGGCGGGGGCGGCACCTTCGCCCACGAGTCGGTCGTGGCCATCGAGCAGGGGCTGGCCGCCGACGACGCCTGGGCCAACACCGTGCACAGCACGATCGTGGCCCACTACGTCAACGCGTTCGGCACACACGAGCAGAAGCAGCGCTGGCTGCCCGGCATGGCGAGCGGCGACTTCGTCGGCGCCATCGCGATGACCGAGCCGTCGACCGGGTCAGACCTCCAGAAGATCCGCACTCGCGCCGTCAAGGATGGCGACCACTACGTCATCAACGGCTCGAAGACGTTCATCTCCAACGGAACCCACTGCGACCTGCTCATCATCGTGGCCCGCACCAGCGACGAGCCGGGCTCGAAGGGGCTGTCGCTCATCGTCGCCGAGACGAACGGCCTGGCGGGGTTCCAGCGAGGACGGGTGCTCGAGAAGATCGGCATGCACGGGCAGGACACCCGCGAGCTGGCCTTCGTCGACATGCGGGTGCCGGCCGCCAACCTGCTCGGCGTCGAGGGCGGCGGCTTCGTGCAGCTCATGCAGCAGCTGCCCCAGGAGCGGCTCATCATCGCGGTGGGCGCCGCCGCGGTGGCCGAGGCCGCGGTGCGGCACGCCATCGCCTACGCCAAGGAGCGCGAGGCCTTCGGCCAGGACCTGCTCTCGTTCCAGAACACCCGCTTCGTGCTCGCCGAGTGCGCGGCTGACGCGCTCGCCGCCCGCACCCTCGTCGACAGCCTCATCATCCGGCACATCGCCGGCGAGCTCGACGCTGCCGGAGCCTCGCTCGCGAAGTTCTGGTGCACCGACATCCAGACCAAGGTCGTCGACCGGTGCCTGCAGATCTTTGGCGGCTACGGCTACATGATGGAGTACCCCATCGCCCGGATGTACGCGGCGGCCCGGGTGCAGAAGATCTACGGCGGCACGAACGAGATCATGAAGGAACTGGTGGCGAGATCCCTGTGAGTGCGGCGAGCGCAGGCCAGGGCGCGGCGGCATCCGTGCGACTACCCGCTGAAGAGATGCCCTTCGACGAAGAGATCGTCTGCGGGTCGTATGCCGTGTCGGAGCAGGAGATCATCGAGTTCGGCACGCAGTGGGACCCGCAGTACTTCCACGTCGACCCTGAGGCTGCAGCGCACAGCACCTTCGGCGGCGTGATCGCGAGCGGCCTTCACACGACCTCGATCTTTCAGCGGCTTGCCGTGCAGGCCATCTACACCCGCTACGACGTGATCGCGGGGCGAGAGATTCGCTCACTGCGCTTTCTGCGACCGGTGCGCGGGGGCGACGTGCTCACTGCCAGTGTTCTGCTGCACTCGGTCGAGCCGGCCCGTCGCGGCCGGTGCCTCGTCACCATCATGGGCACCCTGCGCAACCAGGAGGGTGTGCCGGTGCTCACCCTCGAGGTCGACTCCCTCGTGAGATCGCAAACCCTCTCCGATGGATAGCGATCAAGAGTCGGGGATGGCCGCTTCGGCCTCGAACCGGACGTCAGCAAGGTTGGTGAACATCTCGAGCGCATCAGCACCGTAGGCATCGAGTGTCACCTGTACGGCCGTATCGGCATCGACCCCAAGCACGGTCGCGATAGCAATGATGTCTGTGCGGTCACGTGCTCGTCCAGCGGCCAGCTTCATCGCGAGAAGGTGGTGCAAAGACGCGAGCTCGACCTTGAGGCCGGCTGTCTCTGGCGGGTCGAGGGCTCCCGTCGGCAGCGGCGGGACGAACGGGCGAGCGGCCCCGTTCAGCCAGTTGTCGGGCAAGCCCAGTTCGTGCGCCATCTCGGCCACGACCTGCGCTACCCGGTCGTCGCTCGAGATGGCGTCGATGTCTTGCGTTCGCCGACCCGAATCAGGAAGGCGCGCAGTGAGATCGCGGCTCCCCCGACCACGTAGACCGCGGCGGCCACGTCAGCGTCGGCCAGGCGGCGGCCCAGCTCATCGAGCAGCTCCCGGATCATGCCAGCATCGAGATCGAAGCTCACGCGGTGACCAGCTCGCGAGTGTTGATCCTGATGCCGAACCGGGCGAGCCCCTCGTGCACCGGACGGTCGGCGCGCACAGGAAGCGGCTCCCAGGAGTCGTGCAGCGGGGTGGGGTCTGCAAGCCACCGTGGAACCGGACGACCCTGGTGCGTGTGGGTGCTGTCACGCAGCGTTACGTAGGTGAGCACCTTCCACGGTCCTGTGAGTCGACGAGCGGCAGAGCCTGTCGCCCAGATTGCCTGGCGTGCGGTGCTGCTCAGAGCCAAGGACTGGTCTCGACCCTGTAGGAGCAGCGTTAACGCAGCGATGGGGTCGGTGTCGGCGTGCTCCGCCACGGCCTCCACCACGTCAGCAGCGCGCATCCACGTTCGTCGTGCCGCCTGGTCCGCGGCATCCTCAAGATCGAGCAACACCGTGGCGCTCGGGACGATACGGCCAGCGAGGTAGTCGCCGAGCCGCGAGGGGGTCTTGCCGATGGCGTAGGCCGCCTGGCTGCGGTTGAAGCCGGCCTCGTCTATCAGCGACTCGAGACGATTTCGAAGGCGGTCTGAGGTGCTCATTCGTCAAATCTACCCGAATATGGGTATGTTGACGCGGCTTCAGCACCCGACGCTCGTTGAGCACCTCAGCGCCTGGCCCACTGCGACTCGTGGTTCTCGGTGACGACATCCCACGCCGTGATCGGGCTGCGGCGGACGGTGTGGGCCAGCGTGACGAAGGCCGCCACGTAGAGCGCTCCCGCCACGACGGCGGCAATCGGTGAGATGGCGGCGCCGACGAACTCGAGCACGATGAACGCGGCCAGCGCCGGGGCCACCCAGCGCGGCCCCAGCCCCACTCGCCAGATGCCCGTCGTCATCACGATGAGCCCGAGCACCGTGCCGAGCAGGCCCAGGAGCGAGAAGATGCCCGCCGGGCTCGAGCTGAAGGCGTCCAGGACGGCGGCGTGGGTCGAACGGTGGGTCTGGTCGGCCGCCATCTGCACGGTCAGCAGAACACTGCCTCCGTGCACGGTGTGCCCGAAGGCGCCCAGCACCATCAGGGTCGCGCCCAGGTTGGACCTGACCGGCGCTTCCTGACGGAGCAGGTGGGCCAGGCCCAGGGCGGCGGGGATCATCGCCAGCTGGGCGAGCAGGTAGGCGATGGCCGCGAGCCAGGCCCGGCTTCCCGCGTCGGACATGGCCTCGAGCACTCCCGCACCGGAGAAGGGCACCCCCAGACCCATGCTCACGGCCATCAGGATGGCCGTCAGGGCCAGCCCGGCGCTGGCAACCGTTCGTCGATAGGTGGCTGCGTTCTTCATGGCGATATCCCCTCTCACTCGGTCGCTCATCGACCGCTGACTCGAGGCTAGGAAGCCGAGTTCGTCGTCATCATCGGTCGGGAGGCTCGAGCACCGTCATCCTCGGGATGACAGCGGAGTCACCCTGAGAGGGAAGACAGTTCAGGGCGGAGCGCCTACGGTTCGGGTCATGCACACCTTGCGCGGCGCGGACCAGCGTGTTGCTCTCGACGCCACGCTGGCGGTCGTCCTCGCCGCCCTCGGGGTAGCCGAGGTCGTGGTGCCCTTCACCACCGTGACCGGTAGCGGTTCAATGGGCCTGGCGCTGGGCCTGGTGCTGATCAGCTGCCTCCCGTTGGTGCTACGGGCGCGGTACCCGTTGCCGGTGCTGCTGCTCTGCACCGTTCCGTGGGCGGTGACGACCTTCGTCACCGACGTGCCGGTGCTGCTCTGGGGCGGGCTGGTGCCGATGGCGCTCGCCACCTACTCGGTGGCCCGGCACGGTCGCGGCCGACACGCGCCGATCGGCTCGGCCGTCGCAGTCACAGCCCTGGGCCTCATGGCAATCGGCAACGAGGCCCTTCAGTCGTTCGGACAGCTGTTCTTCCCGGCCCTGGTGCTGCTCGCCGCCTGGGTCACCGGTCATTCGATCGAGCGCAAGCATCGTGTCGCCGTCTCGAGCATCGCCAGGGCCGACGGGGTGGAGGCGCGCAGCCGCGAGGACACCCTGCTGGCCATCGCGGAGGAGCGGTCGCGAATCGCCCGCGAGCTGCATGACGTGGTCGCCCACGCCGTCACGGCGATGGTGGTGCAGGCGGGCGCGGCCGCGCAGGTCGTCGAAGAGAATCCCGACTACGCCCGCGGCGCCCTCAACCAGATCAGGGACACCGGTGCCCACGCGCTCGATGAGATGCGCCGTGTCGTGAGCGCACTTCGGGAAACGGACGAGCAACCGTCGCTGGCCCCGCAGCCCGGAGTGGCAGACCTGCCGGCGCTGGTGGCCGCATCGGGCACGACCACCACGCGGGTGCGCCTCGTCGTCGCAGGAAGCCCACCACCCGTGTCGGCGGGTCTGGGTCTGGCGGCCTACCGGATCGTTCAGGAGTCGCTCACCAACGCCCACCGGCATGCCGGGGCCACCGAGGTGGTCGTCTCGCTCGCTTACGAGCCCGAGGGGATGGTGATCGAGGTGCGCGACGACGGGGTGGGCCAGGCGGTGGGCACGTCGGTGGGCAGGTCGGGGCACGGGCTGATCGGGATGCGCGAGCGAGTGGCCGTGCACGGGGGCCGGATCGATTTCTCGTCGGGCGACGGCTTCCTCGTGCGCGCGTGGCTGCCGTCGGGAGGACAGCCATGAGCACCGTGCTGCTGGTCGATGACCAGCAGCTGATCCGAACAGGGTTCCGGCTGATTCTCGAGCGCGCCGAGGTCCAGGTCGTCGGGGAGGCGGCGAATGGGGCTGAGGCCATTGAGCTCACCCGCAACCTGCGCCCTGACGTCGTGCTCATGGACATCCGCATGCCTGTGCTCGACGGCATCGAGGCGACGCGGCAGATTCTCGCCGGGCCAGAGCCGTTGCCCCGAGTTCTGACCCTGACCACGTTCGACACGGACGAGTTCGTGTACGGCGCGATCCTCGCCGGAGCGAGCGGTTTTGCGCTCAAGGACTGCAGCCCGGAGGCCCTGGTGGCAGCGGTGCGAACGGTGGCAGCCGGCGAGACCATGCTCGCCCCGCCGCTGATCCGTCGGTTGCTGGAGCGTTTCGTCCACCGACCTCCGACCGATGCCAGAGTGACCGCCTTGGCGGGGCTCACCGAGCGTGAGCGTGAGGTGGCGCAGCTCGTCGGGCGTGGACTGTCGAACCTCGAGGTGGCTGGGGCGCTCTTTCTCAGTGAGGCGACCGTCAAGACCTACGTCTCCCGGCTGCTGACCAAGCTGGGGCTGCGGGACCGGGTGCAGATCGCGGTCTTCGCCTACGAGACCGGGTTGATCCAACCCGGTTCGCCCCCCTGAAGGCGGGCTCGGTCAGTGCCAAGAGACCGGCATCGGCCACGCCCGACGAGCCGAGCAGCACCAGCAGAACCGGCACCGCGTCACGCAGCGCGGTGATGAGCTCGGTATCGAGCACGGGCGTGCGCTCGCTCATGGCGTGCGAGCTGCCGACGGCCACCGAGAGCGCGTCGACCCCCGTCTCCTGCACGAAGCGAGATGCCGCTGACGGCTCGGTTCGCGCCCGGGCGCGTGCACGCCGTCTTTGCCACCGACCTCGCCGAGCTCGGCCTCGACGCTGACGCCGGCGGCGTGACACCGCTGGACGACCGCAGTCGTCTCGAGCCGGTTCTTGTGTCCGGCACGAGGGATTTTGAGACCTGGAGACGGTTCTGCAACTGAAGCTGAGACTCGTGAGACGTACCTGTTAAGACATTTCGAGATTTCGAGACCGATTGCAAGGGGATTTGAGACTTGGGGCCAGGTGCTGAGCACGAGCCGGCCCAAAGAAGGAAGTTGAGGTTGAAGGTTTGGGCTCCCGGTGGCACCCCCAGCCGGTGCCACCGTACGCCGGCTGGGGGCTCAACGCCACACCCAGGCACAGGGGGGCTTCACCACGCACCCGGGTTTTACTCACTGAACCTCCCCGGCATGTCCGGAGACTTCGAACCTTGGGAAGGTTGGAGTCATGCCAGGGAACACGTTGAAGAGGTACCCGTCTGAGCTGAAGGCGCGGGCGGTACGGATGGTCGCTGAGGTCTGCGGTGAGCACGACTCGGAGTGGGCGGCGATGACCAAGGTCGCGCAGCGGCTCGGGGTCACCACGCCGGAGACGGTCCGCAAGTGGGTACGCCAGGCGCAGGTTGATGAAGGCGCCCGGCCGGGGGTCACCACGGAGGACTCGGTCGAGCTGAAATGGTTGAAACGGTTGAACGCTGAGCTGCGCCGGGCGAACTCGATCCTGAAGGCCGCTTCGGCTTTCTTCGCGGCCGAGCAGGGCCGGCCCTCCCACTGATCGTGCTTGTCGGCTGACTTCGTCCGCGAGCACGCCGACCACCGCGATACCGGTGGGCTGCGTTGGGGTGCCCCGCCGATCTGCGCCGTGCTGAGTGAGCACGGACTGCCGATCGCCCGCGTCGACGTACTACGAACACGTGGCCAAGTCACCCACCAGCCAGAACCGCCGGGACGCGATGCTGGTCAACGAGATCCGCCGCGTCCACGCCGGCAACTACGGCGGGTACGGGGCGCGGAAGGTGTGGCTGACCCTGAACCGGGAGGGGATCGCGGTGGCCAGGTGCACGGTCGAGCGGCTGATGCACCAAGCAGGGTTGGCCGGCGCGGTCCAGCCAATCAACTGGAAGGTCGAGCGGACCACGATCGCGGACCCGGCCGCGTCGCGGGCGCGGGACCTGGTCCGGCGCGACTTCGCGCCGCTGGCTCCGGACCGGCTCTGGGTCGCTGACATCACGTACGTCTCGACGTGGTCCGGGTGGGTGTACGTGGCGTTCGTGATCGACGCGTACGCTCGGCGGATTATCGGGTGGCGGTGCGGGACCAGCATGTCCACGCAGCTGGTCCTGGACGCGCTTGAGCAGGCTGTCTGGACCCGTGAACGTGAGGGGCGTTCGTTGGGTTCCGTTGTGGCACCTACCGATCGCGGTTCGCAGTACACCGCGATTCGGTACACCGAACGCCTCGCCGAGGCGGGGATCGCGGCGTCGGTCGGTAGCGTCGGATCGTCGTATGACAACGCGTTGGCGGAGTCGATCAACGGGTTGTACAAGACCGAACTCATCAAACCACGCGGCCCGTGGCGGGGCCTGGACCCGGTCGAGATCGGAACCGCCGAATGGGTCGACTGGTTCAACCACCGCCGCTTGTACGAGTACTGCGGCGACATCCCACCGGCCGAGCTCGAGACCGCGTACTACGCTCAAACACGAGCCCAGCCAGAGTCTGAGCTCTCAAACCAGTAAGTCTCCGGACTCCCCGGGGCGATTCACATAATGGCTCCCCTCTGTGTCAAGAGGCCTGCCGAAGTGGGGTCGTAGGCTTGGCCGGGACGGGTCCGGGAAGTGGCTTTTTCGAAGAGCTGGTACGGGGTTGTGAGCCGGCCGCGCTGGAGTCAGAGTCGTCACCCTGGTGCCCTCCCGGGCCCGTCGCCATCGCCCTGGCGGCGTCGGCGAGCATCGTGCGGAACACGATGTCGGAGAGGCGTCGTTTCAGTAGGCGCATGGCCTCGCTGGAGGTCTTACCGCGGGCTTTGGTGCGGTCGTAGTAGGCCCGCCCCTCGGTGGCGTTACGCAGCTGCACGGTGGCCATAATGTGCAGTGCCCGGTTGATCTGACGGTTGCCGCCCCGGGACAGACGGTAGCGGGTGTGCTCCCCGGAGGAAGCATCGATCGGGGCGGTCCCGGTCCAGGACGCGAAGTGGTTGTTGTCCGGGAACCGGGTGATGTCACCGACCTCGACCATCAGCCGGGCCGCGCCGGAGGGCCCGATCCCGTGCAGGTCGGTCAGGGTCGTGCCGTTCGCGGTGAGCAGCTCGGACAGCTCCTTGTTCGCGGCCTGCTTGCGGGTGTAGATCCGCTCCAAGTCGCCCACCAGCTCGGCCGCGACCCGCCGGCGGGTCTTGCCGGCCACGTCGCGTGGGCGCACGGTCGCGAGCAGCTTCTTGGCCTGGGCGGCGGACAGGTCCTTCTTCGCTCCGCCCGGGATCAGCTCCAGCAGAAGGTGATGCAGCTGGGACACCATCCGGGTGTGGTCCTCCCCGAGGGACCGGCGCCGGTCGGCCAGCACCGCAGCACGGCGAGCTGCTCGTTGTTGACGACCGGTCGCAGCCCGGCCATTCGGACCCCGACGAGTGCGCTCGAGTGCGCGTCGGTGGCGTCGGTCTTGCGGCCCTGACCGGTCGCGAAGGTCCGCACCCGGGCGGACAGTTTCGGTGGCACGTCGATGACCTGCTCCCCATCGGCCAGGAGCCGGATCGCGACGTGGCGCCCGATCCCGTTGCAGCCCTCGATGGCCCAGACCCGCTGCGAGAAGGCCCGCGCTACCGCGAGCATGGCCTGGTAGCCGGCCGGGACGGTGTCGAACCGGCCACCATCAAGGATGGCTTCCTGCGGGCCCATCACCTCGATGGTGACCGACCGCTTGTGCGGGTCCATCCCGATCACCACACGACGTGCTGTGTCCTCTTCCGTGGTTGCGCTCCTTCGTGCTCGAACCGGACGGGTCATCGAGCGAGGAGGGCAACGCTGCTTCGAGCTGTGGGCAAACCCCTCTTGAGCCTCTCCCGGCCCTGGCGACGTCCGGGTTGCGCAGGCCAGATGAGAGCCACACCCGAGGGTGGGCAGCCGAAATGAGAGCGACAACCCGAACGCCTGGACCAGGCCTTGCCAGACACCGATCCTGCGTCCATTAAACAAGTAGCCGATGTGCGGTAAACGGGCATAGGGGAAATCTGGCGGACCGATCCTTGATGAGGAGCGATGGACGGTAAATGATTACCGCGGCCAGCCCCACGATTGTGCGTGACCTTGCCCATCGATCCATGTGACCGAAGGGTGAAGCCAGCCACCGACACGGCGGCCTGAGTCCATCGCCACCGCGACGTAGTCAGGGCCCCCATGCGGGCTGGAGATTTTCATGGTGGAGATGGACAAGGCGTGCGAAGTCTCCTCGTCGGTGGCCTGGAAGTCGTGGGAGCCGGCGGCGAAGAGCGCGAATGTGACACCGGGTTCGGTGCTGACGGCAAAACCCACCTCTGGGAGGTCCTCGGGACGGATCGGGCCGCCCGCCATCAGGACCCGTTCGGAGCCGTCGGGGTACAACGCCGAGAGGACGAAGGCGTTGCGGTCCCCGAAGTAGGCGTCCCGGATGGAGATCACGAACCGGTGCCCGTTCGCCGCGACCCACGCGCCTGCCTCACTTCCCGGCTTGCCTTCGCCGGCGGCCCAGACCAGCGGTGTCAACGGTGTCCCTGACGCCGGCACCACTGCCTGGGCGACCCCGAAGCCGATCAAGCCTGTTGCGGCGACCCCAGCGAACGTTGCTCGGCGGCGACGGATTCGCCGGACTCTGCGACCGATGGCCACCACGTCGCCGGGATCCACCTCGCGGGTAGGTATCTCGCTGTCGGCGAAGACGTGACGGACGAACTCTTCGACATCAGTGCTCATGGACTTTCCCTTCACTCGAGATGGTTAGCTGACGGAGCGCGGCGAGGCCACGCGAGGCTGCGGACTTCACGCCTCCGATCGACAGGCCCACCAGGTCGGCGCTCTGTCGTTCAGACAGATCGGCGCAGTACCGCAAGACGATGACTTTGCGTTGTTGCTCGGGCAGCTGCGCAAGCAGCGCCACCAGCTGCTCCCGATGCAGGTGCGATGTATCCGGTTCGACGAGCACCTCACGCAAGATCGGGGTGGGGATCTCACGTCGCACCCTTCGCGCGTGATCAGCCCGCCCGTTCACGAGGATCCGGCGGGCGTACGCCACGGCAGTGTCCTGTCGGACCTTTGGCCACGCGAGGTACGTGCGCACGAGAGCGTCTTGGACCAGCTCGCGGGCCAGGTCCGGGTCACCGCACAGGAAGTAGGCCGTGCGGAGCAGGGAGGGCTGAGCCTCGCGCATGAACGCCGTGAACGAGGCGTCACGCTCTCTCCGTATCGATTCCCGCATCTGCCCTCTTCTTCTGTGGTTCCTGCCGGGTGACCCTGACAACCCCTATACGGACACAGCCCCAGAAAGGTTGCAGTGCTGGAGTCCAACACGACCAGTCCAGCCGAACAACTTAGCCACCTGCACCCTCGGTACCGGGGCCTGCAATCGTCACTGGGCCTCACCCGGGCCGTTGCAGCAGGGCGCATCAATCACGGCGGCTCGACTTCCGAATCTGGACGCAGATCGGAAGGCCGACGGCACCTAGAGGTCTGGGACCGCCTGTCGGCGGTTCCACAGACATCTCTGGCTAGTTCTTGAGATCGGGTACTCCGAGTCGTCGGCAGGTGTCGGCGTTGCCGGGGTAGATGACGAGGACGTCATCGACGACGCACGCGGTCAGCTCGGGCACGGGGTGGTTGGCGGTCGATGAAGCGTTGGCCGGGTCGGTCATGATGCCCATGCGCCACGCGGTGGCGCAGCTGCCGATCGCGTCGGGGACATCACGGTGTCCTTGGGCGTCGGTGGCCTGGGTGAAACCGGTCTGCTTCCAGACGTCTTCATCGAGAGTGACGGACCGGGAGCAGTACCCGCCGTACGGGTCATCCGGACGCGACGCAACGACCCACGCGGCGGCTGATCCAGCCCCGGCGACCAGCGCGGTGGTCGCTGCGGCAGCGATGACCCACCGGCGGCGGCCAGCGCGGTGGCTCAGTGCCGCCGGCGACCCTTGGTGGGGTGCTGCGTGGAACGGGTCGGCAGCGACGCTGAGGCCGCCGTTGACCTGCGCCAGGATCGAGTCGACGATGGCTGCGGCCACCTCGGGCGGGTAGGGCCGGTCGCCGGGCATGGGGTTGGTGTCGCTCAGACGGTCGCGTAGGTCATTCATAGGATCGCTCCCCGATGGTCAGCGGCGGACGAACCCGCCAGGTGGTGAAGGACAGCAGGTGTGACTCGAGCCGGCGTCGGGCCCGGTGTAGCCGGACCCGCGCGGTGACGGCGCTGATGTCGAGCACGACCGCGATCTCGGCCGGTTCGAGCTGTTCCCAGGCCCACAACCGCAAGATCTCCACGTCCGGCTCGGACAGCTGCGCGAGAGCGGCGTCGACCGGTCCCTGGGCGTCAAGACGCTCGGCAAGGCCGTCGACCTCGTCCTGGGTCACCAGGTCGGTCGTGGTCACCAGCCGTTGCTGGAGTCGGTCACGGCGGACATGACCCCGCACGGCATGCAGCGTTTCCCTGGCAGCGACGGCATACAACCATGGCAACGGATGCTCAGGAACGGTGAGACGCTTGCGCCACGCCACCGCGAACACGTCCGCGACGACGTCGTCAGCTTCGGCCTGTGCCCGACGGGCAACGTACGCCCGAACGGCCGGATGGAAACGGACGAAGAGGTCCTCGAACCACACCTCATCCGTGGGGCGTCCACCCCCACCGCTGGCTGCGTCACGTGCCGTCATACTCGTCTACTCCCAGATCGCACCCGATCGTTACACCCCGACGAGCAAAGGAAGGCGCCGCTGGGCCCAAGTCACCTGCGGCCCGCGTCGCTCCGAGCGTAGAGGCGACCCCGACCCCGACCGCGCGGAGCGGACGTCAGAACTGGGACATGAGCTCAGAACCTGCCAGCATCCCTCAACGTCCGCAACTGCCGCGGTCCGTGCGAGCTGATCGCCCCTGCTACTCGATGCGGAGGCGTTGAACGGGTTGAGCAGTGAGTTCCGCGATGAGGTCGAAGTCCTTGTCCAGGTGCAGCACGGTGCGCTGGTTCAGTTCGGCAGCGGCAGCGATCAGCAGATCGGGGATGGACGGTGCGCGATGCTGGCCACGCTCTGTCAACAGTCGTTGCACCTCGACCGCGCGGTCTTCGGCCGCGGGGGTCAGGTACTCCACCGGCATCGCTGCCAATGGTGGGGACCCCATCGCTCGGGACAGGTCCGCTGCTGACCTGGCGGAGAAGCCCGCCTCGAGCAGGGTGACGGTGCTGATGGCGACGAGTCCACGCTCGACGCGGTTCGCCCACTCCTCAGCGTCCGGGCTCGAACCCAGCCGAACGAGGGCGGACTTGTCGATCAGCCAGGACGTGCTCACGACCAGGCGTCGGACATGATCGTGTCCTCGCCAAGGTCGGGCAGTAGCTCGGCCACCGCCCGAAGGTCACCTGCGGTCACCGAACCTGCCGTGCGTCGGGCCTCCCGATGAAGGTGCCGGCGCAGGTACTCGGTCCGCGAGATGCCCAGTCGGGCGGCCTGCTCATCGAGCAGGCTGAGGTCCTCGGCGGGGAAGTTCCGAATCAAAACGTCAGGCATGGTGCACCTCCTAGATATCTGACGATATCACGCGCGCGACGCGCACTCATTTGCCGCGAGTAGGGCGAACCTCTGGCGGGACGTGGGCAGCGGGCCGATCCTGCTGATGAGCGATCGCTGGCAGAACGGTTCTGACACGATGCGCCCATGACCGACGATGAACGGGGCGAGCTGAAGGCAGACCTCACCGAGGCCGGCGTCAAAGGCGCTGACGACCTCGGCCGCTTCGTCAGCAACACCAAGTTCTTTCGGTCGTCGCAGTTCGACGAGAAGAACGCCATGCCGGTGCTCTTAGATGCACTGCCAACCCTGTCCGAGCCCGCCGTGATCATCGCTGTCGCCGGTCACCTCAGGCGTCCATGGGCTCGCCCGAAAGCCTTCCCTGCCCTCCTCGAAGCATTCGAGCGGTGGGCACCAATCGACCAGCAGGCTGGCTGGGCACTTGGAGATGCGCTGGCCACGGCCGCGACGGCTACCCAACTGGACCAACTCCTCGTTATCAGCAGGGACACGGCTCTCGGTACGACTCGTCAGATGGTTGTCTACTCGCTCGGCCGCTACCGCAGATACCCCGAGGTTGCTCCCGTGCTCGTAAAACTCCTTGACGATCCCGACGTGAGCCTGCACGCAATCAGTGCGCTACGCCGAGTTGTCGGGCCCGCCGCAGCCCTGCCACTCGTAGAGCAGGCAGCACGCCGTCACGAAGGAACACCCCTAGGCAGATCGGCCGCTCGAGAGGCCAGAAAGATCCGTAAGGCAACGTCCGCCTGATGCCCTCTCATGCCACAGATAGCGTCACTGGTGGTAGACGTGGTGAGCAATGGTTGGCTCGTTGACGAGCAGGAAGTCGACCACCGTCCAGAACTCTTGGACCTGCGGATGGCCGAGCGCCTCGGCCCTGGAGAGTTTCCATCCCCAAAAGACGGAGTCGCCGTAGGGCACCGCCGCGTCGACAGCGGTCGCTGCCGGATCGGGCGATCCGGGAACGGGGCCGACTCGGCACCCGAAGGCCACGTGGTCTTCTGCAGCGTCGTCGTGCCAGGAGCCGAACACCACGTCAATCCAGGCTTCTGCGCCTTCATGGTGATGGAGCGCGGTCTTTGACACTGCGAAGGCTGTGCCGCCCCTGAGCACGTAGGTGGTGACGAGGCTGTATTCGGCGCCGCAGTGATCACAGGCTTGCTGGCGGACGTGGCTTTCGCCGTCGAGTGTCAGGAGCACTCGCGCAGGCTATTTCATACTCAGCGGCGGCGCTCTCGCGCCGGTGCCGGGCGAGCCGTAAACACGTCCGGAACTGCCGCGAGTCGTACGCCTAGCTGCCGAGGGTCCGATGGCAATGCGCCGCGTGACGTAGCGTCGGAGTGTGCCCGTACCCGAAGCGCCACTCCACTTCGTCGGGATGTCCCTCGACTGCTCAGACCCCGGCGCCTTGGCCGCATTTTACCTCGAGTTGTTCGGCGGGGAACTGCTCTGGGAGAAGGCAGACAGCACGGGCGTTCGGCTTCCCGGCTTAACTCTCGTGGCGCAACGGGTCGAGCCTTACGTTTCACCCGCTTGGCCTGGTTCGTCGCTCGTCCATCTCGACCTGTCGGCCGATTCGGACCTCGCCGAGCCGTCGGCGAGGGCGGTGAGCTTGGGCGCCGTCGAGGTCGATCCGCAGCCCGACTTTCGATGGCGGGTACTTCTCCACCCTGCCGGGCACGCGTTCTGTATTACCTCGATTTCGGCTGACTGACCCAACGCGTTACGGACACGACCGACGTACGCACATGCCGCAATCCGGAATCCGCCAGCGGGCCTTTTTGACGACGACACCGGCTGACGGCCACGATCGAGTTCGAACAGTGTTGCGAACGTGTCTGGCATCTGCCTCGTCTCAGTGGGTCCATGGACGCGAACGTCATGCCCTCGTCACATCCGCGGTTCGCTTTCCCATAATGACGGTTTCGTCGCCTGTGCCCGGACCGAGGACGTGCCAACCCTCGGACGCGTAGAGCCGCCTAGCCGCATGTGCCGAGTCGGAGGTTGTCATTAGAAGCAGACGCTCGTGCGGTAGGTCTTGAACGAGGACCTGCATGAGTTGTCGACCGATCCCCCCGCGGCGGTGGGCATCGCGCACACCGAGGCTCACCAACTCGAAGTGTCCCCCCAGCCAGGTCGCGCCGATGTCTGGTTGCAGCACCTTCCGCGCGTTGTCTGTCCACCACTGGCCGTTTTCACCTGTGTATCCATAGGCGAAGCCAACGAGCAGTTCACCGTCATACGCGCGGGCGAGGCGGAATCCCGCTCGCGCGGCGTGCCTGTCCCAAACGGCCTCGCGCCAGCTCTGGTAGTCCGAGTGGTCACCCAAGACCGCCTCGTACACCGGCCAAACTTCGGCTCCATCCTCGACCCAGACGGACTCGATCACAGAGAGCCGCACCATGACGCCTTTCTACAGGAACCCTCGAACAAGGCCCCGGGGTCCGCAGAAACATCCTCGAATGCCGCGTTGAGGGCGGCTACGCTCGCCCGGTCTATGCCGCTCTCCGCGAGCGTGCCGGTGATGGTTGTGGGCGGCCGCGACGGGCGACTGCGGTACGCGGGTTGGGGTCATCCCTCACCTGCAGCTTCCTGGTCCCAGGTGCCATGCTGACCGCATGACACGTGGTGATGAGTTTTACCTGCGTTCGCCGTCACATACGACATGAGCATCAACAGCAGCGACCTGACCACACTTGATGAGCGGAGCTTTGGTGCCCGTGTCGAGCCGCACCGCCGCGAACTGCACGTGCACTGCTACCGCCTGCTCGGATCGTTTGACGACGCGGAGGACCTGGTGCAGGAAGCGTTCCTGCGCGCGTGGCGTCGACGCGAGACCTACTCAGGGCGGGCGTCCGTCCGCGCCTGGCTCTACCGCATCGCCACCAACGCGTGTCTGGATGCGCTCGACAAACGACCCCGGCGACCCACTGCGGACGGGGAGGTTGCGTGGCTTCAGCCCTACCCGGACGACCTGCTCGCGCAGCTGCCTGATCATTGCGAGGGCCCGGAGAACGTCGCACTAAGCCGCGAGACCGTCGAGCTGGCATTCATCGCCGCGATCCAACACCTCTCGCCGCTACCTCGTGCCGTTCTCGTCCTTCGCGACGTCCTCGGCTGTTCAGCGCGAGACACCGCCGGCCTGCTCAAGACGAGCGTAGCGTCGGTCAACTCCGCCCTGCAGCGCGCTCGCGGGGGTCTGCGGCACGCGTTGCCGGGCGACCGCAACGACTGGCGCGCCGACGCGACCGCCGCTGAGCAGGACCTCCTGAAGCGCTACGTCGCCTGCACCGAACGCGCTGACCTGGCCGGTTTGGCCGCGCTGCTGCACGAGGACGCCCGGTTCTCGATGCCGCCGGAGCCAGGGATCTGGGCCGGTAAGAACGCTGTCGTGGCGTGCTGGGCCGAGGGTGGATTCGGCTCCGACGCGTTCGGCAGCGTGCGCTGCGTGACGACACGCGCGAACGGCCAGCCCGCCATCGCCGTCTACGTACGACTTCCAGGTGCCTCCGAATACGCCGCCGTCACACTCGAGGGTCTGCGGTTCCGGGACGGCGCGGTCGCCGACGTCGTCAATTTCGACCGCTCGGTCTTCACGCACTTCGGCCTGCCCGCGACGCTCGAGACCTCGGAGATGGCATGAGTATCACCATCACACCTGTGCTCGTCGCGGACCTTGTCGTTGAAGGCGAACCGATGCCTGTGTACGTGCACGTCATCGACCACCCCGACGCGCGGGTACTGGTCGACACCGGCATGAGGGAACCCCACCGCCTGACCGTCGACCTCCATCCACGACCCCGTCCGGCCGCCGAGTGGGGTGTCGATCTCACCGGCATCGACCTCGTCGTGAACACGCACCTGCATTTCGACCACTGCGGCAACAACCATCTGTTCGCCGGCACGCCGATCCACGTGCAACGCCAGGAGCTCGACGACGCGCTGACCTTGGACGACTACACGATCCGCGAGTGGGTCGAGGCGTCCGGCGTGCAGTAGGTACCCGTCGACGGTGAGCTCGAGCTCTTGCCGGGTATCCGACTCGTCCCGACACCGGGGCACACTCGCGGCTCACAGGTCGTCGTCGTCGACACCGGCGACCGCCCGATAGTGCTTGCCGGTGACACCGCGGTCTGGTTCGGCGAGCTCGACGAGCCGCGGACGGAAGGACAACAACGTGTTATCGCAATGGAACCCGAGCTCGTGTGGCTCGCGCACTCGCACGATCCGTGGCGTCCGATCACTGTCCGGGAGTGATCAGCGGGCGATCTGCCAATGGCCATGCTGGACACAGCCAGGTCGTCCTGCGGGTCTCAGGTGCGTTGCCCGCTGCGACGGACGTGGATGTCCTGCCCGGCGGTGGGTCCCATGCAACGAAACTGTCAGCCCTGAAACCAACTCAGGAAACGGGCCGATCCCCGTCAGCGATCCCCATGCGGGGCAATTTGCACCGTCCGAGGTCGACGACCACAGCAAAGACCCCAACGCCACGGCTACGACGATCATCACTGCGTGCCGGCCGCTGGGCGGCCTGCATGACCAAGCATGTGCTTCGAGCCGTCGACGCGACTGGGAGCAGCGGCGCTGTTGTAGAGCCAGAACTCCCCAACGGTGTGGTCGACGCCGAGGTTGCTGAGGTAGCCGCGCAACACTCTTCCAGTGATCAGCGACCCCAGTCTCGAACCCGGGTTTTCGTAAGCACACCCGGTAGACGCTGGACCGGGCTGATTCGTGCGGCTGCAGGAGCAGTCAGTCTTCTGGGCTCGAGCGGTGGTCGATCGCCTGTTGCCGTGGACGAATCCGCAGTGCGATATTGCTGCGGTGGAGACCAATGAGCTGGGCCAGCCCGTCGGCGACGAGGTACGGGCCTGGTCCTCCCGGCCGCTGCCCACCGCCCCAGTGCTCGAGGGCCGTTACTGCCGCCTCGAACGCCTGCGCCCCAACCGTCACGCCGACCAGCTCTTCGCCGCCGACAGCCATGACAGCAGCGGTGTCAGCTGGACCTACCTGCCCTACGGGCCGTTCTCCAAGCTCGAGGACTACCGACATTGGGTCGAGCAGGTCTGTGCGGCGGACGATCCCCTCTTCTTCACCGTGATCGCTACCGACCCGGCGGCCGGCCTCCCCACCCACCACGCGGTGGGGGTCATGAGCTACCTCAACATCGTTCCCGCCCACGGTTCGATCGAGGTTGGACACATCCACTACTCGCCGTTGCTGCAACGCCAACGAGCAGCGACAGAAGCACAGCACCTGCTGATGAGGTACGCGTTCGACGAGCTGGGCTACCGACGCTACGAGTGGAAGTGTGACGCGCTCAACGCGCCGTCGCGCGCGGCGGCCGAACGGCTCGGGTTCCGTTATGAGGGCACCTTCCGACAGGCCACCGTAGTCAAGGGACGCAACCGCGACACGGCGTGGTACTCGATCACCGACCAGGAGTGGCCCCGGGTCGCTGACGACCTGCGGACCTGGCTCGCCCTCGACAACTTCGACGAACACGCTCATCAGAAGCGACCGTTGCTCACGCCGAAGCCGTGGTGAAGGGTCGCGCCTCTTCCTGCGCGGCGCCTCCGGCTCGCATCGGCGGGGCAACGCTGGTGGTGGGGAGTTCCGTCGACACCGGGGCAGACGGCTAGGTCAGGAGGGCGAGGCCTCGGTGAGGTTGCTGATGCGGTTGCGGGGACCGATAAGGCTCAGCACGCGTGAGGCACTGTCTGTCGTCACGGTCGCGGGCACGACGGGGTCGAGCCGGGTGCCGGCGCGGGGGGATCGGCCTTCACCGGAGTGAACGCTGACGGCGACGAGCACGAAGCGAGCGTCGGCGGGGCGCGACTGGGCCGCTACGAGGTCGAGATCCACCGATACTGAATGGGCACCGCTGATCTGCCCGAATATCCTCCCGACGCGGGCGCCAGGGAGGATGATCAGCCGTAGCGCACAGGGGCCCAGGCGCAGGCCCTCATCCCGTGGAGGTTGGGTGTGCGACAGCTTCGAAGCACTCTGATGGGCCTGAGGCCGTGGCTGGCCGCCCTGCTCATCTGGATCGTCGGCGGCATGACCGTCGACAAGTCACCACCCGGCCCGAGCGGAGTCGCGACCCTCGCCGAGATCCTCGTCTTCTTCGTGGGCGGGCTCGGCATCGTTCGGGTGCTGTGGCCGATGCGGGTGACCCGGGGGCAGCCGGCCCGACTCGTGGCCGGGGGCAGAACGTTCGACCTGTACACCTACACCGGCTGGGTCGGCGACCACTCCAAGCTCTCGACGACCGTCTACCGGGCCGAGTCGCGAGCGGACCGGTCAGTGGTCGACGGGTCGGTCAACCACACCCTCGACGTCTCTCAGCGAGTCACCGTTCAGGACGGTTTCACCCTGATCGGGGCCGACGGCACCCAGCACAACGTGCAGGTCGAGCACGTCAACCTCGCCGTCGGCCGCGGACAGTTGGTATCGGCGGCGTGGGCGATCCGCCCCGGGGCCAAACGGGGGCCGTACGTGCTGTTCCGCAACCACACGACGGGCCGGGTCGACGTCGCGCGTCTGCCCGCGTGGCGGCTGGCGACGGGGCGCGGCGCCCCGTTCATCATCATCTGTCTGTTCGTCGGCGGGCTGTTGTTTCTCGGCTCTGGCCACGCGGTACTCGGGGCGCTGTCGGCGTTCGTGCTTCCGTTCCTCATCATCATTGCGGGGCATGTTCAAGCGAACCGGTTGGCCGGCGGGCCAGGCCACCCTCTGGTCGAGCTTCTCGACCAGGTCGCGGCCGGCTTCCCGACGACTCAGGCAGCCCCGGCTGCCTCGACGCACCCACCGCCACGTGCACCCAGCAGCGACAGCGGGGTGTTCGCGCCTCCGCCGCCGCCGCCCGGCGCGCAGGTTCCCGCAGACTGGATGCCCGACCCGACCGCGCGCCACGAGTTCCGGTACTGGACCGGATCGGACTGGAGCGACCAGGTGGCCGACGCCGGACGGCAACAACAAGACCCCGTCTGACGCCGGCAGCCCACCAGCCCGCCAGGCGGCATCCACGACATCGGCGGCCCGCATCCATGCTCGCCGGGCCGCTTGTTCGGCGGCATCCTCGAGATCGAGCAACACCGTGGCGCTCGGGATAGTACGGCCGCCGAGGTAGTCGCCGAGCCACCGGGCTGCCTGGAGCGAATGGCTATTGGCGAAGGCTGCGGCTAGACTCGTTTCGACGGGCACGGCAACGGCGGCGGTCCTCCCAGCCACCAGCGAGTACCAAGCGAGTCCTAGATCTCATGCCGTTAGCACCACCCACATCCACGCGACGTCCCAGCACCGCCGAGCCGGCCCCCGAGATCGAGCGGGCCCTCGAACCCACCGCACCCGAGCCCTTCAGCCTCAGTGGCGTACAGGTCGCAGGCAGCGCCCTCGCCGCAGCGACATCCGCGTTTGCCGCCTCGACCCTCGGGGTGGCCGGCACCGTCTTCGGGGCTCTCATCGGTTCGCTCGTACTCACCCTGGCGTCGGCGATCTACAGCCATTCTCTGCGACGAGTCGGGCGGCAGCTTCGCGTGACCGGCCCGACAGCCCTCACCGCCGCCACCGCCCCGCAGCCACGATCGGGCCGCAACCCCGACCGGACCGACCACGACCGTCCGCGACCCCCGGTGAAGCGGCCCCGCCTGCCCTGGAGACGGATCATCGTCGGTGTCGTCGTTGGTGCCGCGCTGGCCCTGGGCGCCATCACCGCCCTCGAGAAGGTCATCGGCCACCCCGTGTCGGGGCCGGGCTCGTCCGGCACCTCGATCGGTGAGGTCGTCAGAGGGAACGTGGCCCCGCCGGCAACGGACCGAAACGGCCCGAACGCTCCCGAGAACAAGAACTCGGACCGAGACGCCCCGGCACCGTCGCCCGACGGTCCCGACGCCCCGGCCGACCAGCAGCCTCCCGCCGACCCCGCCCCTCAGGACGGACAGCAGGCCCCAGCCGACGAGCAGGCCCCGGCCGA
>JAKDLG010000341.1 GCA_030452985.1 Humibacillus sp.
CCCGGGCGATGCGCCGCCGCGACCAGCAGCCGAGCTGGCCAAAGGCCTGAAAGGAGCCCGCTACTCGTTGTGGAAGAACCCGGAGAACCTCACCGAGAACCAACAAGTCAAACTCGCCTGGATCGCCACCACCGACCCCACGCTCTACCGCGCTTACCTGCTCAAAGAGGGCCTACGGGTGGTGTTCACGATGTCTCACGACGGCGGCACAGAGGCGTTGGACCGGTGGATCAGCTGGGCCCGGCGCTGCCGGATCCCCGCCTTCGTGAAACTACAGAAGGCCATCGTGAAACACCGCTGCAGGATCCTGGCAGCGATCGAGCACAACCTCTCGAACGGGCTCGTCGAATCCACAAATACCAAGATCCGGCTCCTGACCAGGATGGCGTTCGGGTTCAAGTCACCCGAGGCCCTGATCGCCCTCGCCCTGCTCAGCCTCGGCGGCCACAAACCCGCACTCCCGGGCCGGAAATGACCCACGGATGCGTCAGGAGAGCCGTGAAAGTCGATCTATCGGGTGGCCCGAGTAGATGAATAGCAGTGTCAGACAGAGGTTCTCGGAGCTGGCGAGGGGACTCGAACCCCTAACCGCCTGTTTACAAGACAGGTGCGCTACCAATTGCGCCACGCCAGCACGACCACAGGTCGGCCGGATGCCGGCCGATGGGTCGGCGTCAGCGTAACGGAGCGGGCCGGCATCCGGAAAAGCGACGGGCCGGGTCGGGGAGCTTCTGCTCCACCGAACCGGCCCGGTCGTGTCCCGCGTTGCGGGTTACCTCAAAGGCGTCACGGCAGCTGGATGACCTGGCCGACGAAGATGAGGTTGGGGTTGTTGATGACGTTGCGGTTGGCGGCGTAGATGGCCTTCCAGCCACCCTTCACGTTGTGGCTCGCCGCGAGCTTCGAGAGGGTGTTGCCGCTGCGCACGGTGATCTTGGCGCCGTGAGCGGTCGACGCGTACGACTTGGTCGTGTACGTCTTCTGCGGGGCCGAGTAGGTCTTCTGGGTGGTGACCCGCTTGGGGGCGGTGTAGGTCCTGGTGACCTTCTTGGGCGCCTTGTAGGTCTTCTTCGTGCTGACCGAGCTGCGCGTGGTGGAACGCGAGGTGCCGGCCGAAGCCGACGCGGCGCCACCGTTCGAGCGGGTCAGGCCGGCCTTGCGCGAACACACGGGCCAGGCGCCGGGGCCCTGCCCCTTCAGGGTGCGCTGGGCGACGGCGATCTGGGCCGACTTGCTGGCAAGGTCGGCGCGGGAGGCGTACTGCCCGCCGCCATAGGCCAGCCAGGTGCTCTTGGTGAACTGCAGGCCACCGTAGAAGCCGTTGCCGGTGTTGATCGACCAGTTGCCGCCGGACTCGCAGGCCGCGACACCATCCCAGGTGCTGGCGCTGGCGGGGGCCGCCATGGCGAGTCCACCGGCGATGGTGGCGACGCCGGCGATGCCGACGCCGGCGATGCGGTGCTTGACCGAGGTCTTCTTCGCGGCCGCGTGCTTGGACAGGTAGTTCATAGGGGTATTTCCTTCCTGACGCGCGCCTGCGAGGTTAGCTGTCGGGTTAGGGCGGTCAGGTGCCCTGTCGCTCTCGCGACTTCACCCCCGTCCGGCACTGCGAACGAAAATCGCTCGCTGACCGGCTCAACTGGGTCCCCCGTCCTCGCCCGATCCCACCGCCCGACTATGGCCGGTTCGGCAGGAGTGACGTCCCTGGCTGGCGAGGTTCGGCGCGACAGGGACCGGTGTTTGATGGGTGTCCATGTGAAGTTGTGGCCGCGACGACAGTCTCGTGCACGCGGATCGGCGACCGATACCAACCGCCCGGATCGTGACCCGAGTGGCCTCTATCGGGCCGCCGAGAGATGACGGTACGGGAAGATGGGGGGTTGACACAAGCCGGACCGAGACCAGTTCGTGACCTGTCTGAGACCTGTGCTTTACCAATGACCCGGCGCCACGACTGCTCG
>JAKDLG010000171.1 GCA_030452985.1 Humibacillus sp.
CGCGGCGCGGCCCCGGGGGGGGTTTGTGGGGCGGGGGGGGGTGGTGGGGGGGGCGGTTCCTTGCGGCCCCCCCCCCCCCCCCCCCCCGGCGCCCCCCACGACTCTCGGAACTACGCAGCGCCGTTGGAGCGACGCTTGAGGGTGAAGCCACCCACCGCGGCGCCAGCCAACAGCAGGCCACCGCCGACCAGCAGCAGGCTCTGGTTCGACCCCGTGGCCGCGCCCCCACCACCGGTGTTCATGCCGCCGGTCGGAGCGACCGTGAGGATGCCGCAGAGGGCCGGGTCGGTGGCCTCGGTGGGCAGGCTCGGGTCGAGGTCGCTCTTGGTGGCGCCGTCGTACTTGCCGTTCTTGTTGTAGTCGACGCCGTGCACGACGATCGCGGCGTGACCCGCCTCGAGACCGGCGGCGAGCTCGGGGCTGACCTGGATGCTGCCACGTGAGTAGCTGATCTTGCCGCCGGGGGCGGTGCTGAACCGGTCGATGGCGAGGGCGCTCTTGGGTGAGGTGTCACCGCTGGTGGTGAGGGAGACCATGACGCTGCCGTAGGCGGGGCCGCCCTCGGTGGTGTTGATGTGCCCGTCGCCGTTCTTGTCATCGGCAATGGTCGGGCAGGCATGCCGGGCGTCAGCGCCGAAGTGGATGTGGGCCGCGTGGGGTGAGCCGGCGAGCAGCCCGGAGGCAGCCACTGTCACCGTGACCAGGTCACCGTCGACCTGCACGGAGGCCGTGCCACTGACCTTGGAGACGTTGTTGTTGGCCACGGGCAACAGATTGCCCGACACGGTGGTGCCGGCGGCGAAAGCGGGCCCGACGGCCAGGGCCAGGGCACCGGCAGCGGCAAGTGAGGTGCCGGCGAGGCGGCGCGTAGTGGTGTTCATGTTCATTGCCCTTCGTTGATGGAGCGAGACATGGCGAAGCGGCCCTGAACGAGGTCTGACCGCGACTACCACCCGTTCGGGCAAAGTAGTACAAATGTGATGCATGTGCCATTTGTCCAATCTTCGGTACCGAACCGAGACCAAGCGGTCATCGGGATTCGACATGCGGCGGCTAGCGCAGCGCGGTGGCCAGGTCGGTGAGGGACTCGGCGCGAAGGTCAAGAGTGGTGAAGTAGCCCGGGTAGGGGCCTCCGTCGCGACTGACCCAAGCGGCGCGCAAGCCAGCACGGGCGGCGCCGTCGATGTCCCATGAATGCACGGCGACGAGCATCGCCTCTCGGGGAGCCACCCCACACTGTTCGAGCGCGTAAGCGTACGCACCCGCAGCAGGCTTGCCGGCGAACCAGGTTGTGGCCAGGTGAGCAGGCGCCCCCACGTCCTCGAACCGGGCTCCCAACGGGGCCAGGTTCGACAGGGCCTCGTTGACGTCGAAGATCAGCACCAGCGGTCTTCTCGGAGCCTCGGGGCTGAGGGAGTGGTCCGGTCTGGCACGGTCGTTGTCCATCCGCGGACGGTATCCCGCTGCCCCTGGGCCGAGCCCAACGCGGCCGACGCCGTGCGCCCCGCGTCAGGACGACCGGTCGTTCCCAGCCAGCCACGATCCTTCCAAGCCCGAGATTCGGAGACAGCAAGAGTCACGCCGCGGCGAGAGAGCCGATCTCGGCTGGCCGGTGGGGACGCCCACCGGCCAGCCGGACCGCCGACGGGTCAGAGCTCGCCGCGAACGCGCCGGGCTGCCTCGACAAGGTTGCGCAGGGAGGCTGTCACCTCGGCCGTTCCACGGGTCTTGAGCCCGCAGTCGGGGTTGACCCACAGTCGCCGCGACCCGACCGACGCCAGAGCCGCACGCAGTGAACCCGCGATCTCCTCGACGCTGGGCACGCGCGGGGAGTGGATGTCGTAGACGCCGGGCCCGATCCCCAGGTCGAAGCCGGCCTCGTTGAGGTCGTCGAGCACCTCCATGCGCGAGCGGGCCGCCTCGACCGAGGTGACGTCGGCGTCGAGCCCCGCGATGGCCTCGATGACGTCGCCGAACTCGGAGTAGCACAGGTGGGTGTGCACCTGAGTGTCGTCCTGCACGCCGGAGGTGGCGAGGCGGAACGCCTCGACAGCCCACCGCAGATAGTCGGGCCGGTCGGCCGCTCGGAGCGGAAGCAGCTCGCGCAGGGCCGGCTCGTCGACCTGCACGATGCGCACCCCGGCTGCCTCGAGGTCGACCGTCTCGTCCCGGATCGCCAGCGCCACCTGGTCGGCGGTCTCGGCCAGCGGTTGGTCGTCGCGCACGAACGACCACGCGAGGATGGTCACCGGGCCGGTGAGCATGCCCTTGACCGGGTGGTCCGTCAGGGACTGTGCGTAACCGATCCACTCCACGGTCATGGGTGCGGGTCGGGCAACGTCGCCGAAGAGGATCGGGGGCCGCACGCAGCGAGAGCCGTACGACTGCACCCAACCGTTGCTCGTGGTCGCGAACCCGTCGAGCTGCTCGGCGAAGTACTGCACCATGTCGTTGCGTTCGGGCTCGCCGTGCACCAGCACGTCGAGACCGAGCTGCTCCTGAAGCCTGATCACGGACTCGATCTCGCGCCGCATGCGCCGCACATACTCGGCCCGGTCGATTCGGCCGAGCCGCGTGTCAACCCGAGCCCGCCGGATCTGCGGGGTCTGCGGGTAGGACCCGATCGTCGTCGTCGGAAGAGGCGGAAGCCCGAGCAGCTCGTCCTGTCGGCCACGGCGCACGTCGGCGTGAGACCGACGTCGGTCCGCCTCCGTCAGACTCGCCAGGCGCTCGCGCACCTCGTCGCGGTGCAGTCGCGGGTCGGCGCGCCGAGCCGTGACGGCAGCGGCCGCTGAAGCGAACTCAGCGGCGGCGTTCGATCCGTCCTGCCGGGCCCGGTCGAGCAGGGCCACCTCGGCGACCTTCTCGGCGCCGAAGGCCAGCCAGGAGCACAGTTCGGCGTCCAGCGCGTCCTCCCCGGCCAGGGTGTAGGGCACGTGCAGCAGGGAGCACGAGGTCGACACCGCAACCGAGCTCGCCAGGTGCTCGACCCGGTCGAGCAGCTCGACGGCGCGGCCCAGGTCGGTGCGCCAGACGTTGCGGCCGTCCACGACCCCTGCGACCACATGCTTCCCGGCCAGGATGCCGTCGTCCGGCAGGGCGCCGGCCACCAGGTCGATCGCCAACCCCTCGACCCCTGTAGCAGCGATGACCGGCAACGCGGGGCCGAGGTCGCCGAAGTAGCTCGCTACGAGGATCGCGGGACGATGCTGCGCAGCAGACAGCGCCGTGTAGGCCGCCCGCACCACCTCGAGCTCGTTCGGTGCCAGGTCGGTGACCAGCGTCGGCTCGTCCAGCTGCACCCAGCCGACGCCGCGGTCGGCCAGCCGGCCCAACAGATCGACATAGACCGGCAGCAGCTGCTCGATCCAGCTCAGCGGCATCCGGCTCCGCTCGGTCGACTTGGCCAGCTTCAGAAAGGTGACCGGGCCCAGCACGACAGGCCGCGCCGGAAGGTCGAGGCCGAGAGCCTGATCGAGCTCGGCCAGCAGCTTTTCGGGGTGAAGTGAGAAGCTCGTGTCTGCGCCGATCTCGGGAACGAGATAGTGGTAGTTGGTGTCGAACCACTTGGTCATTTCGAGCGGGGCGAGGTCCTCCGTGCCGCGGGCCGCGGCGAAGTAGCCGTCCAACGAGTCGAGGGTCCCCTCGAAGCGGCTCGGGAGTGCGCCCACCATGACGCTGGTGTCGAGGACGTGGTCGTAGAGGCTGAACGTGCCGACCGGCACCGAGTCCAGGCCGGCGGCGCGCAGCTCGAGCAGCTGGCGTTCGCGCAGGGCGGCCCCCTCGGCGGCGAGGTCGTCGGCGTCGATGCGGCCCGCCCAGTACCGCTCGAGGGCTCGCTTCAACTCTCGGTCGGGACCGATGCGCGGCAGGCCCAGCACGGTGGTGGTGAATGGTGTTGTCACGGATAAGTCTCCCTGGTGGCGTCGGTACGGCCCGCCGCCCATCCGGGTCGCACTGACTACGGCAACACGGGCGGAGCCGCCTGGCGACCTCGCGCTGATGGCCAGTGCGCCCAATCCTCGAGGCGGGGACCGCCGGGCGCGGTTGCACCCGGCGCGACTGGCAGGTCTTCGGACTCGCAGGCGCGCGGCGCTTGCCGCTCCTAATGGCCGCCGCTTCCCAGGCGAACCCAGTGCACGTGGCGGCTTTCGTTCCTGCTCACCGCTGCGGGACAGTCCCGGATTTCCACCGGGTTCCCTCTCACCCGGTCGGCCGGAGCCTCCCGAGCTCGACGCCCTCCCGACCAAGGACACGTCCTCCACCGGGCCGGCGAACCAGCTGCTCCGCCAGTCTACGAGCGCCGTCAGGGCCGGCGCAGCATTCATCACCACGTGAAACGCGACCCGACACGCCCACAAGATGTGGGGTCCAATCGCTGCGATGGCCCCAGGTCTAGTGTCAGTGCTGCAGCTGGTTCGGCGTCTCAGCCAGAGACGTCGTCGTAAGAGGGAACCCGGTGGAAGACCGGGACTGCCCCGCAGCGGTGAGTGGGAACGACCGTCGTCAACGAGCACTGGGCCGTGAGGCCCGGGAAGCGATGACCAGTAGGTGGCGGCTCGACCGGGATCACAGATGGCCCCGGACGAGTGGCCAGGCTCACGAGTCCGAAGACCTGCCAGCGCACCGCGTGAGCCCACGCGGTGGTCCGTGGCCTCGTGGGAGGGCTGCCGGGCACCGGTTCGTGACCCCTCTTTTCGGGCCCGGCCGTGGTTCTGGCATCCCCGCTCGTGGCCCGACCGGCCGAGATCGAGCTGCGAGGAGACAGCCGTGAACACCCCGCTCCAAGCCCCGAACCACCCCGAGAACAGCCCGAGCCCCTTCCGCCGGGCGGCCTCCGCGAAAACCATCGACGTTCGGGCAGAAGTGGTCTCAGCATCCGTGCCCGCAGGCCTGCCGATGACGACGCTGACGGTCACCAAACGCGACGGTACCCGCGAGCCCTACGACGCCGACCGCATCAACCGGGCCATCGAAGCAGCCACCGAGGGCCTCGACAACGGGCTCGGCCTGACGATGCAGATCGCCTCCGAGCTGGCCATCACCCTCTTCGACGGCATCACGAGCGAGCAGCTCGACCAGGCGGCGATCCAGGTCGCCGTGCAGAACGTCAAGGACGACCCCGACTTCGACCGGGTGGCCTCGCGGCTGCTGCTCAAGACCGTCTACAAGCACGTGCTCGGCGGGTACCGCACCCGGCGGGAACTGGCCCTGCTGCACCAGGCCCGCTTCCCGGGCTACATCCGTGACGCGGTGGAGGCGGGCCTGATCGACCCGCGGCTGGCCGACATCTTCGACCTGGAGGCGCTCGCCGAGGCGCTCGACCCGACGCGCGACGAGCTGCTCGGCTACATCGGTATCGTCACGATGCGGGGCCGCTACCTGCTGACCGGGCCGAAGGGCGCCGACGTCGAGGTGCCACAGTACTTCTGGATGCGGGTGTCGATGGGCCTGGCGCTGCTGGAGGAGGATCCGACCGCTACCGCCCTCGCCTTCTACCACTCGATGAGCCGGCTCGAGTACCTCCCGGCCGGTTCGACGCTCGTCAACGCGGGCACCCCGACTCCGCAGCTGTCGAACTGTTTCGTCATGCAGATGGACGACGACATCGAGCACATCGCCAAGAGCGTGCGCGACGTCATGTGGATCACCAAAGGCACTGGTGGTATTGGCCTTTCGGTCACCAAGCTGCGGGCCGAGGGATCGCCGATCCGTAGCAACAACACGACCTCGACCGGGCCGATCCCCTTCATGCACACCATCGACTCCACGCTGCGCGCCATCTCGCGCGGTGGCAAGAAGTTCGGCGCCCTGTGCTTCTACATGGAGAACTGGCACCTCGACTTTCCGCAGTTTCTGGACCTGCGCCAGCAAGCGGGCGATCCCTATCGCCGCACCCGCACCGCCAACACGGCCGTGTGGATCTCCGACGAGTTCATGCGCCGGGTGCAGAACGACGAGACGTGGTATCTCTTCGACCCGCTCGAGACACCCGACCTCGTCGAGCTCACGGGGTCGGCCTTCAGCCGCCGCTACGCGGAGTACGTCGCCCTGGCCGAGCAAGGCCGGATGCGGCTGTTCCGCACCGTGCGCGCGCGGGAGCAGTTCACCTCGATGCTCGTGGCGCTGCAGACGGCCTCGCACCCGTGGCTGACGTGGAAGGACACCATCAACCTGCGCGCCCTCAACGACAACACCGGCACCATCCACCTGTCGAACCTGTGCACCGAGATCACCCTGCCGCAGGACCGCGACAACACGGCCGTGTGCAACCTGGCCTCGGTCAACCTCTCGAAGCACCTGCTCGAGGATGCCGTCGCCGCCGGATCCAGGGACGTCGACACGGTGGTCGACTGGTCGCGTCTGGAGCACACCGTGCGTCTGGCCGTGCGGCAGCTCGACAACCTCGTCGACATCACGTCGTCGTCGGTGGCCGAGTCGGAGCGCTCGAACAATCTCAACCGGGCGGTCGGTCTGGGCATGATGGGCGTCACCGACGTCGTCGAGCGCCTCGGCGTCTCGTACGAGTCGGAACAGGCCTACGCCCTCGTCGACCGGCTGACCGAGTTCGTCAGCTTCACTGCCATCGACGAGAGCGCCGACCTCGCCCGCGAGCGCGGCAGGTACCCCAACTTCGCCGGCTCAGGCTGGTCGCGTGGCCGGGTGCCGATCGACACCCTCGACGACCTCGAGGCCGACCGGGGCGTGCCGGTCGAGGTCGACCGGTCGTCGACCCTCGACTGGGACACCCTGCGTCACAAGGTTGCCGGCGGCATCCGCAACGCGACCCTGATGGCGATCGCGCCCACGGCGTCGATCGGACTCGTCGCCGGAACCACGCCCGGGCTCGACCCGCAGTTCTCGCAGATCTTCAGCCGTACCACCAGCTCAGGCAAGTTCCTCGAGGTGAACCACAACCTCGTCTCGGCACTCAAGGCGCGCGGGCTGTGGGAACAGGTGCGCGAGGAGATCCTGCGCTGCCAGGGCGACGTGCAGGGTATAGAGGCCATCCCGGAAGACCTCCGTGCGGTCTTCCGAACCTCCTTCCAGCTCTCGCCGTACGCCTTTCTCGAGATGGCAGCGCGGGCGCAGAAATGGATCGACCAGGCGATCAGCCGCAACATCTACCTCGAGACGCGCAGCGTCGCCGACATGGCGCAGATCTACTCTCGGGCCTGGCGGATGGGGGTCAAGACGACCTACTACCTGCACGTCAAGCCGCGGCACACCGCCGAGCAGTCGACGGTCAAGGTGAACAAGGCATCGGCCAGTGGTCGCGCCGCCGGTGGGTTCGGCTTCACCCGCCGCGCCGAGGCTGCCCCCGTCGCGGCTTCCATGGCTGCCCTCGTAGCCGCACCTGCTGCCCCGGTGTCACCCGCTACCTCGGTGTCACCCGCTACCTCGGTGTCACCCGCTACCTCGGTGTCACCCGCTACCTCGGTGTCACCCGCTGGCGTTGCAGCCGATCTTGATGATCTTCCCGACGACGCCGACGGGGTGACCTGCCCGACCGACCCGCAGGAGCGTCTCCAGTGCGACGCCTGCCAGTGACCTTCCCTCCCTTCTCGCCCGTCGTACCCCAAGGAGCTACCCCATGACCGCCGTGACCGACCGACCGACTGTTGCCGCCACCCCTGCCCCAGCTCGCCAGACTCCTTCCACCATCCTCGGCTCTGGCATCGGAGAGGGTCTGCTGCTCAAACCGATTCGCTACCAGTGGGCCTACGACCTCTACGAGCAGGCCGTGGCCAACACCTGGTTCCCGCACGAGGTGCAGCTCGGCGAGGACCTCGGCGACTTCGCCCGCATGACCGAGGAGGAGAAGCACGCTGTCACGTTTCTGATGAGCTACTTCAACCCCAACGAGCTGCTCGTCAACAAGGCACTCGCGTTCGGGGTCTACCCCTACGTCAACGCCCCCGAGGCCCACCTCTACCTCGCGAAGCAGATGTGGGAGGAGGCCAACCACTGCGTCGCGTTCGAGTACGTGCTCGAGACCTTTCCCATCGATCGTGAGCAGGCGTACGCCGCTCACGTGCAGACTCCGTCGATGGCGGCCAAGGAAGCGTTCGAGGTGCGCTACATCAGCCGGATGAGCGAGCAGACGCTCGACATCAACACCCTCGAGGGCAAGCGCGACTTCATCCGCAACCTCGTGGCCTACAACGTCATTCTCGAGGGCATCTGGTTCTACAGCGGGTTCATGGTCGCGCTGAGCTTTCGCCAGCGCAACCTGCTGCGCAACTTCGGCTCCCTCATCGACTGGGTCGTGCGCGACGAGAGCCTGCACCTGAAGTTCGGGATCAACCTCATCCTCACCGTGCTGGAGGAGAACCCCGAGCTGCAGACCCCCGAGTTCGCCGACGAGATCCGCCAGATGGTGCTCGACGGGGTCGAGATGGAGGAGCGCTACAACCACGACCTGTTGCCGAACGGCATCCTCGGCCTGAACGCCACCTACATCAACACCTACGTGCGCTACCTCGCCGACCGTCGTCTCGAAGAGCTCGGCTTCGAGGCGCACTACGGCGTGAGCAACCCGGCCAAGTGGATGGCGGCGGCCAACGACACGCTCGAGCTGGTGAACTTCTTCGAGGCCACGAACACCAGCTACGAGGTGGGCGCCCGCACCAGCTGATGACCAGAAGTGCCACGTCCTCGGTGCCGAGCCACGTCGGCTCGGCACCGAGGATGAGGCGGGTTGTCAATCAGGCCAGCCTGCAGAATCCAGGCTCTCAACGACACGTGCCGATAGCTCGGTGAGAGACGAGTCAGCGCGAGGCCCGGACCGAGACGACCCGCTTCGTGACGAGCAGCACCGCCCCAGCGAAAAGAGCCGCGAGACCGACCCGGAGCATCGTCGGCCACCGGCCACGGTCGACCTCGCCAGCCTCACGGACCGTCAGGCCCGGGAGCAGGGTCGACGCCACCTGGAAGGTCCCGATCCCGTAGTTGTCGTCGAACGGCACGGCCGAGACCCGACGTGCCGCACTGCCCTCGAGGGAGACCGCCGTGAGCCACCGGCCGTCCGTGTCCTCCGCCCTGACCGACTTCGAATCATCCATACTGTCGATGGGCGCGGGGAGGTCATCGAGCACCAACACCTCACGCTCGGCCGTCCAGCCCAGCACGCCATGGCTGCCGGCCACCCCACCCTGGAGCGGCGTCGGCGTCGAGGCGCCGCCGCCGGAGGCGTCGACGAAAGCAGTGGCCTCCCTCCGCTCCTCGCACGCCTGCACCTTCGCCTCGTCATAGTCGCCGTCCAGCTGCTGGCAGCTCCACGCGTCGTTGCGCGTCGCGATCAGGGCACCGTCGGGCGACCAGGCGTTGGGACCGTCGAGGGAATGCCCGAGCGGAAGGGTCAGCGAGCGGTGCGTCCGGCCGTCCAGACCGACGATCTCGACCTTCGTCGCCGCTCCCTTCGTGCCGGCTCCCGGCCTCGCAGGGGCTTGCTCGACGGGATCCCCACTCGCCTCGGCCTGCACCGCCAGCTCGGACCCGGTGGGGGAGAATGCGATCGCTTGGGCGCGAAGCCCGGGCAGGAGACGAGCCTGGCCGGACGTGGGCTCGAGGATGCCGACCGGACTGCTGTTGGCAACACCCGTGTAGGGGTTGGTCGGTTCGGCGGCGCTGATGTAGGCCAGCTGTTTCGAGTCGGCCGACCACGCGAGCGGTATGACGCTTCGCCCGCCGGGGACGGGTAGGTACCGGGTCTGTCCGGTAGCCAGGTCGACCAGCGCGACGTCGGGCGACGTCGTGTCATGGTGGCCGACGGCGACGTGGGCGCCGTCGGGCGACAGCAGCATCGGGCCCGGGTCGCCCTGGGTCTCACCCCCGTGTCGTTGTTCGGCAACGCCCACCCGGCGGTAGCTGTCGCCCCCGGCGCCGATGACGACCGCCTGCGGCGGGTCGAGGAACTCGACCCCGAAGCCGTGCTGGAACAGGGCCACGGCCCGGCCGGAAGGTGAGCTGGCAACGTCTCCGGTGAGGTAGGAGTAGCCGGCGACACGCGAGGGAAAGGTCGGCTTGGCGTCGGTGTGCGGCGCGCTTGGCGAGGCGACCGGCAGCACCGCGACGGTCAGCGCTGTCGCGAAGGCGGCCCCGCCGGCCGCCCGCGGCCCCCATTGCCGACGCTCCATGCGCAGAACGTAACAGCCGGGTCGGAGCCTCGTGCCGTCTTCGGTGAAACCTCGAGCGGGTCGGCTGGTTCCCTTGAGAACCTGGTCGGGTTCGACGACATCGACCGAGGTCTCGACCGCCGGTACGGTCCCACGGCGATCGGACCCGTGCAGGGTTTGCGGTCCTCTGCCCGGCCCATACTCGGCCCGTAGTCGGTGGCCCTGACCCTGATAGATGTCGCCCCGAGCCGTGGGGTCGCCAGAGCGTGACCCCACGCTCCTCGTCCCACGAGGAACCCCCGATGCGGTGATTCAGTGGCGCTTCGATCGGGGAGGTTCCCCGACTGCGGCTCTTGGCCTCCGGGCCACCAGTCCTCTCCC
>JAKDLG010000172.1 GCA_030452985.1 Humibacillus sp.
GCCCCCCCGGCACCTGGGCGCCCACACCGCCGCTCGCTCACACTGCCGCGCCGTCGTGGGCAAGGATGACGTCGTGACAACTGCCAGCCCGACCACCGCCGGGTCCCAGACGGGGCTGACGAGCGCCGAGGTCGCTGACCGGATGGCGCGGGGCCAGGTCAACGCCCTGACCGAGCGCACCTCGCGCTCGCTCGGGGAGATCTTCAAGGCCAACGTGCTGACCCGGTTCAACGCCATCCTCGGGGCTCTCTTCGTGCTCGTCATGGTCACCGGCTCGTACGCCGACGGGCTCTTCGGCGGAGTGCTGGTGCTCAACTCGGCGATCGGGATCGCGCAGGAGTACCTCGCCAAGCGCAAGCTCGACCGGCTCGCGCTGCTGAACTCCCCCACGACGAGAGTGGTTCGCGATGGCGAGATCATCGACGTGCCGACGAGCGCGGTCGTGCTCGACGATCTCATCGAGCTGCGCACCGGCGACGAGGTGCCCGCCGACGGAACCCTGGCCGGCGCCAACGGTCTCGAGCTCGACGAGTCGAACCTGACGGGCGAGTCCGACCCGGTGCCGCACGCGGCCGGCCAGCAGATCCGATCGGGCACCACCGTGGTGTCCGGGTCGGGCCGGTACAACGCGAGGGCAGTGGGCGCCGACGCGTACGTCAACACGGTCGCCGCTGACGCCCGTCGTTTCACCCGGACCAGGTCAGAGATCCAGGACTCGATCAACACCCTGCTGACGTACATCACCTGGGTCATCGTGATCGCCCTGCCGGTGGCGCTGTGGTCGCAGTGGCGCACCGTCGGCGACCAGGGGTGGCGCGAGGTGGTCATCCGCTCGGCCGCCGGCGTGGTCGGCCTGGTGCCCGAGGGACTGGTGCTGCTGACGTCGGTGGCCTTCCTGCTCTCGGCCGTGCAGCTGACCCGTCAGCAGGTGCTCGTGCAGCAGCTTCCGGCGGTCGAGGGCCTGGCCCGGGTCGACGTCGTGTGCGTCGACAAGACCGGCACCCTGACCGTCGGCGACATCGCCTTCGAGGCGCTGCACCCCGTGGCCGGCCACGACGGCGACGAGACCCGGCACGCACTCGGCGCGCTGGCCGACGACCCGAACGCCAACGGGACCCTGTTGGCCATCGGGCGGACGCTGCCCTCCCCCGGCTGGGACCGCACCGGCACGGTCGCGTTCAACTCGACCCGCAAGTGGAGCGGCGCCACCTTCGAGCACCACGGCACCTGTGTGCTCGGGGCCCCCGAGGTGCTCCTCGCCCACTTGACCGGAAGCAGCGGTCAGCCGAGCGAGGAGATCCGCGAACAGGTCGCCGGGCTGGCCGCGTCTGGGCGGCGCGTCGTGATGGTCGCCCACAGCGCACAGACGCTCAGCGACGCTGCGCTGCCCGACGACCTCGCCCCGAGCGGTCTGGTCACCCTCACCGAACAGGTGCGGCCCGACGCGAAGCAGACGTTCGCCTACTTCGCCGAGCAGGACGTCGCGGTCAAGGTGATCTCCGGCGACAACCCGGTGACGGTCGCGGCCGTGGCTCGTGAGGTGGGCCTCGACGTCGGCGAGCCGGTCGACGCCCGCACGCTCACCGACGACCCCGACGCCCTGCGCGAGGTGCTGCGAACCGCCAGCGTCTTCGGCCGAGTCAGCCCCGAGCAGAAGCGTGCCTTCGTGCGCGCCCTCCAGGCTGACGGCCACGTCGTGGCGATGACCGGTGACGGTGTCAACGACGCCCTGGCGCTCAAGGACGCCGACATCGGCGTCGCGATGGGCAACGGCGCTCAGGCCACCAAGGCCGTCGCCGAGCTCGTGCTGCTCGACGGCCGGTTCTCGCACCTGCCCCGGGTGCTCGCCGAGGGACGCCGAGTCATCGCCAACGTCGAACGGGTCGCCAACCTGTTCGTGGCCAAGAACGCCATGAGCCTCGTCGCGATCTTCGCCGCAGCCATCGCCCTGCTGCCGTTCCCGTTCCTGCCGCGCCACCTCACGCTCGTCTCGGCAGTCACGATCGGTATTCCCGCGTTCTTCCTCGCACTCGGGCCCAGCACGCGCCGCTACGTGCCCGGCTTTCTCGGTCGGGTGCTGCGCTTCGCGGTGCCGGCGGGGGTCGTGGCCGGGCTGTCGGTCTTCGCCTCGTATCTGATCGCAACCCGTAACTATGGCGTCGGGCGGGAGGCGTTCCTGACGCAGTGCACGGTGGCGCCGGGTCAGTCGACGGTGCCTGATCTCGCCTGCTGGCAGACCGGAACCGGAGCGACCATCACCCTGCTCGTCGTCTTCTTCGCCATCCTCATCGTGCTGGCGAAGCCTTTGGTCGCATGGAAGCTGGCGCTCGTGGGGTCGCTCGTGGTGGTGGCCGTTCTCGCGTTCGTGCTCCCGGCCGGCCGGGCGTTCTTCGAGTTCGACGCGCCGGCGGGCCTGGTCTGGCAGTCGCTGGCGGTGGGCGCCGTCGGCGCGGGGTTCATCGAGCTGATCCACCGCTTCGCCCCGGGACCGGTCGCCGACCCTCCGGAACAACCCGCCCCCGACCATGAATGAGCATGCCTGACCGTGCCTGACGGTCGGCCGCCGACCGTTCATGGACGCTTTGGCCACGGTCGACGGCGCCTCGTACACTGGGGGCGCACAGGGATTCGGTGTGTCTGAAGGGCGGGTAGGCACACGCCCGCTTCGCGTACCCGTGAAGGTCTCTCGCCCCGGAGGCGCCTGTGTCACCGATCGACTCGTACCGTCGTCTGTTCAACCTGACGGGCGCGACCTACGTCGTGGTCGCGTTCCTCGCTCGGATGCCGCTCGCGATGAGCCAGCTGGGCATCCTGCTGCTCGTGGCGGGCCAGACCGGCAGCTACGCGGCGGGGGGCTTCTGCGCCGGCGCCCTCGCCGTGGCGAACGCCGTCGGTGCCCCCCTCTGGGGGTCTCGCGCCGATCGTCTGGGCCAACGACGCGTCGTGGCGTTCCAGTCCCTCGCCGGCGCCACCGCCCTGATCGGGGTGCTCCTCATCGTCCACGCCGGCCTCCCCTGGGGCGTGGCCGCCGCCGTGAGCGCCCTCACCGGGCTGCTGCTGCCCCAGATCGGCCCGCTCGCGAGGGTACGGTGGCGCCCGATCACCGCTGGCGCCGGCACGTCACAGGCCCGCCTCGTCGACGTTGCCTTCTCGTACGAGGGCGCGGCCGACGAAGCCTCGTTCGTGCTCGGTCCGGCCCTGGTCGGCCTCGGGGTCTCAGTGGCCAACCCGACGGTGGCGCTGGTGATCGCGGCCGTCGGTCTCGGCGTCTTCGGCACCTGGTTCGCCCTGCACCATACGGCCCGCACCACCCACGCAGCGACGGCGAGCGTCGGCGCCAGCACCGCGCGACTGCTCACCCCCGCGATCCTGGTGCTCTGCGGTGCCCAGCTGCTCATCGGCACGGTGTTCGGCTCGGTCCAGACCGGTACGACGGTGCTCGCCACCGCCGCCGGTTCACCGGGGCTGACCGGCTACTTCCACGCCTTGCTCGGCGTGGGCAGTGTGGCCGCCGGCCTGGGGATGGCGGCGCTCCCGGCATCCTTCTCCCTACCGGCGCGGCTGCGCTGGTTCGCGATCAGCCTGTTCGTGCTCGCCGCTCCGCTGCTGCTCGTGAACTCTCTCGCAGGCCTCGTGCCGGTGTTGCTCGTGCTCGGCTGCACCATTGCCCCCTACGTGATCACGACCTTCACCCTCGGCGAACGGGTCACGCCTCCGGCCCGCACCGGCGCCGCCATGACGATCCTCGCCGCCGCGACCGGGCTCGGTTACGCCATCGGGGCCGCGGTCGCCGGTCGGCTCGCCGACTGGGGCGGCCACACGCCCGCGTATGCCGTCACCGTCGGTGCTGCAGCGTTGGCCGTGCTCCTGTCGTGGACCGGGGCCCGCGTCCTACGCGCTCACCAGCGCGAGGGCGCGGTGGCCGACGATGACGCGATTGCCTGACCTGCCAGGTGGTGACCGGTGTGCTGCCGAGCGCCGACACGTCCCTCGCCCGGTGGCCCAACCTCAGCGGGCTCACCCGGCCGAACGTGAGCAACCTCAACCCGGCCGCGGGCACCATCGCTGCCAACGTAGCCATGGTCGGGGTAGGCATCGCGAACGACTTCAAGGCCTGCCACGGCTCCGATGCGACCGCCGTGGTCATCAACGTCTCTGGCACGATGGAGCACGACCGGGCGACCCCCGCCGAGGGCTGCTCTGCGCCCGCACCGTGTGTGGTATCCAGGGTGGCTACCCCACAGCAGAAACGCCCCCGCCACGAGGGCGGAGGCGTCGAGCTCTGCTGGTGAGCCGCTTATCGGAATCGAACCGATGACCTATTCATTACGAGTGAATCGCTCTGGCCGACTGAGCTAAAGCGGCACGTGACCAAACGCGAAGAACGCGACCGGCACGGACAGCGAGTATACGCAGAGGTTCAGACGGGAAGAAATCGAGCCGGCCCCGGCCGGACGGCGCCACGGGGGGCTCAGGTCACCGGGCAGGTGAAGCCCTCGGCCTGCGGACTGGACTGCGGCGACCGTCAGGGCACAGCCGGCGACAGCCCGCAGGCGAGGCCGTTCTTGGGCACGACGCCCTGAATCAGATAATCGTCCACCGCCGCGTCCACGCACGAGCTGCCGGCGAAATAGGTGCCATGTCCGTCGTGGTCCGACGTGACCAAGGTGCCGGAGTCGAGATCGGCCGCGAGCTGCTTCGTGCCACCGATCGGGGTCGCCGGGTCGCGCAGGTTACCGATGACCAGGATCGGGGCCGCCCCGACCGCGAGCGTCTTGCTCGTCGGAGCCCGCCCGGGCGTGGGCCAGGTCTTGCAGTTGTCGTAGAGCTCACCGGTCATCCGCGCCCACAACGGGTGGGCGGCCTTCGCCTTGGCTTCTTCCGCCACGAGCGCAGGGGTCTGCGGGCTGCGGCGCCAGTCGGCACAGCGCACCGGGATGATTGCCTGCAGGTACGACGAGGCGGCGAAGTGCCCTGACGCGTCGCGCCCGACGACCGCCATCGCCTGCGTGAGCAGCGTGTCGCCGCCACCCGAGAGCGCCTCGCGCAGCCCCTGGTTGAGGGTGGGCCAGCTTTGCTTTGTGTAGAGGCACATGAAGATGCCGAAGCTGGCCCAGCCCTCGCCGATCGTCTCGAGGCCGGGCTTCGAGGTGCGCAGGCCGTTCTGCTCCACCTCGTCGAGCAGCGCGGTGATCTTTCCACGGGCTGCTGCCTTGTCGGTGCCGAGCGCACAGTCGCTGCGGGCCACGCACCAGTCGGTGAAGGCGTCGATCGAGCTCTCGAAACCCTGGATGTCGTAGGTCATCTGCTGGGTCTGCGTCTGGTTCGGCGAGATGGCCGAGTCGAGCACGAAGCGGCCGACCTTCTGCGGGAACTGGTCGGCGTAGAGCGCACCGAGCATCGTGCCGTACGAGACGCCGAAGTAGTTCAGCTTCTGGTCACCGACCAGCACCCGGATGACGTCCATGTCGCGCGCGACCTCGGCCGTGCTCAGGTGCCGGGCCCGTTCGCCGCCCTTGGCCGCGCACCGGGCCGTGACGGCATCCGCGTCGCCCAGCAGCTTCGCCTTCTCGGCGCGCGTGTCGGGGGTCGGGTCGCCGGCGAAGAGCAGGTTCAGGTCACGGTCGGTGAGGCAGCCGACGGGACTCGACTGGCCGATGCCGCGCGGGTCGAACCCGATGATGTCGTACGACGCGCGCACCTCGGGGCTGAAGACGAACGAGGCGTGCTGCGCGTACTCGAGACCGGACCCGCCCGGCCCGCCGGGGTTGATGAGCAGCGAACCGACGCGCTTCGAAGGATCGGTCGCCGACACCTTGCGCAGCGCCAGCTCGAACCGGTCACCGTCGGGCTTGGCGTAGTCGACCGGCACGGCGATGGTGGCGCACCGGTGGTTGGTCTTGCCGGTGCACTTCGACCACGAGACCGGCTGCGTGTAGAAGGCGGTGAGTGCCGGCGCCCAGTCGGGCGTGACCGCGCCGCCGGTCGACGGGGCGCTCGGCGTGGCAGGCCGGCTCGGCGCGCTCGTCGACGAGGGCGGCGTCACCGGCGTCGTCACGGATGACGGGGGGCCGGCGAGTGGTGTCGACCCAGCCAGGTCACCGATGTCACCGATGCGCCACACCGCGACGGCGACCACCGCGAGCAGCGCGAGCACGACCCCGACCGTGACGGCGGGGAAAGACCGCCTGCTGCGCAGCCCGGCGACACCGCCGGACATCCCCCTTGCCGGCGGGCCGGCATCCGGTGGCGTGGGCCGAGCCGCGTGCTTGAACTGGGGCGGCACGGCGGCATACGGGTGGACCGGGCCGGTCGGGTCGGTCGGGTCCGGAAGATCATCAGGGCCGGGCTGCGGCTCGTGGTCGCGGTTCAGCACGTGAGCCCGTCCTTCGGGTTGACGCCCTGCACGTAGTAGCGGTCGATCGCCGAGTCGACGCAAGCGTTGCCACGCCGATAGGCCGTGTGCCCGTCGCCGTCGCGCGAGACCAGCACGGCGTTGCTCAGCTGGTCGCGCAGCTGTTTGCTCCAGGCGTAGATGGTGGCCGGGTCGCGAGTGGTGCCGACCACGACGATCGTGTTGCTGCCCTCGGCCGAGATCGTGTGCGGTGGCGTGCCGCCCTTGACCGGCCACACCCCGCAGGGCAGCGCGCCCCAGGCGAGGAAGGGGCCCCAGGTCGGGGCGGTCTTGGAGAACTCGTTCGCGTACTGCTCGTAGGCCGAGAGGTTGGGGCTGTCGGGCCGGTCGAGACAGTTGACGGCATAGATGACCTCGAGCAGGTTCCCCGTGTACTTCCCGCCCGGGTCGCGGTCGGCGTACTGGTCGGCGAGCCGCATCAGGCCGACGCCGCTGCCCGCCTTCGCCTCCGTGAGCGCGTCGGTGAGGATGCCCCACGACCCCTCGTCGTAGAGGGCCTGACCGAGGCCGAGAGAGGCCCACGCCTCGTTCAGCTCGGGCACCGCCGAGTCGCCGGAGGGCAACGGTTTGGCGTCGAGGCCCTTGAGAAAGCTGCGGATCCACTGCATGCCCTCGTCGACGGAGTCACCGAGGATGCAGTCACCACTGTCGACACAGCTCTGCACGTACGACCGGGTCGCCAGCTCGAAACCCTGGGCCTGCCCCAGGCCCAGCTCGGCACTCGTCAGGTCGGGGGGCACGACCCCGTCGAGCACGAACCGGCCCACCCGCTTGGGAAAGAGGCCCGCGTAGGTCGCGCCGAGGAAGGTGCCGTACGACTTTCCGAGGTAGTTCAGCTGCGGGTCGCCGAGCGCGGCCCGCAGCACATCCATGTCCTTGGCGGCGTCGACGGTGGACAGGTGGGGCAGCAGCTTGGCGTTCTTCTGCTCGCAGCCGGCTGCCATGTCCTTGGCCTCGACGAGCAGCTGCTGCTCCTCGGCCGTGTCGTCGGGAGTGGGGTCGGTACCGAGAAAGGTGTCGAGCTGGCGGTCGGTGAGACAGTCGACCGGGGCCGACCGGCCCACCCCTCGCGGGTCGAACCCGACCACGTCGTAGTAGCGGCGCACCGAGTCGCCCACGATGGCGTCGGCGTTCGCGGCGTAGTCGACCCCCGACCCACCGGGGCCACCCGGGTTGACCACGAGCGAGCCGAGCCGCTTGCCCTGGTCTTTGGCCTTGACCCTCAGCACCTTGAGCTCGATGGTGCCGTCGGCCGGCTTCGCGTAGTCGATCGGCACGCTCAGGTTGGCGCACTCGAACGTGGCGCAGGCCTGCCAGGTCAGCTTCTGGTCGTAGAAGGTCGAGAGCGCCGCGTCAGGTGCCGACGTGGCGACCGCAGCGGGGCCGGTGATGGCCACCGGGTCGGGACCCGAGGTGGTGCAGGCGCCCGCGAAGGACACCGCCGTGGCCACCGCGACCGCGGTGACGACGGCGCGGGTGCGCGACCGGAGACTCATGCCGGAAACCGTAACCCGCGACCCTGGTCGCCGCCGATTCGGCGAGTGACGAAGGTGTGGGACACCGACCCGTCACCCGCTCCCCGAACCCTCGCTCCCCGAACCCCCAACCGGCGTCCACGGCATCCCCGGTCGCGACCGACCCGGAGGGTCAGGCGCCGAGGTCGCGGGGCACGCGCAGCTGCAGCGCCATCGCCTCAAGGGCGAGCAAGGGCGGCACGTTGGCGTTGATGCGGTCACGGGCCTCGTTGATGGCGTCCATCGCCGCGAGCAGACCCTCCGGTGAGAAGACGCCGGCCAGGGCCCGCACCTTGTCGATGGCGTCGGGGTTGACGAGCTCGACGTCAGAGCCCAACGACGTGACGAGGGCGTCGCGATAGATCGAGCTGAGGTCGACGAGCGAGCGGTCGATCATGTCGCGGGCGAACCGCGTGGCCCGGGTCTTCTGCTCCTTCTCGAGCGAGCTGACCTGAGAGCGGATGTGGGGTGGCTGGGTGCGAGCGGTCGGGTCGGCGCCCAGCAGCTCGAGCAGGCGAGCCCGCTCAGCGGCATCCCGTTCGGCGCCACCCGAGCTCGACTCCTCGTCGGCGATCTGGGCGAGGTCGGCGGCAGCACCGATGGCGTCTCCGACCCCGACGATCTTCGTCGCCATCGCGATGACGTCATGACGCCGGATGCGGGCGCCCTCGTCGCGGGCCAGCCGGCGCGCGAGCCCCACGTGCGACTGGGCCGCCCGCGCGGCGTAGAGGGCCATGGCCGGGTCGGCGCCGTCGCGTCGCTGCAACAGCGCCGCGACGGCCGCGATCGGAGGGGTGCGCAGCCGCACGTGACGAGAGCGCGACCGGATGGTGATGATGACGTCTTCCAGGCTGGGGGCACACAGCATCCAGACGGTTCGCGGCGTCGGCTCCTCGAGCGCCTTGAGCAGGGCGTTGGCGGGGGCGTCGCTGTAGGAGGTGAGCCGGTCGGCGTCCTCGATGATGATGACGCGCCACCGACCGACCGAGGGACGCAGCGCCGCCTCCTGCACGAGCTCGCGCATGGCGGCGACCTTGATCGACAGACCCTCGGTCGAGACGACCGTGACGTCGGCGTGGGTACCGTCGAGCGCGGTGCGGCACTCGCGGCAGACGCCACACCCCCCGTCGGGGCACTGGAGGGCGGCCGCGAAGGCCCGGGCCGCTGTCGAACGCCCAGAACCCGGAGGGCCGGTGAACAACCACGCGTGGGTCATGGCCGACTCGTCGGTGACCGCTCGCGAGAGGGTCTCGATGGTCGGTTCCTGACCGACGAGGTCGTTCCAGACGGTCATCGGGGGGCCGCCACAGCCTCGTCGATCCGCTCCCGCACGACCGCGTGGATCTGCTCGGGCGCGAGGCCGGCGTCGACCACCAGGTAGCGGCCCGGCTCACGGGCGGCGAGGGCGAGGAAGCCCTGGCGCACCGCGTCGTGGAAGGCGTCGGCCTCGGACTCGAGGCGGTCGGGCTGTTCGCCACGTCGGGCCCGGCCCACCTCGGGGCTGACGTCGAGCACGACCGTCAGGTCGGGCAGCACGCCCGCCACCGCCCAGCGCTGCAGGTCGCGGATCTCGTCGGCGCCGAGGTCGCGGCCGGTTCCCTGGTAGGCGATGGAGCTGTCGGTGTACCGGTCGGTGATCACGATCTGACCGGCGGCCAGGGCCGGCCGGATCAGCTCGTCGACGTGGTGGGCCTTGTCGGCGGCGAAGAGCAGCGCCTCCGCCCGTGGGCTGACGTGGTCGCCGTGGAGCACCAGCCGGCGAATCGCGGCGCCGAGCTCGGTACCCCCCGGCTGCCGGGTCACGAGCACGTCGCGCCCCTCGGACTCGAGCGCCTGGGCGAGCAGGCGCACCTGCGTCGACTTGCCGGCGCCGTCGCCACCTTCGAAGCACACGAAGAACCCGGGCGCCGTGCTGACGCGCTCCACGGCATCCACCGAGGGGGCGATCGCTGACTCACTCACGGGGGCGAGCCTATGTGACGCCGCCGTCAGCCCCCGCCCCTGGAAATGGGTTGACCCTGACGCGGGGTGAGCCCCTACCGTCAACGCTGACCGAACGACTCGTTCGGTGGCGAACGCGCCGGTACACCACGGCGTTCGACCATCAGCAACGCGTTCGTTGACAAACCCGAGCCGGAGGAGGCGACGATGACGAAGACCGAGACGACCAGGGAGATCCGACGTGACGACGACGAGCTCGTGGGCCTGATCCGGTGCGAGGGCGGGCTGTGGCGCCCGGTGACCCTCTTCGGGGGAAGCCTGGCCGAGCCGACGGATGCCGCGGAGGCCGAGGCCGTCGTGCGCGACCGTGGGTTGTCGAGCCTCGCGGACCGGTGGCTGGCCACGATCGAGGGAGACAGCGTCGACGTCTGGCTGCTGGAGGTGCGGCCCGATCGGGTGCGCCTGCGCCGGCACGACCCGATGGCGACCCAGAGCGGTCCGGGCGAGTGGCACGAGGTCGCCGGGCTCGACCTTCACCTGGCCTGACCGCACCTTCCGCGCGACGCGCCGCGCGACGCGCCGAACCAGTCGGGATCTCGACACCATTTGCGC
>JAKDLG010000173.1 GCA_030452985.1 Humibacillus sp.
GGCCTCGTCGGCAACGCGGCGACGGTCTTCCCCGAGCTCCTCGCCCGCGGCGTCGCGATCGACATCGTCACCGACCAGACCAGCGCGCACGATCCGCTGTCGTATCTCCCTGAGGGGGTTACCGTGGCCGAGTGGCACGAGCTCGCGGCATCCGACCCCACCCCGGGCATGACCCGTCAGGTCGCCCTGCAGACCGACACGATGTGGTCTGGCACGGTCGACACGGTTGGCGGTTCGACCTCCGGTTGGCACCATCACGGCGACCACGACACCACGCTGTATATCGTCTCGGGCCGGATGCGTCTCGAGTCGGGCCCCAACGGTGAGCACGTGGTGGAGGCGGGGCCGGGCGACTTTCTGCGCGTACCGGCCGGGGCGGTGCACCGCGAGTCGAACCCGACCGAGGAGGCCTCGCGCGCCGTCATCGTGCGCTGTGGGTCGGGCACCCCGACCGTCAACGTCGATGGACCGGCGGGCCCGGCAGGGGCGACCCCGACACGATGAGCGCAGCCGACGTAGCGTAGGTCGTATGGCTTTCAACGACGTCACCCACTTCGTGCAGCGGCGCCTCGGCCTCGCGCTGCGTTCGCGCGTGGCCGGCGACGACGCTCCCGTGCACGCCCAGCGCATCTGGGGCGCCGAAGGCGAGCGCTGGTTCACCCCCGACGACCCGATCTGGCGCGTGCACGCCGACGCCTCGATGTTCTCCGGCGGCATCGCCTCACTGCTGCTGCAGTCGCTGCACCCGATGGCGATGGCCGGCGTCGCCGGCCACAGCGGCTACAAGGGCGACCCCTGGGGCCGGCTGCAGCGCACCAGCCACTACCTCGCCATCACCACCTACGGCACCGTCGAGCACGCGCACGAGGTGATCGGTCACGTGCGCGGCATCCACGAGCGCGTGCGGGGCAAGGACGAGCAGGGCCGGCCCTACTTCGCGAGCGACCCGCACCTGCTGCGCTGGGTGCACCTGGCCGAGATCGACTCCTTCCTCCGTGCCTACCAGACGTTCGGCACCGAACCCCTCTCGCCGCGTGATACCGACCGCTACGTCGAGCAGGCCGGCATCCCCGCGGGGTTGCTGGGTGTCATCGACCCGCCCCGCAGCGTCAGCGAGCTGCATCAGGCCTTGAACGACTACCGGCCCGAGCTCGAGGCCACGACCGCCGCCCGGGATGCCGCTCGCTTCCTGCTGCTGAACCCGCCACTGCCCTACGTGGTGCGCCCCGGCTACGGGATCATCGCGTCGGGTGGGGTGTCGCTGCTGCCGCCGTGGGCCCTGGAGATGCTCGACATCCCGCTGCCGGGCCCCGTGAGCCGGTTCGTGGCCCGCCCGCTCGGCCACGTCGGCACGAGCGCGGTGCGATGGGGCATGTCGGGCCTCGACGACCGTCGCCCCTCCGACGCCCTCACCGACGACGAGGCACAGGCCAGCTGAGGCGGCCAAGGGTCGGGGGCGAACTCGTGCCGTAGTCGCGGCCGAAGCGAGTTCGAGCTCAGGGGCGGACTCAGGGTCGAGTGGGGGCTCCCTAAGTACTCTCCCTCATGGTGCGGCGCCCCAAACCAGGGGAGCGTTGAACCATGACCACGCACGCGCTGCCGACCGAGCACCCGTCGACACCCCGGCCGGTCGACTCGTCGGCCGTCTCGAGCAGAACTCACCCCACAGAACGGGTCGGGCTGCTCGCCCTGGCCGCCCCGCTCATGCTGTTCGCTCACGGCATCCTGCAGTGGGTCGACGCTGTCACGCCCCTCGGCGACCCGGGCTCGGCGGCGCCGCACACCACCCTCGAGTATGCCGCCGGCTCGATCGGCGCCGTGGCCACCGTGCTGCTCGTCGCCAGCATCGCCGCCTTCGCCTGGTTGGCCGCCGAGGTGCTGCGCCACCCTGCGCTGAGCCGGCGCCTGTCGGTGGGCAACATGGTCGTGGCCGTGGTCGGCGTCGTGACGATCGCCGCGCCCCTCGGCCTGCTCCCGCTCGGAGCACTGCTCGTGCTCGTCGGGCTGGCTCCGCTGATGCGGGGGGCCGAGACCACGGTCGCCGCCGCCTGAGAACGAGACCCAGAGTCGGCCGTCGCGGAGCCGGAGCTCGACCGGCGTCTCGACCTGAGGCCCGCTAGGGTCGAACAGGTCAGCCACACGGCGAGGAGGGGCCCGATGAGCAATCTCGAAAGACGCCCCGACGAGGTCACCTCCCCGGCCATCGCACCGGCCACCCCCGTCGAGGTGCTGCCCTACCGAGAGGTTCCACTCGGTGGGCCCCGGGCGATGACCGTGCGCCGCACCCTCCCCCAGCGAGAACGATCGCTCATCGGAGCCTGGTGCTTCGTCGACCACTACGGGCCCGACGACGTGAGCGACAGTGGCGGCATGCAGGTGCCGGGCCACCCGCACACCGGGCTGCAGACCGTCTCGTGGCTCTTCAGCGGTGAGATCGAGCACCGCGACACCACCGGAGCCCAGGCCATCGTCAGGCCGGGCGAGCTCAACCTCATGACGGCCGGGTCGGGCATCGCCCACAGCGAGTTCTCCACCCCCGCCACCAGCGTGCTGCACGGCGCCCAGCTCTGGGTGGCTCTGCCCAGTGCCGAACGCGGGGCCGGGCCCGGGTTCGAGCACTACGCCCCTCCCGTGACCGAGGTCGATGGGGCCCGCGTGCTCGTGTTCCTCGGCGCTCTGTTGGGGCAGCGCTCGCCCGTCGCCATGCACTCGCGCATCGTCGGCGCCGAGATCAGCCTGAGGCCCGGCCAGTCTTTGGCCGTGCCCATCGACCCGACCTTCGAGCACGGCCTGCTCGTCGACTCCGGAACGTTGACGGTCGCTGTGGCCGGCGCCGGCCACACCGTCGAGGCGAAACGGGGTGAGCTCGCGTACGTGCCGACGGGACAACCCGAGGTCGCGCTCGAGGCCGGTCGTGACGAGCCGGTGCGGCTGCTGCTGCTCGGCGGCGAGCCGTTCGGTGAGCAGATCGTCATGTGGTGGAACTTCATCGGCCGCGACCACGACGAGGTGGTGGCCTTCCGCGACCAGTGGCAACGCGAACGGCAGGAGCAGCCCCCGATCGGCCCGGGGCGGTTCGGCACCTTTCCCACCGAATGGGCGCACACCCTGCCGGCACCCGAGCTGCCCAACCTGCGCCTGCGCGCGCGGCCGACGAAGCGGGACCGATGACCCCGACAATCTCCGATCCCGTCCGGGACTACCGACCGAACGACCGCGACGCGCTCTACTCCGTGTGCCTGCAGACCGCGGCGACGGGCGGCGACGCCACGGCGCTGCATGCCGACCCCTCCCTTCCGGGGTCGGTGTGGGTGGGGCCGTACGTCGAGTTCGAGCCTGACCTCGCGTTCGTGCTCGACGACGGCGCAGGGGCGCAGGGCTACGTGCTCGGGACCCTCGACACCCGGGCCTTCGAAGCACGCCTCGCCGCCGAGTGGATGCCGCTCCTGCAGCGACTGCATCCCGTCGACGAGTTCGAGCCCGACACCCGCGACGCCGCCCTGGTTCGGCTCATCCACCAGCCGATGGTGGCGCCGGCCGAGGTCGTGAGCGAATACCCGTCGCACCTGCACATCGACCTGCTGCCCCGCTGGCAGGGCGGTGGCTGGGGGCGGCGGCTCATCGACACGCTGCTCGGCCGGCTGACCGAAAAGGGCTCCACCGGAGTGTTTCTCGGCGTCAGCCCAGCGAACGAGCATGCCGTCGGGTTCTACCAGCACCTCGGTTTCGAGCCGGTCAGCACCGACGGCGGGCTCTGGCTCGCTCGACCGCTGACCGCCTGAACGGGGCGCGGTGGCCACCGAGACGGCGCGTCCTGGTAGCGCAGACGGGCCACGCCGCGTACCGTCGAAGCAGCCAGGGGGCTCGACGAACAGAGCGAGGCAACGACGCGTGGCGACCAAATTCGAGACCATCGACGACTACCTCGCGTCCTTCCCGCCTGCGAACCGGGCCGCGTTGGACGGGGTTCGGCGCACGATCCGCGAGGCTGTGCCCGATGCCCGCGAGAAGATCCGCTACGGGATGCCCACCTACCTGCTGGGCGGTCGGCCCCTGCTCTACTTCGCCGGCTGGAAGAAGCACGTCGGCATCTACCCCGTACCCACGGGTGACAGCTCGTTCGAGGCCGAGGTGGCGCAGTACCGCGGCGCCAAGGAGACGGTGCGCTTTCCACTCGCCCAGCCGATCCCGCTCGACCTCGTGCGGCACATCGTCGAGCTCTGCCTCGCGTCACGGAAGCAGCCGACACCCTGACCCGTGTCGGATCGGGCCGGCGCTGTTCGTAGCAGGGGTGTAGGTGCGCCCGCCCGGGGCCACCCGAGCCTCAGGAGATGACCCGAGATGCAGTACCTGATGTCAGTGATCGACGATGGCACCGGCCCCGACACGCCCACCGAGGAGGCCGCCATCGACGCGTTCAACGAACGGCTCCGGTCGCTGGGCCACTGGGTCTTCGCCGGCGGCCTCGGGTCGCCTGACCCTGCCACGGTCATCGACAACCGGGGTGGGCAGGCGGTGATCACCGACGGACCCTTTCTGGAGTCGAAGGAGTACCTCGCCGGCTTCTGGATCATCGAGGCGCCCGACCTCGATGTGGCGCTGCGCCTCGCCGCCGAGGGATCGAGCTGCTGCAACCGGAAGGTCGAGGTGCGACCGTTCCTGTGAGCAGGACCGACATCGATGAGGCCATCGTCCGGGCTCATCAGCAGGAGTGGGCTCGGGTGGTCGCCTCCTTGACCCGGCGCTTCGGTGACCTCGACCTCGCCGAGGAGTCAGCGGCCGAGGCGTTCGCGACCGCTGTCGAGCGGTGGCCGGCCGACGGAGAACCCCCCAACCCCGGCGCCTGGCTGACCACGACGGCGAACCGCAAGGCCATCGACCGGATTCGGCGCGAGAACAAGCGCGACGCCAAGCACCAGGACGCGCAGGAGGTGTACGACAGCCAGGCGACAGAGCCTCTCGAGACCCCCGGCGCACAGAGCGCCATCGACGATGACCGGCTCCGGCTGATCTTCACCTGCGCTCACCCGGCCCTGGCCATGGAGACCCGCGTAGCGCTGACGTTGCGCCTGGTCGGCGGTCTGACCGTGGCCGAGATCGCCCGGGCCTTTCTGGTGCAGGAGACCGCGATGGGCCAACGGATCACCCGGGCGAAGGCCAAGATCAAGGCGACCCGCATCCCCTACCGCGTGCCCACCTCGGAGGATCTTCCGGAGCGGGTCTCCGGCTTGCTCGCCGTGCTCTTCCTCGTCTTCAACGAGGGCTACCTGGCCACCGGCCCCCACAGCGATCCCCTGCGTCACGACCTGACGGGCGAGGCGATCCGCCTCACCCGGCTGATCCGTGAGCTCCTGCCCGACGACGGTGAGGTGGTCGGGCTGCTGGCCCTGATGCTGCTCACCGAGGCCCGCCGCACCGCGCGGGTCTCGGCGCGCGGCGAGCTGGTCACCCTCGACGAGCAGGACCGGGGGGCCTGGGACGCGGCGCTGGTCGCCGAGGGACTGGGGTTGGTGCGCGAACGACTGGCCGCCGGGGTGGCCCCGGGCCGCTACCAGATTCTGGCGGCGATCAACGCGGTACACACCTCCGCGCGCGATGTGCGCGACACCGACTGGTCGCAGGTGGTCGCCCTCTACGACCAGCTCGTCCGCCTCGACAGCTCACCGGTCGTCACGCTCAACCGGGCCATCGCCGTGGCGGAGCTGGACGGCCCAGCGGTCGCCCTGGCGACGGTCGACCGTCTGAAACCCCGGTTGACCGGCTACCACGCCTACCACGCCACCCGTGCCGACCTGCTGCGCCGGCTGGGCCGCAGCGAGCAGGCGCGCGCGGCGTACGACCGGGCCATCGAGCTGGCCGGCAACACCGCCGAGACCGCCTACCTGACCCGCCGCCGCGACCAGCTGCCGTAGCGCCGAGCCCTTCCCCCGACCCTTGGCGGGCTGACTCAGCGGTGCGGCTGCTGGCCCGCCGGGGTCTCGACCCGCTCGGCGTTGGCCCGGTCGAGTAGGCCCTGCACCTGCTCCGCGGTGACCCCCGTGCCGGGGAAGCTGACCATGCGCCCGATCGGCGCCGACGCCATCATCTTGAGCAGAGCCGGGTCAGCGAACAGCGCACCGGCCCCTTCCGATGCCGCGCGTCTGCCCTCGGGCCGGTCAGCGTCCGCCTGCGCGAGGGCACCCGTGACGAGGGCCGCGGCGACCGGGTCGGCCAACACCTCGCCGATCGAGGAGTCGAGGATGAGCGGCATCCTCACATCGTCGCCCGCCACGGCCACCCAACCGGTCAGCCGCACGTCGCGGCTGGAGGCGCCCACCTCCACGGTGAACTCGCCCCCCTCGACGAACCAGCGGTCGACACGGACGTCCCAGTGCGCCAGGTCGTCCCGGCGCACCCACACCTCGACCGCGCGGCTCTCACCTGCCGCGGGGGTGACCGACGCGAAGCCCTTGAGCTCGCGCGGGGGCCGCGCGACCGCCGAGCCGGCCCGGCCGGTGTACACCTGAACGACCTCGCGGCCCTCACGGTCGCCGGTGTTCGTCACCGTCAGGCTCACCCGGATGCCGTCGGGCTCGGCCGCGAGGGCCAGGCCGTCTCAGTCGAAGGTGGGGTAGGACAGCCCGTGGCCGAAAGGGAACTGCACCGGCAGGTCGCGGGCGTCGAACCACCGGTACCCGACGAACAGGCCCTCCCCGTGGCGGACATGCCCGTGCTCGCCCGGGAAGTCGAGGTGGGCCGGGGTGTCCTCCAGTCGCACGGGGATCGTCTCGGCGAGGCGGCCCGAGGGGTTGACCTCGCCATAGAGCACGTCCGCGAGAGCCGTGCCGCCCGCCTGACCGAGCAACCATCTCTCGAGCACCGCCGGCGCCAGGTCGACGATGTCGCCGAGCCGGATGACCCCCGTTCGAGAGCACGACGGCGGTGCGGGGGTTGGCTGCGACCACGGCGCGTAGTAGCTCGACCTGCTGGGGCGGCAGCTCAAGGTCGTCGCGGTCGAAGCCCTCCGACCCGAGCTCGGCCGGCAGGCCCACGAAGACGACCGCGACGTCGGTAGTGGCGGCGAGCGCAGCCGCCTCCGAGACCAGGCGCTCCGGCTCGGCGAGCAGGCCGTCGAGGATGCCGGCATCCTCGACGACTTGGGTCGTCCAGAACGTCGCCCCGCTCGTCAGGGCTGCCTTCTGCTCCACGGTGAGCGCCGCGACGACGGCTGCGGCCGACCTCCCTCGAATATTGGTTCGGGCCGCATCGGCCGACTCCTGTCGAAGGGGGAGGTCGAACACCCGTGACGCCGTCGCAGGTACGTGCGCCGTACCGAGCGTAGGACCCGTCCGGCGTGGGCACCCGCCGGGCGCCACCCCGACTCCAGCCGGTTCGGCCAATCCACCGCGCCGGCGGCGTCGAACCCCTGCTGCAACCCACCTGCAGCCGATGCACGAAGGGAGGACAACCTGATGGACCGGCACAGCACGCCTCGAACCGTGAAGACCGGTCCATGGCTCGCGATCATCCTGGTCCTGGCGGTCGTCGTCGCGGTGGCGGCGGTCGCCTCCGCGCTGATCGTCCGAGCAGGCCCGGGCAGCCCACAGGACGCTCTCGCCCATATTCCGGTCTCTACCGCCACGCCCTACCCGTACGCCACCACGGCGACGCCCTGGAAAACCACGACAGGCACCCCGAGCAACCGCCTCCCCACCACGACAGCCAGTCAGGTCCCCACCACCATCGAATCTGGTGCGGTGCCGCCGACGAGCACCCGAGCGCCAACCCGAACCGCGGCCCGCGCGGCGCCATCACCCTCGGGAACACCGGTGCCGCAACGCGGTTCAGGCCGCTGATCTACGAAGTGGATGTGACCTGAGTCTCAGGTTCGGTGGGCATTTAGGCCGCATACGCCAATTTTCCGGGCAGTTCTTGGCCGAATGCTGGCTATCCCGTTACCAGGATGTGACATTGCCGAGTTTGTTCGTCTAGTGTCGCGGGCAGCCACACTGTCGAAGGTGGGGCTGCTCGAGGCAGACCGCCGAGTCCTGCCATTGCCTCGGGGCCCATCAGCACACAGGCAGGAGCGGGGGAACCAATTCCTCCGGATGTCTTCGGACGTCCTCGGGGTGAAGCCCAACACCTGGTCACCACGACCGGGTCTGGGCCGGGCGCGAACCTCTGCCCGAACCCGACAGCTAACTTCGTAGGCGTTGAGAGGTAGAGCATGAGTCACTCCAACGTCCGCGGACGTCACCGTGCCCCGGGTCGACACCATCCCCTGAACGAGCTCACTGCGATCGCTCGCGAGTCTGCGCAGCCCGCGATGAAGGGCGCTGCCGTCGTGGCCGCTGCCGGTGGCCTGGTCGCCACCTTCGCCAACCCGGCCAGCGCCGACACGCTCTCGGCTGCTGACACCAACGTCGCCGCAGCCGCGGTCGCCGCCCCGGCCGTCGTCGGCCCGGCCGCCGCCACGCACGACGCCGCTACCGACCTCGCCTCGTTCGGCCTCGCCGCACCGGCCAAGGCGGCAGCACCCAAGCCGCAGGTCATCGAGGACGTCCTCGTCAAGGCGCAGCGCGCCGAGGCGGCCCGCGTCGTGGCGGTACGGTCCGCCGCCAAGGCGAAGGCTGTCGCGCAGGCCAAGGCCGCCGCGAAGGCGAAGGCTGCTGCCCGGGCCAAGGCTGCTGCCCGGGCCAACACGGCCACCAGCCAGCGCCAGACCTCCTCGCAGCGCAGCTCGCGGTCGACGACCCGGAGCACGCTGACGAACTCCACCTCGTCCACCAAGTCGCGCTCGAACTCCTACGCCCCCCGGGCGTCGTCCGGCAGCCGCAGCGGCCGCAACTGGGCCACTCCCGGCCAGTGCACCTGGGGCGCACTCGCCCAGTGGTACGCCTCGGAGGGCTACTACCCCTCGGGCTGGACCGGCAACGCCCTGGTGTGGGGTTCCGGTGCCGCTCGCTCCGGCTACACCGTGAGCAGCACGCCGCGTGCGCGTTCGATCCTCGTCATGCAGCCCGGCGTGCACGGCTCGTCGAGCTCCGCCGGCCACGTCGCCTGGGTGACCTCGGTCAGCGGCAACTCGGTCACGATCATCGAGATGAACGCCCTCGCGGGCGCCTACCGCTACAACACTCGCACGCTCACCAACATGGGCGGCATGCGCTACATCTACGCACCCTGACCCAACCGGTCGACGAACGTCCCGAAGGGGAGGATGCCACGCGGCATCCTCCCCTTCGGCGCATGCACACCAATCCGATCGGGAAGCGGTGGCGAACCCCGCGATGGAGATGGTCAACCGACCAGCGCCGACCCCCAGGGGCCTGGCGGCTCAGTCTCCCTTCAAGGAGGAAGCACATGCGCACCAGAACTGCTCGAATCGCCGGCGTCACCTTTGCTGCGGCCGGAGCCATGGCCCTGACCGTCGGGCCGGCCTTCGCCGCCAACGACGCCTGGGTCTCCGGGAACCTCTCGCCCGTGGCGAACAACAACGTCTCAGCCGTCAGCGGCACCGCGATGGCCGAGGTCAACGGCGACATGGTCACCGTCACCGTTGCGGCCTCTGGGCTGCTCTCCGGCTCACCCCACGCCGCCCACATCCACTTCGCCCCTGACGCCCGGCACGCCTGCCCGACCATCGCCGATGACAAGAACGGCGACGGCCACATCAACACCACCGAGGGCGGCCCCGCCTACGGCAGCGTCATGGTCTCCCTCACCACCAGCGGTGACACCTCACCCAAGAGCGCCCTCGCCATCGACCGGTTCAGCACCGCCCCCGGCGGCAAGATCAGCTACTCACGTGGCAGCATCCAGGTCAGCCCCGAGCTCGCCGCCGGTCTCGAGGCGGGTCACGCCGCGATCGTCGTGCACGGCGTCGACTACAACAAGAACGGCAAGTACGACGGCGCCACCAAGAGCGACCTCGACCCGAGTCTGCCCACCGAGGCCACCGACCCGGCCCTCTGCGGCATCCTCAAGGTCGCCCCGGCCGGCAGCATGCACACTGGTGGTGGCGGCGCGGCCGCCGGCAACAACGACGGCATGCTGCTGCTCGGTGGCGCGCTGCTGCTCGGCGCGGTCGGTACCGGCGCCTACGCCAAGCGTCGCACCAACGCCGTCAAGGCCTGATCCGAAGCCACCATGTCCCATCTCCAGCAGTCACAGCGCGGTCGTCGCGGCACCTTTGGTGTCGCGGCGGCCGCCGCCCTGCTCCTCGTCGCCGGCCTGGTGGTGCTCGTCCTCGGCATCCGCGGCCACGACGGGCCACCGCAACCGGCTGCCGTGCCGAGCGTGTCCGCCGCGGCCGAGCCCCGTCCCTCCGTGACGCCCTCCCCCGACGCGACGAAGCCGCCGGTGGGCGCCGCGCCGCCCAAGGCCACTGCGCCACCCAAGGACACTGCGCCACCCAAGGACACTGTGCCGCCCATGCCGAAGTCAGACCTCGGTCAGTTCCTCGAGGCGTCGGCTCCGACGAGCATCGAGATCCCG
>JAKDLG010000174.1 GCA_030452985.1 Humibacillus sp.
CACGTGGTCCCATGCTCGTGGCAACGAGGTGGTCCCATCACGCTGGCAAGCGACAATGGTGGCGACGGCCAGAACCCACGTAGCGCGACTCAGCTGGCGACCTTGAGCCTCCGCTCGTTCAGCCAGCAATGGGGGCCAGGTCGCCATGTGCATCGAGGTCAGCACGTCGATCCTTGCCCGCGTGGCGTCAAACAGAAACGACACATGACGCATCGCCGCCTCGACTCGGGCGGCGCGGTCGACATCTCCATCACGATGAGCTGTCCCCAGCTCCTGGAGCAGTTCGCCGTACTCGCGCTCCCAATCGTTCAACTTGCCAATCAAATCGTTGAGGGAGGCTCCAAGTACTGACGTCGATGACACCATCGACCAGGGGGTCGCCGGTCTTCCGGGGTCATCCGGGTGATTCGCCGCACGCTGACTCACAGCGTGAGACTACGCGGTGCCCGGCGGGTCATCGTTCAACCTGGTCGACCTCTTCGTAGTGCCAGTAGGGCGCGGGGTAGTAGTACGCCACCTCGGCCCTCGTCGAACCCCCTTGGTCATGACGCGCGTCTGACAGCAGCCAGGGCGCGATCGGGCAAGGACGCGCGAGCCGGCCACGCAACATACGGTGGCCCTTGCCCGCGAGGCCAGGGCACACCCCTCAGACCCGCTTTGGAGGTCCGGGGCGGCGCGGTCCGCAATCTTCTCGACACTTATCTTGCGCAGTAGGCAAGGGTATGAAACGTACACATGGCGTTATGTCCGGGCCCCGCGAGACGCCCGTGCGGTTATAGATTGAGCCCCCCTCGCTGGCGTCCCCCCAGTGCGGGTGAAACCAGGAAGGCAGCAGCCGATTCCATCGATCGACTGACGGATCTCCCGCTGTTTATTGGCGCGGACCTCCAGGGGATCAGGCGACCGCGATGTAACGTTCCTGATACACGTGGCCCCAACGATCAGGAGCGGACGCGCATGGCTGAGCAGACGGCTGCATCGAGGAAGACGACGGCGCGCATCGTCTGGGACACGGCGGACAAGTACCTCCGCAACATCGTCGACGAGGAGGACTACGGCGACTACATCCTGCCGTTCACGGTGCTGCGCCGCCTGGAGTGCATGCTCGCCGACAGCAAGGACGACGTCATCAAGTACGTCGACGCGTTCGCCGGCCTGCCGCAGCACCTCATTGACATCGCGGTCAAGGACCGGTTCGGTCTGGGCTTCTGCAACGTTTCGCCGCTCGACCTGGCGACGATCGCGTCGGTCGATGACAACGTGGACAAGTCCCTCATGAGCTACATCGACGGCTTCTCGAACAACATCGCCGACATCTGGGTCTCGTTCGACTTCAACCGGCGCGCGAAGGTCCTCGCCGACGCCAACCGCCTGCACGCCGTCGTCAAGCACTTCTCCACGCTCGACCCAGCCCGACCAGCCTCAGCAACACGGGCATGGGCGACGTCTTCGAGGACGTCATGTACCGGGCCTTCAACAGGAAGGGCAAGGCGGCAGGTAACTTCTACACCCCGCGCGACGCTATCAAGCTCATGGTCGACGTGCTCATCGCGAACGACGACGACACTCTGGCTGGAGAGAGCACGGCGCGCTCGATCTACGACCCGACAGCCGGCTCAGGCGGCATGCTGCTCATCGCACAGGAAGCGCTGCGGCGCATGAACGAGACGATCGACGTCACTCTCTACGGCCAGGAGCTGATGCCGTCCGCGTTCGCGCTCGGCAAGGCCGATCTGCTCATCCAGGGCGGCCGCCCGGACGCGATCAAGCAGGGCAACACCCTCGACGAGGACCTCTACGCGGGGCAGACCTTCGACTACGTGCTCTCGAATCCTCCGTTCGGGATCGACTGGGAGGTCGAGGAGGAGTCGGTCCGGAAGCAGGCCAAGACCGAAGGCTCGCGCTTCAGCCACGGTCTCCCCAGCACCTCCGACGGTCAGATGCTGTTCCTGGCGCACTGCGCCTCGAAGCTCAGCCCGGCCGGAAAGAATGGCCAGGGCGGCCGCGCCGCTGTGGTCTCGAACCAGTCGCCGCTGTTCAACAGCGACAATGGGCCGAACTCGATCCGCCAATGGTTGCTTGAAGAGGACCTCATCGACGCGATCATCGCCTTCCCCACGAGCATGTTCTACGGCACCGGCATCGCGACCTATGTCTGGATCCTCGACGCGAACAAGGACCCTGAGCGCAAGCACAAGATCCAGCTCATCGACGGTTCAGGCCAGTGGGACTCGCTGCGCAAGCCCATGGGCGACAAGCGCCGCGAGGTGGGGAAGGACCACCGGGCCAAGCTGCTGGAGGCGTACAAGGCGTTCGAGTACGCCGATCCCGCGATCTCGCGCGTGATGACGCCCGAGGACTTCATGTTCCGCGACGTGCCCGTGTACAAGCAGGCGCGGTTCGCGACGTGCTTCAGCGATGAAGCGGTCGAGGCCATCCGCAGCCGCCGGGACTTCACCGAGGGTCACGTGGCGGTGATGCGCTCCCTCGACGGCACGGCCTGGAACGAGCTTCCGAAGGCGTTCCCTCTCGCTGCGAAGGCCGCTGGGTTGAAGGCTCCCATTGGGCTGATCGACGCGGTCATGAAGGCGATGGCTGCTCCAGATGACACAGCGCCGCTGGCCGTGGATCGCAAGGGCAAGCCCATGATCGTTCCGGGGTGGAAGCTCACGGAGCGCGTGCCGCTGAGCGAGGACCTGAACGATCACATGAAGCGCGAAGTGCTGCCGTACGCTCCCGGCGCGCAGTGGGATGAGAGCAAAGCGAAGTACGGCACAGAAATCCCGCTCACGCGAATCTTCTATGTGCCCGAGCAGCCCCGTCCTCTGGCGGAGATCGATTCAGAGGTTCAGAAGCTCATGAGTGACCTGGGCCAGCTGTTCATGGCGGTGAGCGAGGAATGAAGACGGTTCCCCTCTGGTCGCTCGCCGACATTCGCCCGTCGAACGTCGACAAGAAGACCAATCCTTCGGAGCCGACGGTTCGCCTCGTGAACTACACGGACGTCTACTACAACCAGCGCATCAGCGCGGACTTGGACCTGATGGAGGCCACGGCATCCACAGACCACATCGCGCGATTCGGCGTCCGGCCCGGAGATCTAATCATCACCAAGGACTCGGAGACGTCCGATGACATCGGGATTCCTGCGCTTGTCGAATCCGCCTCAGACGACATGGTGTGCGCCTACCATCTCTCGCTCCTGCGGCCATACACCGACCGGGTTGACCCTCGATTCCTCTTCTGGTGCCTGGACTCCAGTGATACCAAGGGGTATTGGCTCACGGCGTCGTTCGGAGTCACCCGTGTGTCGATCCCGATCGGAACCGTCGCCCGCCTCCCCATACCCGAGTTCGATCGCGATGCGCAGCGGAGGATCGCCGATTACCTTGATCGCGAGGCCGGCGAGATCGATGCGATGCTCGCCCAGCTCGAATCTCTCACACATGAGCTTCAGGACCGTGTGCGCATAGTCCAGACCAGGGCTGTGTTCGGGCTCGCAGAGAGCGCGGGGCATCGAAGGTCAGAGCCGCATTCTGTTCTCTCCGGCATCCCCGACCACTGGGACCGAACGAAGTTCGGCTACGACTTCACCGAGAGCACCGAGCGGAACGGCGACGACCCGCCTGGGCCTCTCCTCTCGATCTCCGAGTACCGGGGCGTGGAGCTGAACACGAGAACCGAAGGCCAACAGGCGTCGCTCGACGTCTCGAAGTACAGAGTCGTGCGGCCGGGTCAGCTCGCGGCTAACATGATGTGGCTCAACCACGGTGGGCTCGGCGTCTCGTCCCTCACCGGGTACATCAGCCCGGACTACAAGGCGTTCTGGATCTCGCAGCGCTTCGAGCCACGCTACGTCCACCACCTCTTCCGCAGCTCGCGGTACATCGACTACTTCGCCGCAATCGCGACCGGCGTCCGCCCGAACGCCCAGCGCGTGACCAAGACGGTACTGGACGCGACTCCTGTCCCGCTACCGCCGCTCGACGAGCAGGTCAGGATCGCCGACGAGCTCGACGAGGCGACCGCTCGCGTCGACGCCATGCTGGCGAAGGTCGCCGACCTCAAGTCTCTGCTCCTCGAGCGCCGCGCCGCGCTCATCACCGACGTCGTCACCGGCAAGAAGGAAATCGCATGAGCCACGCGCAGCTGATGGAGCGCGAGTTCGAGGAGAACCTCTGCTCCGAGCTGGCCGAGCACGGCTGGCTCTACGAAGACGACGGCAAGCCGACCGGCTGGGACGTCGGCCTCGCGATGCTGCCGGCCGACGCGCTGCACTGGCTGGCCACGCAGTACCCGGACGAGTACGAGAAGGCCGTCCCCGGCGACCTGCTCGGCGACCAGAGGGCCGCCGCCGAGCGGAAGCTCCTCGAGCACATCACCAAGGAGCTCGCCAAGGCGACGCGGATGGACCCGACGACCGGGCACCCCGTCGGCGGCCTGCTCGGCGTGCTGCGCAAGGGCTTCTCCTACGCCCAGATCGGCCGTCCCGCCGCGAAGTTCGGGCCGATGATGGCCTTCCCGCCGGCGAACCCGAACCTGACCGAGGTCGTCGAAGCGGCCGACTCGGTCCGGCTCCGCATCCAGCGCCAGGTGCGCTTCGACACGAAGACCAACGAGAGCATCGACGTCGTGATCCTCGCCAACGGCCTGCCCGTCGCCACGCTCGAGCTCAAGACCGACAACACACAGACCGTCAACCACGCGATCCGCCAGTACAAGGAAGACCGCAAGCCGGGCCGGAGCCGCCCGCTCCTCGCGCCCGGCCGGGCGCTGGTCCACTTCGCGGTCTCGAACGACCTCGTCTACATGACGACCAAGTTGGAGGGCGGGGACACCGTCTTCCTGCCCTTCAACCAGGGCAACGACGGCCACGAGGGCAACACGCCGTCGGGCACCGGGTCGTCGACCAACTACCTGTGGCGCGAGATCCTTGCCCGCCCGACCTTCATGCGCATCCTCAAGGACTTCGCGCTCTTCGAGCCCAGCAAGCCCGGCAAGAAGGACGAGGGCCGGCTCGTCTTCCCGCGGTTCCACCAGCTGCGCGCGGTCGAGCGGGTCGTCGCCGACATCGAGGCGAGCGGCACCGGCAAGCGCTACCTCATCTGGCACTCGGCCGGCTCGGGGAAGACCAAGACGATCGCCTGGCTCAGCCACCGCCTGATCCGCCACATGAGCGCCGGTTCGAAGTCGACGTTCGACTCCGTCATCGTCGTCACCGACCGGACGGTCCTGGACGAGAACATCCGCGACGACATGAACCTGGTGCAGTCGAGCAAGGGCCTAGTCGTGGCGGTCGGCGAGAAGTCCGGGGCGAAGTCTCCGCAGCTGAAGAAGGCGCTGCTCGAGGGCGATCACATCATCACCTGCACCTTGCAGACCTTCCCCGAAGTCATGAAGCTCATCGAGGACACCCAGGAGCTGCGCGGCAGGCGCTGGGCCGTCGTCGCCGACGAGGCGCACTCCTCGCAGTCGGGGTCGGCCTCGCGCCAGCTCAAGGAGCTGCTGGCGGACGTCGACCTGGAGGTTGGGGACGACGACATCAGCGCCGACGACCTCATGGCGGCCAAGGACTCGGCCATCGCGGCGTCGGCCAACATCACCTTCGTCGCCCTCACCGCGACCCCGAAGGCCAAGACGCTACGCCTCTTCGGCACCCAGCGCGACGACCGCTGGGAGGCCTTCGACACCTACACGATGGCCCAGGCGATCGAGGAGGGCTTCATCCTCGACGTCCTCACCAACTACTCGACCTACGACATGTTCCTCCGGGTGAAGAGCACGCTCGAGGGGGAGGAGTCCGAGAGCGAGATCCAGGTCAACACCGGCGAGGCCGTCTCGAGCATCGTCCGCTACGCCCGTCTCCACCCGACCGCGATCGCGCAGAAGGTCCGGGTCGTCGTCGAGCACTTCCGGCGCAACGTGCAGCCGCTCCTCGGCGGCCAGGCGCGCGCCATGGTCGTGACGAGTTCGCGCATGGAGGCGCTGAGCTGGTCGCGGAAGATGGACGCCTACATCGCCGAGAAGGGGTACGGGCTGCACACGCTCGCCGCGTTCTCAGGCTCGCTCACCGATGACGACGGCGAGAGCGTCACCGAGGTGTCGGTGAACGGCGTGAGCGACGCCGGCAGGGCCTTCCGCGAGGAGGGCGTCTACCGCGTCCTCATCGTCGCCAACAAGTTCCAGACCGGCTTCGACGAGCCGCGCCTGACGGCGATGTACGTCGACAAGAAGCTCTCCGGCGTCGCCACCGTGCAGACCCTCTCCCGGCTCAACCGGATCTACCCGGGCAAGACCGCGCCCATGGTCGTGGACTTCCGCAACACCCCGGCGAGCGTCCAAAAGGACTTCAAGCTCTACTACTCCGACGCGCACGTCGACGGCGACGTCGACCCCAATGCGCTGATCACGGTCGGAGAGCGGCTCGACACAGCTGGGCTTTACACGCACGAGGAGATGGACGCCGTCGCCGACGCCTTCCTAAGGGACGCTGGCGGAGAGGCGATCGCCAAAGCGCTGTCACCGATCAAGAACCGCTGGAGCGGCCAGTGGCGTCAGGCCGTCCTTGCCAAGGACAGCGCCAAGAAGGAGTCCCTGGAGTCGTTTCGCGCCGACGTGCTTGGCTACCGCAACGCATGGCAGTTCCTCAGCCAGATCGTTGACTATCAAGACCCGGAGCCGCACCGCCGCGCGATCCTGGCGACCCTGCTCGGGCGCAACCTCCACACCGACGGGAACGATTACGACGACAGTTTCCTCGAGGGCGTGCAGCTCTCAGGCGTCAAGCTCGTGCCTTCTGCGATCAACGAGGACCACTCGTTGACTGAGGGCGGCGGAGGCGGCATTCGCCTACCGGCCTTCGACGGCGAGCACCGGGGCCGCGCTGCACCCGCGAAGGGCCCGCTCGATGAAGCCATCGAGAAAGTCAACGACATGTTTAAGGCAAAAGGAGTCGACGTCAGCCCCGAGAGCGTCTCGGGGTTCATCACGACGTTCTGGGGCTTCCTTGACGCCAATGAGGAGGCCGTGGCGATGGCGAAGCACAACACCGCCGCGCAACTCAAGGCCTCTGAGGGCTTCAGCGGCGCCGTCGGTCTCGCCGTCCTGAAGACAGTGAACGAGTCGAAGGAGATCCATTCGTACATGACGGACCCGGCGTTCCTCGGCCAGATTTCCGACATCGCCGCAGACGCCCTCCACTCCGCTCATGCCCCCAAACCCCATGGGGAGACAGACGATGCCGAGGACCGACCTTGAGCAGCGAGGAGACCGTGCGCTTCGGCACCGTGATCCGCGAAGCCCGGAAGGGACGCGGATGGTCTCAGAGTGAACTAGGCGACAGATCCGGTGTCTCGCGGCCAACCATCGCTCGGGTTGAGGCGAATAGCGATGTCACAACCGCGACGATCGCCAAGATCGCCAAGGCCCTCGGCCTCCAGTTCGGACTGCGCAGTGAACGCGAAGCTGAGCCCGACGCGAAACGTCTAGGCGCTGACGACAGTCCCATCTGTGAAGATTCTGCGGAGGAGTGATCGTCAACCACTGATTCTTTCGAGGCCTGTATACGGCCTTCTTGGCCTCCCCTCCGCCCGCGCTCTCGTATGCGTCCGACGACCGGCGGTGCCCTCGGCGATCGGGTCTCGTCGAGAGAAGTGGCTCAAGGTAGACAGCCAGCCCAGTTATCGATGATGCGGTCAACCCGACTTCGCAACGTACTCGGGAAGCAGCTCAACCGTGCGAACTACCGTGCACCCACGATGCAGGTTGCGGTGCATCTCGACAGTTGTCGATATGTGTCGTCGAGTGTCGAGATGCACTCAAAACTGCAATCTGAGGCGTTGTAGTCAGAAATTAGCCAGCGTTATGCATCCCGGGCGAGCCCTGTTTCACGTTATAGATCGTTATGGGGACGAAAGACCAGGTCGACCCAGGTGATCGCCGGAGCAGGTCGGTGCCATCGGTCAGCTCGGTGAGCGGCCGTCCTGCTCCATAGCGCTCTCGCGCACGACGTCAGCCGTGACGCGTTGAGCGGCCGGTGATGGTCCGCGTGGGCAACTGCACTTGGGGCGGCCCGTAGTTCGTCCCTTGCCCGATCCGGTTTGGGCAAGAGGACGAGCGAACGTCCCCACATGCCGATGTGCGGACGTTCCCATCCGGCCCGCTCGCGTGAGAACGAACCCGATAGACCTCCGGAGCTGGTCGTAGTTCGGGACTGCAAAATGATAGAGCCCGTGCCGCAAAGTGCGGCCGTACTTCAGTCGAGGCCGGTCGAGTCGCGCTGACTCGGACGAGCTACTGCAGCGGCAGAATGACCTGTGCGTCCGCACTGCCTGTCGTGGAGAAGTCCAGTCGTAGGATTCGGGCCTCGGGTGGAGGGATGGGGTAGAAGACCGCGTCTGATGACCACTCCGCCCCGTTCCCGCCAGACCTGCCACGCTCCCAGCGGTACACGGTGCCGCAGTCGTCACTGAGTTGGGGACGACCCTGTAGCCGGTCACCTGGCCACGGCGGCGGCGTGTTCCCATCGAGGCCGGATGCGGTTACCTCCTGCGCCCACCTCTCGTGGGCAATCTGGTAATCCTCGAGCGCCTTGTCGTGGACCGGACCCGGAAGACCTTCAATCGTGACCAGGACGTGGTTGCCGATGACGACCTCAACCAGGCCCACCTCGACACCGTCGATCTCACAGATTGGCCCCTCGGGGACGATGAGCCGACGACGCGGCACGCACGTCACAGTCACTTGAAAGACATGGTCCGGATCGTCATAGTCGAGATGAGCGACACCCTGGGCCGGCCAGATATGAGCGGTTCGCTGACGTGAACCCTGCGGCCGCGGACGGGCGGGCATGAGGTCGTCAACCACGTCCTCCACGTTCGTCATGCAGTCGAGCCTAACGACGGACATCAACACGTCCACGTCCTCAGGCGTCGTTCCACACGTCCGGTCTTGGCTCCCCTCTGTGTCAAGAGGCCCGTCGAAGCGGGGTCGTAGGCTTGGTCGGGACGGGTCCGGGAAGTGGCTTGTCCGAAGAGCTGGTGTGGGGTTGTGAGCTGGCCGCGCTGGAGTCAGAGTCGTCACCCTGGTGCCCTCCCGGGCCCGTCGTCATGGCCTTGGCGGCGTCGGCGAGCATGATGCGGAAGACGATGTCGGACAGGCGTCGTTTCAGCAGGCGCATGGCCTCGTTGGAGCTCTTCCCGCGGGCTTTGGTGCGGTCGTAGTAGGCCCGGCCTTCGGTGGCGTTACGCAGCTGCACGGTGGCCATGATGTGCAGCGCCCGGTTGATCTGACGGTTCCCGCCGCGGGAGAGCCGGTGGCGAGTGTGGTCACCGGAGGAGGCGTCGATCGGGGCGGTGCCGGTCCAGGAGGCGAAGTGGTTGTTGTCGGGGAAGCGGGTGATGTCACCGACCTCGACCAGGATCCGGGCCGCGCCGGAGGGGCCGATGCCATGGAGGTCGGTCAGGGCGGTTCCGGCTGCGGTGAGCAGCGCGGTGAGCTCCTTGTTCGCGGCCTTCTTACGGGTGTGGATCCGTTCGAGGTCGCTGATCAGCTCGGCCGCGACCCGCCGCCGCGTCTTGCCGGCGGTGTCACGTGGGCGCACCGTGGCGAGCAGCTTTTTGGCTTGCGCGGCGGATAGGTTCTTCTTCGCCCCGCCCGGGATCAGCTCCAGCAGAAGGTGATGCAGCTGGCAGACCATCCGGGTGTGGTCCTGGCCCAGGGCCCGGCGCCGGTCGACCAGGACCCGCAGCACGGCGAGCTGCTCGTTGTTGACGACCGGTCGTAGCCCGGCCATCCGGACTCCGACCAGGGCGATCGAGTGGGCGTCGGTCGCGTCGGTCTTACGGCCCTGACCGGTCGCGAAGGTCCGCACCCGGGCGGACAGCTTCGGTGGGACGTCGATGACCTGCTCACCATCAGCGATGAGCCGGATCGCGACGTGCCGCCCGATACCGTTGCAGCCCTCGATGGCCCAGACCCGCTCGGGCCAGGCCCGTGCCACCTGCAGCATGGCTTGGTAGCCGGCCTGGTCGGTGTCGAACCGGCCCTGCCCGAGGATGGCCTCATCAGGGCCCATGGCCTCGATGGTGACCGACCGCTTGTGCGGGTCCATCCCGATCACCACGGCAGGCGGTGTGTGCTCTTGCATCGTTTGCTCCTTCTGCTCGAACCGGACGGGTTAGCGAGCCGAGGAGGGGCAACGCTGCTTCGAGCTGTGGGCAAACCCCTCTTGAGCCTCTCCTGGCCCTTGGCGACGTCCGGGTTGCGCAGGCCAAAAGAGAGCCACACCCGAGGGTGAGCAGCCGCATTGAGAGCGACAACCCGAACGCCTGGACCGAGCCTTGCCAGGCACCGATCCTGCGTCCAATTAAACAAGCAGCCGCGTTGAGGGCGACTACGATCGCCCGACCATGCCGCGTTGAGGGCGACTACGATCGCCCGACCATGCCGCGTTGAGGGCGACTACG
>JAKDLG010000034.1 GCA_030452985.1 Humibacillus sp.
GGGGTCAGGGGCAGCCGGTGATCTTGAACAGGGTGTAGGCGCCGACGGTCTTGACCGGCTCGACCCCGTCGACGTTCGCGAGGTCGAACAATCCGGACGAGCGTTCGGGCCGGTCGAGCCAGTAGACGTGGGTGGAGTCGATGGCCCACCTGATGTGGTGCCGCGCGAGGGCCTGGCACACATCGGGTCGGGTCGTCAGCTGGTCGAACCCGGTGCCGATGAGGATCTCGTCGCCCGTGGCCGGGATCGGGATCGAGCGGTAGAGGGTGTCGGTGTCGAACAGGGCGTACATCAGGGGGGAGCCGTTCTCGGGCCGCCCGACCACCCCCTCGCCGGGCGGGACGATCACGGCCAGCGCGGCCAGGTCGCGACGCCCCTGATCACTGAGGATCACGTGGGTCGGATCGGCGGGGCGGTAGAAGCCGACGAGCGTGTCGTGGCGCACGCCATAGCCCCACCCGATCGTGAGCAGTGGGATCGCGAGCAACGAGATCGCCCCCGCCGTGAGCGACCGACGGCCCGGCGAGGGGATCCGGCGCAGCACCGGGCCGAGCGCTGAACGGATCGCCGGCGCGGCCGCAGCCACGATCACCACCCCGGGAACGGCCGCCAGCGAGGCCAGCCGCACCTTGTCGTTGTACCAGTAGCCCGTGATGAGCGAGGTCCACGACGCCGTGGACGATGCCGCGATGACGTAGAGCACGACGGCGGCCAGCCACATGGCCAGAACCGGGATCGCGGCCCGGGCCCGGGTGACGATCCAGAAGATGCCGATCGGCAGCAGGATGACCGGCCCCCACAGCACGCTGCCGGTCAGCAGCTGCCCGCCGATGACCTCGACGAGCGCGGTCCACACGCTGACCCGGTCCTTCCACACGTACGCCTGCGTCGAGGCGAGGCGAGCCGAGATGGCCGGAGCGACGTAGAGGCCCACCGCCACCACGACCGTCACGACACTGAGGTCGAGCCCGACCCGACGCCAGCTCGCGTGCCCCAGCACGCCGGCGCGCAACCGGGCCGCCGCGAGCCAGGCGAGGGCGAAGACCCCGATGGCGACGAACGCGTTCGGTTGCACCAGCGCCAGGCCCGGAAGGCTCGCGGCGAAGCCCAGCCACTGACCCACCTGCCTCGAGCGCGCCGCCTGCAGCATGAGCGCCAGCACCCCGGGGGTGAGGGCCGTGCCCATGAGGTTCGGCCACAGCACACCCCAGCCGAGCAGCAGGGTCGGGAACGCGACCAGCGCGGCCGATGAGAACCCCGCGGCGTACGTCACCAGCCGGGAGGTTCCGAGGGCGTGGCGCACCAGCGCGACGCAGCCGACCGGCCACACGACGGCGGCGAGCACGATGGTGGCGACGTTGGTGCCGGGCAGCACGTCGGCCACGCCCGACTGGAGACCCGTGGCCACCCAGGCGTGGAACCCGTTGGGGTAGAACGTGTTGTTGGCGATCGAGAAGTTGCCGGTGTCGAGAAAGAGGCGGATGCGGTCGAGGTGATAGACGGCATCCGGTGAGTCGACCAGCTCGTCAGGGCGACCGAGGGTGGGCACGATCGTCACCAGGGCGATGACGACACTGATGGCGATGGCGACGACCGCGTCGGGCCGCGGCCGGCCGAACAGCCGACGCGTGTGCGGGGGGCGAGGGGCCGGAGGCCGGCCCGTTCGCCGCTCGACGAGGCGACTGACGCCGATCGACAGCACGAGCGCGACGACCATCGTGAGGATCGTCGACAAGACCAGCGGCAGCCACCCCCAGCGCACCCCGACCCGTTGCGCCACCGTCGTCGCCACGGCGATGAGGCCCGCAGAGACGGCGGGGGAGACGGCCAGGGCCTCGAGGCCGCGAGAGCCGAGCGCCCGCACCACGAGCCAGCCAGGGAGGAAGAGCGCCGTCGTCAGCACGACGAAGGCAGGCAGCATCCCCGCCCACGTGGGCGCCTCGGTGGGCATGGTCATCTCCCTGTGCTCAGGCGACGGGCTGCGGGCTGCAGCCGAGGGTCATTGTCGCCGGTCGCGGCGATTTCTCCGCAACCCGGGTCTGGCCGTACGATGAGAGGCGGTCACGTGTGCTTGTCGCTCGAGACCTAATTCGCGCGTCTTCTGCCGATCATCGCCAGGTCTCACCTGGCACCGGTCGGGACGACACCACGGCAGTCCTCATCCCCGTTTCGTGCGGGGCCGGGCGGGGTGCGTCAGGCGCCAGGAGCGGGGCCACTGCCTCGCTGACAACTGACAACAACCTACCCAAGGGAGAACACGGCATGGCCGTCGTCACCATGCGCCAGCTCCTCGAGAGCGGCGTCCACTTCGGGCACCAGACCCGTCGCTGGAACCCCAAGATGAAGCGCTTCATCATGACCGAGCGCAACGGCATCTACATCATCGACCTGCAGCAGTCGTTGACCTACATCAACACCGCATACGACTACGTCAAGGAGACCGTCGCCCACGGCGGCACCATCCTGTTCGTCGGCACGAAGAAGCAGGCCCAGGAGCCGATCGCCGAGCAGGCGACCCGCGTCGGGATGCCCTACGTCAACCACCGTTGGCTCGGCGGCATGCTCACCAACTTCCAGACGATCTCCAAGCGCCTCACGCGCCTGAAGGAGCTCGAAGAGCTCGACTTCGACGATGTGGCCGGCTCCGGCTACACGAAGAAGGAGATGCTCATCTTCAAGCGCGAGATGATCAAGCTCCAGCGGACCCTCGGCGGCATCCGCACCATGGCCAAGGTTCCCTCGGCTGTGTGGATCGTCGACACCAAGAAGGAGCACCTCGCGGTCGACGAGGCGCGCAAGCTCGGACTGCCGGTCATCGCGATCCTCGACACCAACTGCGACCCCGACGAGGTCGACTACAAGATCCCGGGCAACGACGACGCGATCCGTTCCGTCGCCCTGCTGACCCGCGTGGTTGCCGATGCCGTCGCCGAGGGCATCATGCAGCGCTCCTCGGGCAAGTCGGGCGCCGAGGCCACCGCCGAGGAGCCCCTCGCCGAGTGGGAACGTGAGCTCTACGCCGACGCGGACGCCGCTGCGCCGGCTGCTGACGCCACCGCAGCGACCGACGCCGCTGACGTCACCGACACCACCGAGGCGCCTGCTGCCGAGGCCGACGCGGCTACTGAGACCCCGGTCGAGGCGCCGTCCCCCGAGGTCGCCGCCGAGATCGCGATCGACCAGCCCGCCGAGTCCACGGAGGCCGTCGAGCCCACCGACTTCATGGAGGCCCCCGAGCCCACCGAGACCGTTGCGGCCACCGAGACCGCCGAGGCAGCCGAGACCGCTGCGGCGGTCACCGAGCAGGCCTGAGCCCCACCCCTTTCTCCGAACGAAAAGAGCGAAACAGAGTATGGCGAACTACACCGCCGCTGACATCAAGGCGCTGCGCGCAGACACCGGCGCGGGCATGATGGACGTCAAGAAGGCCCTCGACGAGGCTGACGGCGACCGCGCCAAGGCCATCGAGATTCTCCGGATCAAGGGCCAGAAGGGCGTCGCCAAGCGCGGGGACCGCTCGGCCTCCAACGGGCTCGTCGCGGCATCCGCCAAGGACGGCGTCGGCACGCTGGTCGAGATCAACTGCGAGACCGACTTCGTGGCCAAGGGCGAGAAGTTCATCGCCCTCGCCGACCAGGTGCTCACGCAGGCGGTCGCCGTCGACGCCTCCAGCGTCGACGAGCTGCTCGCTAGCACGCTCGACGACGGGAAGAGCGTCAAGGCCCTGCTCGACGAGGCCAACGCCTCAATCGGCGAGAAGATCGAGGTGCGCCGGGTGGCTCGCCTCGAGGGCGAGAAGGTCGTGTCGTACCTGCACAAGACCAGCCCCGACCTGCCTGCGCAGATCGGTGTGCTCGTCGCCGTGCACGGTGACGAGGCCGTGGGCCGCGACGTGGCGATGCACATCGCCGCGTTCACCCCCACGGTGCTGACCCGCGAGGAGGTCGACGCCGAGACGGTCGCCAGCGAGCGCCGCATCGCCGAGGCCACCGCCAAGGAGGAGGGCAAGCCCGAGGCGGCCCTCCCGAGGATCGTCGAGGGTCGGGTCAACGGCTTCTTCAAGGAGAACGTGCTGCTCGAGCAGCCCTTCGCCAAGGACGCCAAGAAGAGCGTCGGCAAGGTGCTCGAGGAGGCGGGAACGAAGGCCACCGCCTTCGCTCGCTTCCGCGTCGGCCAGTGATGCGCTGAACCAGGCTTACAAGCACTGACGCACCACGGCACACAAGAACGGATGCCGCTCACCCCGCTGGGGTGGGCGGCATCCGTCATCTGCGGAGCGGAACCACGATGGTGACCTCGTCAGAGTGGCACTCACTCGTCGCGTGGCACCGCCAGCGCACCGCGACCATCCAGACGAGGTAGCCGGTCAGCAGCACCAGCCAGCCGACGATGACCGGCAGGGTCCAGCCGGGCAGCGACGCGCCCGGCCGCCCGAGGCCGGTGAGCATGATGACCGCCGCCGTGCGGCTGCCCCACTGGGCGGGCCCGGCGGTGCCGCTCCAGTGCATCGGCACCCGCTCGGGCAGTGCGAACGCCGCCCAGGCCACGAGGGCGAAGTAGGCGGCCGCCAGCACCCAGAAGAGCTTCGTCAGCCAGCTACGCATACCTCACGATATGCAGGGTAGTCGCGTGAGGATCCCCGGGCTGGGCCGCCACAGTCTTCACACGATCTCCAGGGGTCGCGCGCACGGTCTCCTGCTCCCCGCTTCTAGGCTCGAGTCATGACGCAGGAGCACAGCGAGACCGGCGGCCGGGGCTCTGACCGGGCCACGGTGCTCGTGGTCGAGGACGACCCGACCATCAACCAGGCCGTCACCGATCGCTTGGTGTCAGAAGGCTTTACGGTGGTGCAGGCCTTCGACGGCCCGGGCGCGGTCGAAACGCACGGTGAGCAGCACATCGACCTCGTCGTGCTTGACGTCATGCTCCCGGGTTTCGACGGGCTCGAGGTCTGCCGGCGCATCCAGGCCGAACGGCCCGTGCCGGTGCTCATGCTGACGGCCCGCGACGACGAGACCGATGTGCTGGTCGGGCTCGGGGTCGGAGCCGATGACTACCTGACCAAGCCGTTCCGGATGCGGGAGGTCGTGGCCAGGGTGCGAGCCCTGCTGCGACGCGTCGATCGGGCCCGCGAGCTGGCGGCCGCACTGCCGGGGCCGCTCACGGTGGGTGAGATCGTGATCGACCGCGGCGCGCACCGGGTGGTGGTCGCCGGTGACCCCGTTCATCTCACGCCGCTCGAGTTCGACCTGCTGCTGGCCCTCGCCGACGAGCCGGGAACGGTACGGGGGCGCGACCATCTGATGCGGGAGGTCTGGGGCTGGGCCGACGCCGGCGGCACTCGCACCCTCGACAGTCACGTGAAGGCGCTGCGGGCCAAGATCGGCGCACACCGGGTGCGCACCGTGCACGGCGTGGGGTACGCCCTCGACGCCGGCGGTCGGAGCCGATGATGTTGGCGACCGACCCCCTCGAGCGTCCGCTTGACGGCATCCGCTCCATCAAGGCCAAGCTCGCCCTGCTCGTGGGTACGAGCATCGTGGTGGCGGCGGTCGTCGTGCAGATCGGAGCGGCGGCCTCAGTGCCGATCTGGCTGACCGTGCCCGTCACCGTGTCGGCGGCCCTCGGCGTCACCCAGTGGCTGGCGCGCGGCCTGACCTCACCACTGCGAGAGATGACCGACGCGACCAGCCGAATGGCGACGGGCGACTACTCCCGCCGGGTCACGGCCACCTCCGCCGACGAGGTCGGCCAGCTGGGGGTGGCCTTCAACACCATGGCTGCCGACCTGGCCGACGCCGACCGACAACGCCGCCAGCTCGTCGCGACGGTGTCACACGAGCTGCGCACCCCCCTCGCGGCCCAGCAGGCCCTGCTCGAGAACCTCGTCGACGGTGTCGTGACCCCCGACGATGCTGTGCTCCGAGCGGCACTGGGCCAGGCCGAACGTCTGGGCTCCCTCGTGGGTGACCTGCTCGACCTCAGCCGTCTCGACGGAGGGCAGACCCGCCTCGACCTCGCGCCCGTCAGCGTGCTCGGGCTGGTCGAGCGCGCCGTGGCCGAGGCCGTCCTGGCCTCGCGGGCCATGACGCACGTCGTGTCGGTCACCCCCCTCGACCTTCACGTCGTGGCGGATGCCGCCCGCCTCGAGCAGGTGCTCGCGAACCTGCTCGACAACGCGGCGCGCCACTGCCCGCCGGGGAGCACGGTGCACGTGACCGCCGCGGAGGAGGGCCCTGACCGCTGGACTCTCGAGGTGACCGACGACGGACCCGGCATCCCCCGCCGACACGCGGAGCGGATCTTCCACCGGTTCGGCTCCGGAGACGATGCCGCCGGCGGCACCGGCATCGGCCTGGCCATCGCCAGCTGGGTGTGTGAGCTGCACGGCGGCTCGATCAGCGCCGAGCCCCCCCGACCGGGCGAGACCGGCGCCCGGCTCCGAGCGGTGCTGCCGCGAGACCCGAACTCCGACGACCGCCCGACCGACCGCCCGACCGACCGTCAGAACCACCAACGGACCGACGCCCAGCCGCGCCGTCAGACCTTGGAGAACCGCGTGCCCACCGCCCCCGTCACTCCGATCTCGCCACCGGCCCAGCCGGTCGCAGCGCCTCGGCCGTTCCTCGACGCGATCTTCGGCGATTTGTGGCCAGAGGCCGGACTCACCACGAAGACCCGCGTGGTGACGAGCTGCCTCGGGGTCGGGGTGCTGGCCGCCGTCATCCTGCCTGGTCGTGACATCGGGCTGGCGCTCTTCGCAGTGTTGCTCACCGGCGGCGCGGTCGTGCTGCGCAGCTCGGTCCGCCGCCGCAGCCTGTGGACCGGCGTCAGTGCGGTGCTGTGCGTCGCCCTCGCGTCGTTGACCGTCGTGCGGGCGGCTCAGTGGGTCAGCGTGCTCGCCATCGCTGCCGGCATCGTGCTCACGACGACCGCGCTGACGGGTGCTCGCAGCGGTGTGGGTCTCGTGAGCGGGCTGGCGGCCTGGCCGCTCTCGGCCGTGCGCGGGCTCCCGCTGCTCGGCCGCACCCTGTCGGCGACCAGCCGGATGACGGTGCTCTGGCCCGTGCTGCGCACCGTGGCGGTCTCGCTCGTCGCCCTCGTGGTGTTCGGTGGCCTCTTCGCCTCGGGCGACGCCATCTTCGGCTCGTGGGCACAGTCGCTCGTGCCGGCCGTCGACGCCGCCGGCTTCGTCTTTCGCGCGTTCGTCGGCTTCGTGATCGGGGGGTCGCTGCTCGCTGTGTGCTACCTCGCGATCAACCCGCCGAAGGTCGAGCAGCTGACCCTGCCGGCCGGGCGGCCCGTTGTTCGCGTCTGGGAATGGCTGGTGCCGATGGCTCTCGTCGTCGCCGTCTTCGTCGGGTTCGTCGTGGCCCAGGCAGCGGCCCTCTTCGGAGGGCACGACTTCGTGCGGCGCAGCACCGGCCTCAGCTACGCGCAGTACGTCCACCAGGGCTTCGGTCAGCTGACCTTCGCCACGGTGCTCACCCTGGCGGCAGTGGCCGTGGCGGTGCGCAAGGCCCCGCAGCAGACGGCCCCCGACCGGATGCTGCTGCGGTGCGCCATCGGCGTGCTGGGCGTGCTGACCCTCGTCGTCGTCGCGTCGGCCCTGCACCGGATGGATCTCTACCAGCAGGCCTACGGGTTCACCGTGCTGCGTCTGGTCGTCGACGCCTTCGAGCTGTGGCTGGGCCTGCTCGTCGTGCTCGTGCTCGTGGCGGCAGTGCGGCTGTCGTGGTCGTGGCTGCCGCGAGCGGTGCTGCTCGCCGGGGCCGGGTTCGTGCTCGTCGGGGGGCTGGTCAGCCCCGAGGCGTGGGTCGCCCAGCACAACATCGAGCGCTACCAGGCCAGCGGGCAGCTCGACACGGGCTACCTGCAGAGCCTGAGCGCTGACGCCACCCCGGCCATCGTCGCCGGGTTGCCAGCCGACCTGGCCCGCTGCGTGCTCGACCGGCCGAGCCCCCAGCCCGGCGACGACTGGCTCGGGTTCAACCTCGGTCGGGCCCGCGGTCTCAGTGCGGCGGGGTCGATCCCGGGCACGACTCCGGAGCCGACATCGTGCGCTACGGTGCTCAACGGCATCCCGTCCGGCGCCGCCGTTCGCTGACCGCGTCACTCAGAGGCACCCGAGCACCGGTATCGATGCGCCGACCCGGAACCGGATGTGGCAGGATCGGGCGACCGCCAAGGCCGCAGCCCACGAGGAGGCACTCCGCCCATGACTGACGCCCAGACGAACGGCTTCGACCGAGTGCTCCTCAAGCTGTCAGGGGAGGTGTTCGGCGGCGGCAAGATCGGGCTCGACCCGGCGGTCGTCGCCGGTATCGCGCAGCAGATCGCGGCTGCCGTTCGTGGCGGCGTGCAGGTGGCCGTTGTCATCGGGGGTGGCAACTTCTTCCGCGGGGCCGAGCTGCAGCAGCGCGGTATGGATCGTACGCGGGCCGACTACATGGGCATGCTCGGCACGGTGATGAACTGCCTCGCGCTGCAGGACTTCCTCGAGAAGGAAGGAGTCGAGACGCGGGTGCAGTCGGCGATCGCCATGCAGCAGGTCGCCGAGCCGTACATCCCGCGTCGCGCGATCCGGCACCTGGAGAAGCAGCGCGTCGTCATCTTCGGTGCGGGGGCGGGCATGCCCTACTTCTCCACCGACACGGTCTCGGCCCAGCGCGCGCTCGAGATCAAGTGTGACGCCGTGCTGATCGCCAAGAACGGCGTTGACGGGGTGTACGACTCCGACCCCAAGGTCAACCCCGACGCCAAGAAGCTCGCGACGGTGACGTTCGGCGACGCCCTCGCTGCCGGGCTGCGGGTCGTTGACGCAGCCGCGTTCAGCCTCTGCATGGAGAACAAGCTGCCGATGATCGTGTTCGGCATGGAGGGCGCGGGAAACATCACCCGAGCCCTGCTCGGTGAGAAGATCGGCACGCTGGTTACCAGCGCCTGACCGACCCCGGCTCACCAGCCGCCCGCCAGTACCACCCCGACAGGACGAAGGAACAGCAGCGATGATCGACGAGACCATGTTCGAGGCCGAGGAAAAGATGGACAAGGCCGTCGAGGTGCTCAAAGAGGACTTCGCGGGCATCCGCACCGGTCGAGCCAACCCGGGTCTGTTCAACAAGCTGACCGTCGAGTACTACGGGGCGCCCACGCCGTTGCAGCAGCTCGCGTCGTTCCAGAACCCCGAGCCGCGCACGATCCTGGTGATCCCCTTCGACAAGTCGGCGATGAAGGAGATCGAGAAGTCGATCCGCGACTCCGACCTCGGCGTCAACCCGAGCAGCGACGGCCACCAGATCCGGTGCGTGCTGCCCGAGCTCACACAAGAGCGCCGCCGCGAGTACACCAGGCTCGCCGGGCAGAAGGCCGAGGAGGCCCGGGTCTCGGTGCGCAACATCCGCCGCAAGGCCAAGACCGACATCGACAAGCTCGTCAAGGACGGCGACATCGGCGAGGACGACGGCAACCGGGCCGAGAAGGAGCTCGACGGCCTGACCAAGAAGCACACCGACCTGATCGACTCCCTCGTCAAGGCGAAGGAGACCGAGCTGCTCGAGGTGTGACCCCCTCGATGCTCGACCCACGATGACGGTTCCCTCCAGCGGTCCTGCCGACCCTGACCCAGCGGTCGGCTCGTCGTCGTCGCCGCAGGAGCCCGCAGCCACCCCGGAGGTCACGGACGCCGGCGAGCACCACGGCATCCTGGATGCCGCTGAGCCCGTCGACTACGACCCCGCGCTCGACGACGTGGCGGGCATCCCGGCCGAGCAGGTGCTGGCGACCAAGCCCTCCCGGGCCGGCCGCGACCTCAAGGCCGCCCTCGCGGTCGGGCTCGGATTGGGCGTGCTCATCATCTCGACGCTCCTGATTCGCAAGGAGCTGTTCGTCGTCGTGATCATGGCGGCGATCGCCATCGGCATCTGGGAGATTCGGGCGGCGCTGCGGCACAAGGGTGTCGAGGCGCCACTGGTGCCGCCCGTCGTGGGTTCCGTCGTGATGCTCTGGGCGGCGTTCGTGCACGGCCCGGCAGCGCTCACGGTGGCGTGGGCGCTGACGTGCGCGGCCAGCCTGGTATGGCGAAGCGTGGGGCGCCGCGAGGGCGCCGGCCGTGACGTGCTCGGCGGGGTGTTCATCTCGACCTATCCGCCGCTGTTGGCGGGCTTCGCGGTGATGCTCATGACGCCCGAAGACGGGGTCGCCCGCGTCTTCACCTTCCTGATCATCGGGGTCTGCAGCGACGTCGGTGGCTACGCGGCCGGGGTGCTCTTCGGCAAGCACCCGATGGCGCCGTCGATCAGCCCCAAGAAGTCGTGGGAGGGCTTCGGTGGGTCCGTGCTGCTGTGCGTGGTCGGTGGCGCGCTGTGCGTGTACTTCTTCCTCGGGGATGCCTGGTGGATCGGCGCCCTGCTCGGGGTGGGGGTGGCGGCCGCGGCCACGGTCGGCGACCTGATGGAGTCGCTGATCAAGCGCGACCTCGGCGTCAAGGACATGTCGAACATCCTCCCCGGGCACGGCGGCATCATGGACCGGCTCGACTCGCTGATCGTGGTCGCGCCGGTCGTCTGGGCCGTGCTCACTCTGCTGGCCCCGACCTCCGCCTGACCGACCCGTCGCCGCGATGCCGGTCTCGTCGCCCACTCCTGCGACAATGGGCCGGTCATGACTGAGATCCCCGCCCCCGCCACCGCTGCTCCTGCTTCCGTGCCGCTGCCCGAGCCCACCGCCGCCGCTCCACGGCCCGGCAAGCTGACCTTCCAGGCCCCGCGACGGGGTAAGCCCCCTCGCCACCTGGCCGACCTCAGCCCGGCCGAGCGCAAGCAGGCCGTCGAGTCGCTCGGCCACCAGGGGTTCCGGGCCAAGCAGCTCTCTACCCACTACTTCGAGCGCCTGGTCGATGACCCCGACGAGATGACCGACCTGCCCAAAGCGGTGCGCTCCGAGCTGGTGGCCGACCTGCTCCCCACCCTGCTCACCCCGATCGTGCAGCGCGTCGCCGACGACGGTCAGACGATGAAGTACGCCTGGCGTCTGCACGACGGCGCCATCGTCGAGTCGGTGCTGATGCGCTATCCCAAGCGGGTGACGATCTGCATCTCGAGCCAGGCCGGGTGCGGCATGAACTGTCCGTTCTGTGCCACCGGGCAGGCCGGTCTGACCCGCAACATGTCGGCCGGTGAGATCGTCGAGCAGGTCGTCTGGGCGGCCCGTGCGCTGCGCCGCGGTGATCTCGCGGGCGGGGATGCGGCATCCGATGCGGCCGACCGCGAGGCACCGCTGCGCGTCAGCAACGTCGTGTTCATGGGGATGGGGGAGGCCCTGGCCAACTACAAGGCCGCGATCGGGGCGATCCGGCGACTCACCGACCCCACCCCCGACGGGCTCGGCCTCTCGGCCCGCGGTATCACGATGTCGACCGTCGGTCTCGTGCCGGGGATGGACAAGCTCACCGCCGAGGGCATCCCGGTCACGTTGGCGCTGTCGCTGCACGCCCCCGACGACGAGCTGCGCAACGAGCTCGTGCCGATCAACACGCGGTGGTCGGTCGACGAGGCGATCGATGCGGCCCACCGCTACTTCGTCGCCACCGGTCGCCGCGTCTCCATCGAGTACGCCCTCATCCGCGACATCAACGACCAGGGCTGGCGGGCCGACCTGCTCGGCGAGAAGCTGAACGCTCGCGGTCGGGGCTGGGTGCACGTCAACCCGATCCCGCTCAACCCCACCCCCGGCTCGAAGTGGACCGCCTCGCGGCCCGGGGTCGAGCAGAACTTCGTCGAGCGGCTGCGAGCCCACGGCATCCCCACCACCATCCGTGACACCCGGGGCCAGGACATCGACGGCGCCTGCGGCCAGCTCGCCGCCGCCACCGCCTGACTCGTCTTTCCCGTCTGCCCGTCTGCGCGTCTGCCCTCTCGACCGTCCTGGCCCGTCGAGAGGACGATTCGTGCTACACGAACTGCCCTCTCGACGGGCTCTGACCGTCGAGAGGACGTGGTGTGTCGCAGGCAACGCCGTCTCGGGCCGTGAGAGCGCGGGAGGTGGTGGCACAGTAGGGCGCATGAGCGGCATGAGTGAGCAGGCCCGGGCAGCCCATCGATCGGCCTACGAGCTGAGCCTTCGAGACCCCGAGACGTTCTGGGGGCAGGCGGCCACCGCAATCGACTGGATCACCCCACCCGACCGGGTGCTCGACGGCGATCGCCCGCCCTTCTATCGGTGGTTCACCGGTGGTGAGCTGAACGTCTGCGCCAACGCCGTCGACCGGCACGTGGCTGCGGGTCGAGGCGACCAGCCGGCTGTGTACCACGACTCGCCCGTGACCGGGTCGCGCCAGACGCTCACCTATGCCGATCTGTTGGCGCGCGTGAACGCCGTGGCGGGCGGGCTGCGGGGCCTCGGCGTGACGAAGGGCGACCGGGTGGTGATCTACCTGCCGATGGTGCCCGAGGCCGTCATCGCGATGCTCGCCTGCGCCCGCATCGGGGCGATCCACTCGGTCGTCTTCGGCGGCTTCGCGCCCGCCGAGCTGGCGGCCCGCATCGACGACGCGCAGCCCAAGGTCGTGCTCTCGGCCTCGTGCGGCGTCGAGCCCTCGCGGGTCGTGCCCTACAAGCCCTTCCTCGACGAGGCGATCCGTCGGGCCGAGCACCCGCCGCGGCACTGCGTCATCCTGCAGCGTGAGCAGCTCCGCGCCGAGATGGGCGAACGCGACCTCGACTGGACGCAGTTCGAGTCGAGCCCAGCAGCGCTCGAAGGGGCTGACCCGGTGGCGGTCGCAGCGACCGACCCGCTCTACGTGCTCTACACCTCCGGCACGACCGGTCGGCCCAAGGGTATCTACCGCGACAGCGGTGGTTACGCCGTGGCGCTGCGCTGGTCGATGGAGCACCTCTACGACGTGCGTCCGGGCGAGACGATGTTTACCGCGAGCGACGTGGGTTGGGTGGTCGGCCATTCCTACATCGTCTACGGCCCGTTGCTCACGGGGGCCACCACCGTTCTCTACGAAGGCAAACCCGTCGGCACCCCGGATGCCGGTGCCTTCTGGCGCGTCGTCGACGACTACGACGCTGTGGCGCTGTTCACCGCTCCGACGGCCTTCCGGGCGATCAAGAAGCTCGACCCGGAGGCGAAGCTGCTCGGTGATCACGACATCTCGAGCCTGCGAACCCTGTTCCTTGCCGGCGAGCGGCTCGACCCCGACACCTACGAGTGGGCCACCGCCGCACTGGGCGTGCCGGTGGTCGACAACTGGTGGCAGACCGAGACCGGTTGGCCGATCGCCATGAACCCCAGGGGAATCGGGCTGTTGCCGATCAAGCCGGGCTCGGCGGCGGTGATGGTGCCGGGCTATGACGTGCGGGTTCTCGACGGGGTCGGCGAGGAGGTCGAGCCCGGGGTCGAGGGGTCGATCTGCCTGCGCCTGCCGATGCCACCCGGCACGCTGCCGACGCTGTGGCACGACGACGATCGCTACGTCGCGAGCTACCTGGCCGCCTACCCGGGCTACTACCTCACCGGTGACGGCGGGTACGTCGACACCGACGGCTACCTCTTCGTCATGGGCCGCACCGACGACGTGCTCAACGTGGCCGGCCATCGCCTCTCGACCGGGTCGCTCGAGGCCGCCCTCGCCGGGCACGAGGCCGTGGCCGAGTGCGCGGTCATCGGGGTGAACGACGAGCTCAAGGGCCAGGTTCCCCGAGCGCTGGTCGTGCTGAAGGCCGGCATCGACGTTGACGTCGACGGTGAGCGCATCCGACGCGAGCTGGTCGCGCGGGTTCGCTCGGAGGTCGGCCCGGTCGCCGCCCTCCAGCAGGTCGACATCGTGACGGGGCTGCCGAAGACGAGGTCGGGCAAGATCCTGCGCAAGACCATGCGTGAGATGGCCGATGGCGTTACGCCGGTCGTGCCGGCGACCATCGAGGATGCCGCGGTGCTCGAGGCCCTGGCCCCCGTGCTCAGGTCGCCCGCTGGGCGATGATGGTCGCCGCCGCCTCCACCCCGTCGACGAGGTGGAGGGACTGCTCCATGCGCCGACCGGCGGCGATGGCCTGCAAGGCGGGCCAGACGGGAACGGCCTCGGTCCAGTGCTGCTCGTTCACCAGCACGAGTGGGGGCAGGGGCGCGGCGTCTGCGGCGTAGTAGAGGGGGGTGGCGGCCTGGAAGATCTCCTGCACCGTGCCGGCGGCCCCCGGCAGCACGACGATGCCACCGTTGCAGCGAGCGAGCAGCCCGTCCTCGCGGATCGCGTTGGAGAAGTACTTGGCGATGGCGTCGCAGAAGACGTTCGGCGGCTCGTGACCGTAGAACCAGGTGGGGATGCCGACCGACCTGGCTGATCGGCCGAGCCCGTCGACGAGGCGCCCCGCCGAGAGGTGCAGCACGTCTCGCCTCACGTCCAGGGCGAGCCGGGCCCAGCCCGTGAGGTCTTCGTGGAACGACGGCCCCGGAGCCAGTCGGGCGAGCGCCGTGTCGAGGGCGTCCCCGTCGGGGCAGAGCGCGCCGAGATTGGCTGCTTCCATGGCTCCCGGGCCTCCGCCGGTGGCCACCAGGTGGCCCGCTTCGGCCAGCTGGTGGCCCAGGCGGGCCGCACCGGCGTAGGCCGCCGAGCCCCGGTGCAAAGCATGCCCGCCCATCACACCCACAACATTGCGACCGGCCACGAACTCGTCGAGCTCGTCGGTCACCGAGTCGTCATGGATGGCCCGCACCAGTGTGGCGTAGGCGTCGGTGCGCGAGGTGGCGTCCAGGAACCAGGCGTACGCGCGGGCGTCGGGAGTGGCGGCATAGCCCTGGTCGAGCCCGGAGTAGAGGTCTTCGGGCCCGTAGAGGCCCCGCCACGGGTCCACGGGGGCATCGGCCAGCCCGGGGAAGACGATGGCGCCGCGCTGCAGCAGCACGCGAGTCACCTCGGGGGGCACCACGCCGCCGAGCACGACGAGCCCGGTCAGGTCTTCGCGCTCGGCGAAGCGGTCGGCCCACCCCGTCAGGTCGAGGTGTTGCAGACGGAGCCCGCGCAGTGGCCTCCGTCGGCCGAGGTGGTGGGCCAGCGCCGCGAGCGACTCGATCTCCATGGCACCATCCTGCCGGTCACGCTTCGTTCGGGGCCTTGACCTTCCGTTGCGCGAGGGCGGTCGGCACTTTCGACCGGGCCATCGCCTTGTGGTCGTCGAGTGCGGCGTCTACCACCCGGTGGCGCTCTACTGACAGGATCTGCTCGTGATCGGGGTGCTCGAGGGCTTCGCCACGATCGCGATCGTGGTCGCGGTCGGGTGGCTCCTCGCGCACTTTCGGGTGCTGGGCGACGGCGCTGAGGTCAGCCTGTCGCGCCTGGCCTTCTACGTGGCCTCGCCGGCGCTGCTGCTCACGGTCATGCAGGGCACGACGCTCGACCGAGTGCTGTCGACCAACCTCGTGACATCGCTCGTGAGCTTCGTCTTGGTCACCCTCTGCTACCTTGCAATCGTTCGGCTTCGTTGGCCCGCAACCTCGTTCGGCGCACAGCTCATCGGCAGCCTCTCGTCGGCCTACGTCAACGCCGGCAACCTCGGCATCCCGATTGCGCTCTACGTGCTGGGCAACGTGGCCTGGGTGGCGCCGACGCTGCTGATGCAGCTGCTCATCATCACGCCGGTCTACATGGCGCTGTTCGACAGCGACGCGCGGGGCGAACAACCTTCGCTGCTCCGCAGCGCGCGCGGGGCCTTGGGCAACCCCATCACCCTCGGGGCCCTCGCCGGTCTGCTCCTCGCGGTGTTCGACGTACATCTGCCCCGGGTGCTGAGTGCGCCCGTCGAGATGCTGGCGGCAATGGCGGTGCCGGCCATGCTCGTGGCGTTCGGCATCTCGCTGCGCCGGGGGCCACGCCCGGTGACGGGCCAGACGGCGAAACACGTGTGGACCATCGTCACGCTCAAGACCGTCGTCATGCCGAGCATCGCGCTCGGCGTGGGGCTCGCTCTCGGGCTGCGCGGCCAGGGGCTGTTCGCGGTGGTCGTCACCGCTGCTCTCCCGACGGCGCAGAACATCTTCGTCTATGCCGTTCGCTACGGCCGCGAGGTGGGCATGGCCCGCGAAGCCATCTTCATCAGCACCGTGATCTCCGTGCCCGTCATCCTGGCCATCGCCGCCCTCTTCCACCTCGTCGCCGGCGCCTAGCGCGGCCCCACTCGACCCCACTCGACCCCACCCCACGATCCAACCTCCAGAACGAACACAGCGTTCGTTCTCGAACACCCCGTTGTGAGAGTGAGTTCAAGAACGAACGCTGCGTTCGGCTGGCGGGATGGGGCGGTGTCTACAGGTGGTTCTCGGCCTCCGTGAGCACTGCGCGCAGGCGCGACTCGATGTCGTCGAACTGTTCCTGGCCCATGGTCAGCGGGGGAGCGAGCTGCACCACCGGGTCGCCCCGGTCGTCGGCGCGGCAGTAGATGCCGGCCTCGAACAGGGCCTTGGACAGGAAGCCCCGCAGCAGCCGCTCAGACTCGGCTTCGTCGAAGGTCTCGCGGGTCTCCTTGTCCTTGACCAGCTCGATGCCGTAGAAGTAGCCGGCGCCGCGCACGTCACCCACTAGCGGTAGGTCGAGCAGCTTCTCCAGCGTGGCCCGGAACGCGGGGGCGTTCTCCTTGACGCGCTGGTTGAGCCCCTCGCGCTCGAAGATGTCGAGGTTGGCCATCGCTACAGCCGCCGACACGGGGTGGCCACCGAAGGTGTAGCCGTGCAGGAACGAGGTCGTGCCCTTCTTGAACGGCTCGAAGAGACGGTCGCTGGCGATCATCGCGCCGATGGGGGAGTAACCGCTGGTCATGCCCTTGGCGCAGGTGATCATGTCGGGCACGAAGCCGAAGTCCTCGCAGGCGAACATCGAGCCGATGCGCCCGAACGAGGTGATGGTCTCGTCGGCGACGAGCAGCACGTCGTACTCGTCGCAGATCTCACGCACCCGGTCGAAGTAGCCGGCCGGCGGGGGGAAGCAGCCCCCTGAGTTCTGCACCGGCTCGAGGAAGACGGCCGCCACGGTGTCGGCCCCCTCGAACTCGATCGCCTCCGCGATGCGGTCGGCAGCCCAGCGGCCAAAGGCCTTCTCGTCGTCACGCAGGTGGTCGGGGGCGCGGTACATGTTCGTGTTCGGCACCTTGTGGGCGCCGGGCACGAGGGGCTCGAACATCGCCTTGGCATCGGGGATGCCCGTGATCGACAGGGCACCCTGCGGGGTGCCGTGGTAGGCCACGGCGCGAGAGATGACCTTGTGCTTGGTGGGCTTGCCGGTCAGCTTGAAGTACTGCTTGGCCAGCTTCCACGCGGACTCGACCGCTTCGCCTCCGCCGGTGGTGAAGAAGACCCGGTTGAGGTCGCCGGGAGCGTGCGCGGCCAGCCGCTCGGCGAGCTCGATCGCCTTGGGGTGGGCATAGCTCCACAGCGGGAAGAAGGCCAGCTCCTTGGCCTGCTTGGCAGCCGCCTCGGCAAGCTCCTCGCGGCCGTGGCCCACCTGCACCACGAACAGCCCGCTGAGCCCGTCGATGTACTCGTTGCCCTGGTCGTCCCAGATCTTCCACCCCTTGCCGCGGGTGATGATCGGCACCGGCTGGCCCAGCCCTCCGGCATCCTTGCTCTCGAACACGGAGTGGCGGGTGAAGTGCATCCACAGGTGGTCGCGCGCGGCGTCGGTGTGCAGCGTGCCGGCGGGCGTGCGGGTTGGTTCGGTGGTGTTCTGCGAGACCTCATGGGTCGTGGTTGTCATCGTGTTCCCCAGTTGTAGAGCTGTTTGTTGAGTTTCAGGTAGACGAACGTCTCGGTGGCCGTGACGTTCTTGAGTGAGCGGATGCGTTGCGTGACCAGCTCGAGCAGGTGGTCGTCGTCTTCGCACACCACCTCCACGAGCAGGTCGAAGCTGCCGGCGGTGGTGACGGCGTAGGACACCTCGGTCATGGCCGACAGCGCCGCGGCCACGGGGGCCACGTCGCCACCGACGCGCACCCCGACCATGGCCTGTCGCTGGAAGCCGACCTGAAGCGGGTCAGTCACGGCCACGATCTGCATCACGTCGGCGTCGAGAAGTCGTTGGACGCGCTGTCGGACCGCAGCCTCAGAGAGGCCGACCTCGAGCGCCATCGAGGCGTACGACTTGCGACCGTCGTGCTGGAGCAGCTCGATGATGCGCTTGGAGACGTCGTCGAGCGCCACCGAAGGACGCTTCGCAGGTGCCCTCTGCGGTTTGTCAGCAGCCCGGTGGTACGTCACCTTCCCTATCATGACCTACGTAACCAGCGGTTGGCAAGCCACTTGACCACTGATTCCGCAGTATTTTTACTAAAACCCTGCCGGATCCGCCTCCTCGATGTCTAGCATGCGGGCATGAGTTCAGATCCAGGTCGGCTGGCGACCTCATCGGTAAGCGCCTGGCGATTCGCAGAGCGTTGCGATGAGCGACAGCGTCGACCTGGTGGCCGCCGCCTGTGACGCCGAACGGGTCTGCCCCGGGCTGGGAGCCAAGGTGCGAGTGTCGGCGTTCGAGGCGGCCGACATCGGCGCCGACGGCGGGGGCATTGCGGTGCTCGCCCGGACCAATGAGCGCTGTACGGCCCCGCCTGCAGGGTCCGGACCAAGGACGTCGGTCCCACGACGCGCATGATCAAGGCGCTCGACGCCGGCCACGTCGTGGATCACCACCCAGATCCCGAACGTGGCCGAAGGCCGCTCGGTGGGTTCACGTGTGGCGACGACGGCGAGGACCTCTCGATGGACGGCTTCGAGGACTCCACCCGCACCAAGCACGTCATGGCCAACATCGAGTCCTGACTTCCGAAGACCACACAGAACACTGGAGATTCGAATGAACGAACACAGCCACCAGCGCCCCGTCGACCCCGGGGAGCTGGCTCTGCGGGCCTCGTTCGCCCGGGCTGCCATCTCGCGACGCTCCGCCCTGGCCGGTGTGGCCGGGCTGGGGGCTGTCGCCTTCCTCGCCGCGTGTGGTTCGGCGGGCAAGAACCCGAGCACGCCCGGCGCGACCGGCGCGGGCGCCAAGACCGCGGCCGCCGCCCAGGACCTGTCCGCCAGCGAGAAGATCGTCAACTGGTCGAACTGGCCGGCCTACATCGACGTCGACGACAAGACGCAGGCGCGGCCTACCCTGTCGGCGTTCACGAAGCAGACCGGCATCAAGGTCAACTACACCGAGGACTACAACGACAACGACGAGTTCTACGCCAAGGTGCGGCCGCTGCTCGAGGCCGGCAGTGACACCGGCCGCGACGTGTGGTGCTCGACCGACTGGATGGTCGCCCGGTTGATCCGTAACGGCTACGTGCAGAAGCTCGACCTCGCCAACATCCCGAACAACGTGAACCTCGTCGACTCACTGCGCGACGTCACGTTCGACCCGGGCCGCCTCTACTCGCTGCCCTGGCAGAGTGGCTTCGCCGGGATCGCCTGGAACCCGAAGGCGACCGGCGGCAAGAAGGTCGAGTCGGTCGACCAGCTGCTGACCGACCCCTCGCTGAAGGGCAAGATCACCCTCCTGACGGAGATGCGCGACACGGTCGGCCTCGTGATGATGGCCATGGGCAAGAAGCTCGACAGCTTCACCGACGCCGACTTCGACGCCGCTATGGCCGAGCTGCAGAAGGCGAAGGACTCGGGTCAGATCAAGGGGTTCACCGGCAACGAGTACACCAAGCCGCTCGCCTCCGGTGACACGGCGGCCTGCTTCGCGTGGACCGGCGACGTGGTGCAGCTACGGGCCGACAACCCGAACCTCGGTTACGCGCTCCCTGAGACCGGCTGCACGCTGTGGTCGGACAACTTCGTGATCCCCGCCCTGGCGAAGCACAAGAAGAACGCCGAGACGCTGATCAACTACTACTACGACCCGAAGGTCATGGCGCAGGTCGTGGCCTACGTCAACTACATCTCCCCGGTGAAGGGCGCTCAGCAGATCCTGGCGAAGCAGGACCCGGCGGTGGCCCAGAACCAGCTGATCTTCCCCTCCGCGGAGACGTTGTCGCGGGCCCAGGTGTTCCGGGGCCTGACGAACGAGGAAGAAACCATGTACAACAAGAAGTTCCAGGCACTGGTGACCGGCTGATGGCCGACCAGAGCGCCGGCGACCTGATCCTGCGCCAGGTCACCAAGAGCTACGAGTCGTTCACCGCGGTCGACAACATCGACCTCGTCATCCCGCGCGGGTCGTTCTTCGCGCTGCTCGGCCCCTCGGGCTGTGGCAAGACCACGACCCTGCGCATGGTGGCAGGGCTCGAGCAGCCGACGGCCGGCACGATCTCCATCGGCGACCGTGACATCACCTCGACGAAGGCGTACCAACGCAACGTCAACACGGTCTTCCAGAACTATGCGCTCTTCCCGCACCTCGACATTCTCGACAATGTCGCGTTCGGGTTGCGCCAGCGCAAGGTCAAGGACTGGAAGGCCAAGGCCATGGAAGCGCTCGAGCTCGTCGAGCTGACCCAGGTGGCGCGGAAGAAGCCGACCCAGCTCTCGGGCGGGATGCAGCAGCGGGTGGCCCTCGCCCGGGCGGTCGTCAACCGCCCTGACGTGCTGCTGCTCGACGAGCCGCTCGGCGCCCTCGACCTCAAGCTGCGCCGGCAGATGCAGATCGAGCTCAAGCGCATTCAGCAGGAGGTGGGCCTGACCTTCGTGCACGTCACCCACGACCAGGAGGAGGCCATGACGATGGCCGACACCATCGCGGTGATGAACGGCGGGCGCCTGCAGCAGGTCGGCGACCCGGGCACCCTCTACGAGAAGCCGGAGTCGACGTTCGCGGCGAACTTCCTCGGCCAGTCGAACCTGCTGTCGGCCACGGTCAAGGGCGTTGTCGACGACATCGCCCAGCTCAACGTGCACGGCACGGCCATGACGGTGCCCGCCAGCCTGCTGCCCGAGGGGTCCACCGAGATCTGGCTCGGCATCCGGCCCGAGAAGGTGCGCATCCTCGGGGGTGCCGACGATGCCGGTGGCGACAGCGAGGGTCTGAACACGTTGTCGGGCAAGGTGACCGACGTGTCGTTCCTCGGCGTGGCCACGCAGTACCTCGTGGCCACGACCTGGGGTCGCGAGCTGACGGTGGTTCAGCAGAACGACGGGGCGCCGCGCGCCGTCCTCGGCTCGAACGTCAGGCTGGCCTGGTTGCCCGTCAACAGCTTCGCGCTCGACGCCTCGCAGGACGCCGACGCCGGGGCCGATATCGGCGAGGACGCCTGACGTGGCCGTCAGCACCCTCGCCGGAGCTCCGCCGGCACCGCAGCCACCTCAGCCGGAGGAGGGCAAGCGTCCCCGCCGGCGCGGTGCCTACGTGCCGTACCTGCTGCTGCTGCCGGGCATGCTCTGGCTCGTCGTGTTCTTCCTCGTGCCGATGCTCTCGCTCGCGTCGCAGTCGTTGCAGACCGGCGACGTCGACAACGGCTACGCCCTCACCTTCAACTTCGCCACCTACGCCGACGCTCTGAGCACCTACTGGCCGCAGCTGCTGCGCTCGCTCATCTACGCCGCTACCGCGACCGTCGCCACCCTCGCTCTCGGCTTCCCACTGGCCTGGTTCATCGCCCACCGCTCGGGCCGGTACAAGAACTTCCTCCTGGTGCTGGTGATCGCCCCGTTCTTCACCTCCTTCCTGATCCGCACGCTCGCCTGGCAGACGATCCTCGGCGACACCGGCCTGCTCGCCCAGTTCACCGCGTTCACCCACACCGACTTCCTGCTCTCCGGCTTCAAGTCGCTGCTGCGCACGTTCGGGCTGATCTCCAACGACCAGCTGCTCTTCTCGCCCTTCGCCGTGATCTGTGGCCTCACCTACAACTTCCTGCCGTTCATGGTGCTGCCGCTCTACGCCAACCTCGAGCGCCTCGACCAGCGCCTCGTGGAGGCGGCCGGTGACCTGTACGCGTCACCCGTGCAGGCCTTCCGGCGCGTCATCTGGCCGCTCTCGCTGCCGGGGGTCGTGGCAGGAACGCTGCTGACCTTCATCCCGGCCACGGGCGACTACATCAACTCGGTGCTGCTCGGCAGCACCCAGACCACCATGATCGGCCAGGTCATCGATGCCCAGTTCCTCCGCGTGCTCGACTACCCGACGGCCGCGGCCCTCAGCTTCATCCTGCTGCTGCTCATCGTGGCCTTCGTCGTGACGTACGTGCGCCGCGCCGGCACCGAGGAGCTGGTCTGAGATGGCGTGGCTCCGTCGTCACCTCGTGATCATCGTCGGGCTGCTGGTGATGCTCTACATCCTGGCGCCCAACTTCGTCGTCATCGCGTTCTCGTTCAACAACCCGGCCGGTCGTTTCAACTACCAGTGGAACCAGTTCTCGTTCGATGCGTGGACCAACGTCTGCGGGGTGCCGGGCATGTGCGACTCGCTCGGGCTCAGCCTGCAGATCGGCATCATCGCCTCGCTCACGGCTGCGGTGCTCGGCACCATGGTCGCGTTCGCTCTGGGCCGCTACCGGTTCCGGGCCCGGGCGGGTACCAACCTGCTGATCTTCCTGCCGATGGCCACCCCCGAGGTCGTCATGGGCTCGAGCCTGCTCACGCTCTTCATCGCGATGGGCATCCCCACCGGCCGCACGACCATCCTGATCGCCCACATCATGTTCTGCCTGTCGTTCGTCATCGTGACGGTCAAGGCGAGGGTGGCCTCGCTCGACCCACGGCTCGAGCAGGCCGCGTCCGACCTTTACGCCAACGAGGTGCAGACGTTCCTGAAGGTGACCTTCCCGCTGGTGGCCCCCGGCATCGCCGCCGGCACCCTGCTGGCGTTCTCGCTGTCGTTCGACGACTTCATCATCACCAACTTCAACGCCAGCCCGTCGTCGGTCACCTTTCCCATGTACGTGTGGGGGGCGGCCCAACGTGGAACCCCGGTGCAGATCAACGTGATCGGCACCATCATGTTTCTCGGAGCCCTCGCCATCGTCGTGATCGGGCAGGTGCTGAACAGCCGACGCTCGCGGCAGATCGTGTGAAGGCCCGCTGGGGATTAGGGTCGCAGTCATGGCAACGGTGACGCAGAAGACAGTGCTCGACTCGGTTCCCACGGGGCTGCTCATCGGCGGTCGGTGGCAGCCGGCATCCGGCGGGAAGACGCTGGAGGTCCACGACCCGTCGAACGGCCGGGTGCTGACCGAGGTGGCCGACGCGAGCGTGCTCGACGGGAAGGCGGCGCTGGATGCCGCTGTGGCCGCCCAGGCCGACTGGGCGAAGGTGGCCCCCCGCGACCGTGGAGAGCTGCTGCGAGAGGCGTTCGAGAAGCTCACGGCCCGCGCCGACGAGTTCGCGATGCTGATGACCCTCGAGATGGGCAAGACGCTGGCCGAGAGCCGCGGCGAGGTGACCTACGGCGCCGAGTTCTTCCGCTGGTTCTCCGAGGAGGCGGTGCGTATCGGTGGCCGCTACGCCGTTGCCCCCAACGGAGCCACCCGGTTGCTCACGACGAAGCAGCCCGTCGGTCCGACCCTGATGATCACGCCGTGGAACTTCCCACTCGCGATGGGCACCCGCAAGATCGGCCCGGCCATCGCCGCCGGCTGCACGATGGTCGTCAAACCGGCCAGCCAGACCCCACTGACGATGCTGGCGCTGGCCGAGCTGCTGCGCGAGTGCGGCCTGCCCGACGGCGTGCTCAACGTCGTGACGACCAGCCACACCGGTGACGTCATGGAGCCGCTCATCCGCGACCCGCGGCTGCGCAAGCTGACCTTCACCGGCTCCACCCAGGTGGGGCGCAGACTGATCGAGCAGGCCGCACAGGGCGTGCTCCGGGTGTCGATGGAGCTCGGCGGCAACGCGCCGTTCCTCGTGTTCGCCGACGCCGACGTCGACAAGGCCGTCGAGGGGGCCATGCTCGCCAAGATGCGCAACATGGGCGAGGCGTGCACGGCCGCGAACCGCTTCTACGTGCACGCGACGGTGGCCGAGGAGTTCACCGCGAAGCTGTCGAAGCGGATGGGCGCCCTCGTCGTCGGCCGGGGCACCAAGAAGGGTGTCGACGTCGGCCCGCTCGTCGACGAGAAATCCCGCAACAAGGTGGTGGCCCTCGTCGATGACGCGGTCAGCAAGGGGGCCAAGGTACTCGTCGGTGGCGAGGTGCCCAAGGGGGCCGGCTGGTTCTACCCGCCGACAGTGCTCACCGATGTTCCGCACCACGCCGACATGGCCACCGACGAGATCTTCGGCCCGGTCGCGCCGGTGTCGACCTTCACCGACGACGACGAGGCGATCCGCCTCGCAAACGACACGGAGTACGGCCTGGTGGCCTACCTGTTCACCCGCGACATCTCACGGGCGCTGCTCGTGGCCGAGGCCCTCGAGTACGGCATGGTCGGCGTGAACCAGGGCATCGTCAGCAACCCCGCGGCGCCGTTCGGCGGGGTCAAGAGCTCTGGCGTCGGTCGCGAAGGTGGGTTCGAGGGCATCGAGGAGTACCTCGAGACGAAGTACGTCGGCATCGCGCTCTAGCCGTCAGGTGGGGGCTGACGGTCAGCGTCGTCAACGGGCGATGACGGTCACGCGCAGGTCGTCTCGTTCGCTCTCCACCTGGTCGAGGATCTCGATGACGTCGGCATAGGTGTGCCGGTCGGCTTCGCGCAGAGCGCGCACGTGGTCCCACACCAGGGCGATCGGGCGACCCTCGGCGTTGTCGAGGTCGCGCAGGGCGTCGAGCAGGGCGTCCCAGTTGTGGCCGAACCAGTCGGGCAGCGCCAAGGCGAAGGCGAACTCGCGCAGCACGGCGGTCTTGTCGGTGCCGGAAGCCGAGGCGTTGACGACCCGCACGTCGTAGCCGCGGGCGACGAGGTCGTCGATGTGGTCGTCGGCGCTCGGGCCTCGGCTGAGGAAGGTTGTCACGACCCCTCCCGGATGCGGCTGAACGAGTCGTAGTGGTCGTCGGTCCAGAACTTCTCGTCGGGGGCGCCCGTGATGATCCGCCGGGCGCCCCGGTCGCTCGAGCCCGGTGTCTTCACGGTGTACTCCCGGTAGTAGCCGTTCGGTTGGCGGGGCAGCAGGCCTTCGCTGTTGCGGAAGGTCTGGTCATCGTTGCGGGGGTAGGGGTAGGGCCCTCCGGCCCGGATGAGCCGGAGCGTGTCGCGGGCCTGGCTCGGCAGGGCCGATTCGGCGATCCACGGCAGCCCGGATGCCGGGTCGGTCGTCTCGGTCGACGTCACTACCGGGGTGGTCGCGTTCGTGCGCGAGCCGGGCTGGGCGGCATCCGGGCCCGTGGTGCCGACGCGAACGACCACCCAGGCCAGCACGATGACCGCCACGGCGAGAACGGCCAGGAGGGTCGACCGCGACCGAGGGTTCTTCACCCCGTCATCATGCCGGTCGGGGCGACCGGCTGAGGTCTGGCGCCACCAGGCTTCGAGCAAACGCGGTCAAGTCTGGAGGGCCCGCGGGCCGTTACGGTCGAGAGATGTTGGAGACACCAGCCGAGGTCAAGGCCCTGCAGTCGCTGCTCGACGCGTCACACGACCGCGCCACCGGCCACCTGCGCAGCATCATCGACGACGATCGGACCCTTACCGCGGCCCAGGTCGTCGCGCTCATGACCGGCATGAAGGTGCTGTCGTGTGCCACGGTGACCGCCGGCGGCGAGCCGCGCATCACGGCTCTCGACGGGCACTTCCTGCACGGCACCTGGACCTTCAGCACCGCCGGCGACTCGGCCAAGGCGCGCCACCTGGAGCGCCGGCCCGCCGTGAGCGTGGCCCACATCGACGGTGAGGAGCTCGCGCTCTTCAGCCACGGCACCGCGGTGCTGATCCCGCCGGGACCGGAACGCGACGAGGTCGACGCGCACTGGAGCGCCCACTACGGCAGCAGCCCCTGGTCGTGGGGTGACGACATCCGGATGTACCGGCTGCAGATGAGCTGGGCCGTCGCCTACGCCGCGCACCGTGACCGACTGCTCAGCTCTCGTCACGTGACGTCCTGAGACCGAGCCGGTTCCCCGGGTGACTGAGTCGCGGACAAGGCCGTGTCGGACCGGTTCGACGGCGAAAGCCCTGAGCCGGCTCGTCGGGGGGCGGTCTGGAGCGGTGGCGAAGAACCGTCGACGGCTGGTTCGAACGGGCCGTCCGGTAGCGTCACAGTCTGTGAAGATGCACGCAAAGATCCGGGAAGACGTTGCCGTCGAGTTCATCGTAGGCAACCTGTCGAACCAGAGCCTCGCGACTTTCTTGGACGACGAAAGGTTGCGCACCTTCCGGGGCCTCGTTGCGGACGGCAAGGCGATAGCTGCCGCCGCGGAGTACCAGTCGGTGACCGGGGCGGGTCTGCCGGAGTGCCATCTCGCAGTCGAGCTCGCGGTCGCCGGTACGCGAGCGCCATCTACCGAGTAGGCGGCCAGGGCTGGGCAATGGTCTGGCGAGGGGGTGGCGCGCGACCCGCGGCAGGAGGGCACGTCAGGGTGCGTCCAGGACGAAGAAGTTGAAGGCCGTCGCGTCTCCGAGGTCGGGTGGGAGCAGCTCGCGCGGGGTATCGGGTGAGAACGGCGCCTCACTGATCACGGCGATGCGGTACCCGGCCGCGGTGAACGCGTCATTGATGCCAGCCGGTGGAGCGCGCCCGACCGCCAGTGGCGGACTCAACCGGGTCGGCTGTGCTCGGCGCCCGATCTCTGCTGATCGGCCATTCAGTCCTTCGTCGTAGGGGACGCGGCGACGCACAAGACTCCGGTGTTTCCGTCCTGGTCGGCGATCACGGTGAGCGACGGCGCGTCGCTGTCATCGACGACCGTCCCACCCGCGGCGACGGCGGCGGCGATCCGCTGCTCGGCCACCTCGGGCGCCACGTAGACCTCGACGTGGAACCGCTGACGCGGGCCCTCGTGCTCGTCGGCGTCCCCGAACCACAGGTTCGGTACCCGCCCCGTGACGTCCCGGATCTCATCGCCGGGCGTCCCGTGGCCCTGGGCCCCGGGGTTCCCGGTCAGCAGAGCGGCCCACACCGGGGCAATCGTCGCGGAGCGCGCCGTGTCCAGGCCCAGCTCGATGACGCTGACCGAGGCCGGGTCGGCGTCGACCCGGTGGTCGGCGGCGACCTCGGTGATCCGTCGGGCCAGGTCGACGTCCTGCTGGGTCACCCATTCGACGACGTGTTCGGTGCCTTCGTCGTCGCGGTAGATGGCATCGGCGCTGACCAGCTTCAGGTCGACGTACCCGTAACCGATCGACACGCTCGGGTGGTGTCCGATCTCGTCGCCCGCCTCACCCACCGCGGCGACGAACCTGGCGCCGTCGCCGAAGTCGTCGACCAGGTAGCGGGCATGCAGTCCCTGGGCCAGCTTGCGCCAGTCGGTCAGCTCGGCCTCGGCGATCTCATCGCCCCTCAGCATGTCCATGCTCGGGGACCCTATCCGTGATTCGGTGGCGAAACCGATCATGGGGCGTTGGTCATTGCTCAGGGTCCATCATCACGTCGGCGACACATGCGGTGAACGTCCACCCTGCAAACCGGGCGTGCATAGCCGGCCGCAACGTAGGAAGGCCGTTGGGGTGCTCGACCCCATCTGGGCATGAGCTGCTCCGCGCATACCTCCGAGGAGACCAAGCGCGTGGCCCTGTGCCGCTTCCATGGCGATGATGCAGGCCTACTGATCGAGCTGGACAGCGATCAGGCGATGATGCGCTACCTCGGCGGAGGCGAACCAGCCGCGCCAGAGGTCGTCCGTAACGGCCACCTGCCGAACATCCTGGCCGGCTACGAGAGGTGGGGCGACAACTTTGGGCTGTTCGCTGCGCACGAGAAGGACCGCTTCGCATTTCGGCAAACCACGGATCGCGCAACGTGAGCGAGAGATTCAGAATGACGCTGGTGGGCACCGTCCCAGTTCCCCCGAGATTCAGACGATGGGTGGCCGTTTCGCTGGTCCGGGCAGGACCAGCATGAGGTGATCGCCCCCTCTCCTTCCCAAGCGGCTGTTCATGGGGCAGTGTGTCGAGATGCCGGGAACGTATCGATGGAACGGACCTGGTCGACACCCATTGGGAACAGGAGAGAACTCATGCGAAGGATCTCAACTGGGCTGATCGGGGCCGCATTCGTGGCATCGACGGTCCTGACGGCGCCAGGCGCAGCAAGCGCCAGTCCCGCCTCCGGTGGAGGAGGAAACGGCCCGACCTACACGCCACCGCCAATTGCCTGGGCAGCAACCTGCCCCAGCGCCTCACTCAACGCGGCTGGCGCACGCTGCGGCATGCTCACCGTGCCGCTCGACTACGCGAAGCCCAACGGCGAGAAGATCAAGATCGCGGTGTCGCAGATCAAGCACAAGACCAGCGACGTCAAGGCCCAGGGCATCATGCTCGTCAACCCCGGCGGTCCTGGTGGCTCTGGTCTGACCCTCTCTCGCCTCGGTGAGTTCGTTCCCAACGGCGGCGGCGACCCCTACGACTGGATCGGGTTCGATCCTCGCGGTGTCGGCTCGAGTCAGCCCTCGCTGAGTTGTAACGGCAACTACTTCCCCACGAACCGACCCGACTACGTGCCCTACTCGATGTCGCTGGAGAAGTTCTGGTGGACCAAGTCCGATGGCTACGCCAAGAAGTGCAAGCAGGTCGGTGGTAGCCTGCTCAACCACCTCAGGACGACCGACACGATCAACGACATGGAGAGCATCCGCAAGGCCTTCAAGCAGAAGCAGATCAACTACTACGGCTTCTCCTACGGCACGACGATCGGTCAGACCTATGCGACCCTGCACCCCGAGCGGGTGCGTCGCATGGTGATGGATGGTGTGACCAACCCGTCCCGCTCGATCTATCAGTCCAACCTCGACCAGGACGCCGCGTTCGAGGTCACCGAGAGCAAGTTCTTCGGATGGATCGCGCAGAACAACGCCGCCTACAAACTGGGCACGACCCAGCGCGCCGTGAGCAACAAGTGGTTCGCGATGCTCGACAAGGCACGCCAAACACCGTTCAACGGGCAGATCGGTCCGGACGAGTGGACCGACGCATTCCTTGGCGCCGGGTACTACGTCTACGGCTGGGAGGAGACTGCCCAGGCGTTCAAGGCTGCGGTTGACGGCGACTACGGTCCCGTCGAGGAGATGTATGCCGGTGCCAACGGCTCCGGTCCCGGCTCCGACAACGGCTTCGCGATCTACCTGGCAACCCAGTGCACGGACCAACAGTGGCCCAAGAGCAAGAACAGGATCATGCAGGACAACTGGACGATGTTTGCCAAGGCCCCCTTCGAGACCTGGGCCAACGCGTGGTTCAACGGGCCGTGCCGCACCTGGCGCGCCCCGGCGGACAAGAGCCCGGTGAAGATCACCGGCAAGCAGGCGCCGCCCGTGCTGCTCATCGAGGAGACCTTCGACGCGGCCACACCCTTCCCGGGTGCTCTCGAGGTGCGCAAGCGCTTCCCGAAGTCCGTCCTCATCGAGGGTGTCAACGGCACGACACACGCTGGTTCGCTCTCGGGTGTCGCCTGCACGGACGACCGGATTGCCGACTACCTGCTCACGGGCAAGCTCGACAAGCGCCTTCGGGGCAACACGTCCGACGTGAAGTGCGACCCGGTGCCCGCACCAGTGCCCGACGGCGCCCGCACGTCCGCACCCAAGGCAGGACTGCCGAGCGACTTGCGCGAGGTGATCACTTCGGCGTCGCAGCGCTGAGCACGTAGCTCATCGACCACAGGACGGGCCCGGTCTCCATAGTGGAGGCCGGGTCCCTTCGTGGGCACGCGCCTCGGCGGCGAGCTCGAGTCCTGACATCCTGGCGAGGAGGCGGCCGGCGTCGACGATGCCGAGTACGGCGCCGGCCACCCCGCACCAGCGGTTGCTACACCCTCGTTTGGGATGAGCGCACCAACGAGCGCCTGAAGGCCCCCATCCCGACTGCAGGTGCGAACCTTGCGTTCTCGGGGTCTGGACGGCTACCTCGCCGGGGCAGCCAGAGTGATCCAGTGCTCGTCGACGTGGAAGCCCAGCGAGGCGTTGGTCGCGAGGATGCCGCGGTTTTCGTCCGAGCCGCCCGTGCGGACGAGAGTCACGCCGTGACGCGCCAGGGCCAGCAGGGAACCTGCGTTGACCGACGTCGCCAGCCCCTGTCGACGTCGGTGTCGCGCAACGACGGTGAAGTCCACGTCGGCTCGGTTGCCCTCGAGCTCGATGACAGTCATCGCGACCAATTGCTCATCCACGTCGAAGACGCCGAATCCCCACCGTTTCGCCGTCGGCGCCGCGCTGTGCGCCGTGAGGGCCTGGTGAGCCGTCGCCACGCTTCCCGGGTAGTCACGGGTCGTTGCAGCATCCAAGGCCAGGACGGCGGGACCATCGACCTCTCTCAGGGCGCGGTGGGTTTCGGTCGCGGGAGGCGAGTCAGAGCCGCCTTCCACGCCTTGATGTTCGTGGGCGTCACGTCGAGCTGCGCCGCCCACGACCGCGCCGTCACCGTCCAGCCATCGTCGGCTAGCGACTGGCATCGCTGATCATCGACGCGAAGGACCGCGAGGTCGTTTGGCATTGGCGCAGCCTGACACACCTTCACCCAAAACGTCTGACATGCGACGTGCGAAAAGGCAGGACGTCCGCCGAGCTTGGCCCGGGACTGGTGGCCGTGCGGCAGGTCGTGAGCCGCGAACCGGAGCAACACGTCAGCGACAACATCTCCAGGCCCACCAGTCTCGGTCATCGCGCCGCCTGATCTTGCGAACGGCGGCCCACCCAGTCCAGGCTGGCATACATGGACCTGCGGGAGATCTACTACGGCATCAAGCACGATGTCGCCGTGTCGCTCGGCCGAGGACCCAAGCCCGATGCGGAGGGCCGGATTCCCGCGTGGGATCACAAGCCCACCCCGCATGGCGTAACGAGAAAGTCGAGACAGTGCCCCCGATGGTGGCGGCGCATTCCACCCTCGCCTCGATAGTTTCGGCCCCAGTGTGGGCGCCGGACTTCTCGGCGTCGACCAGCCGGGCACGGACAGTGGCAAAGGAAGTGGAGCTATGCGATAGCAGCCACCTTCCTACCCAAGCAGTATTGGGTCCGTGAAGTTGGTGTCAGCCTGTCTGTCGACGACGTCGCCGTGCTGGCTCGGTCATTTGCGGCCAGCGGGCGCGTCATCGCTCTCTGCCGCGATTCAGCAGACAATCCGGTGCTGGGCGACCCCTGGCTGGGGGGATGCCTACGCAGTTGCCTGGGACGAGTGGGAAGCATCGGGCGAGACGTCTGCCTGGGAGGTCACCGCGACCGACGGGTTTACCGGTGCTGCAGGGTGAGATCGGCCTGACCGAACGAACGTAGCCGTACTCAGCGCGGCGTGACAACGCATCCCGTTCTGGGATGCGCTCGGTATCATCAACTGCATGAGCACGCAAATCGCAGTACGCCTACCCGATGAGATGGTCGCCTTCTTGGACCGCAGCGTCGCGGCCGGCAAGGCGCCGAGCAGGGCCGCGCTCGTGGCGTCCGCGGTGGAGCGCGAGATGCGTCGGCTGTCCGCTGAGCAGGACGCGCAGATCCTTCGCACCCAGGGCGCGGCAGATGAGCTCGACGATCTCGTCGAGTGGACGGGCACGCGTGCCATCGTCGAGGACTGATCGGGTGCGAGAGATCTGTTCGGTCCGTCTCGACAAGACGCGGCCAGCGCTCGTACTGACCCGGCAGGCGGCTCGGGGTGCGATGACCAAGGTGACAGTTGCCCCGATCACCCCCACGATCAAGGGCTTGTCGAGCGAGGTCCTGGTGGGTCGGGCAACGGGCTGGACCACGACTGCGCGGTGTCGGTGGACAACGTCCTGACCGTTCCGGTGGAGGCACTCGGACGTACCGTCGGCTACCTCAACGGCGAGCAGGAAGCGCAGCTGGCGCGCGCTGTGGTGTTGGCGTTCGACCTCGAGGTAGCGCTGCTCGAATAGCGTAGAAGCACGCGGATGGCGACATGGACCGGGCGAGCGCACGGCCGGGTCATCACCGCTTCGACCAGGCGACGGTCACCACGAGTCATCGTCGACGGGAAGGGAGGCGAGCTTCTCGGCGAGGTACGCCCATTCGGGCGGAGAAGGTGAACCCGACCCGGTCGAAGCTCAGCGCCGTGGATGTCCGTCAGGGGCACTGGTGGTTCGTCACCATCGCACGGTGACGATCAACAGCGGGATCTGGGTGAGGATGTAGAGCAGGTGGAAGCGGTAGTGCCGGGTTGATTGCTCGGGATGGAAAGGCAGGATGGGCAGCGGGAGCACGCTGATGATCCCGCCGCCGACGAGGTTGCGTACCGTCCAACCGATCGGAGCCCAGGTCGCCGATCGCCGAAACTTGGTGAACCAGATCGCTACCAGAGCTGTTGTCACCATGACGGGATACAGCGACTCCGGGTGCAGCACCGTCTCTCCGGGCAGATCGGCGAAGTTGTGCACCACCAGCCCGACCGCGGACACCGCAGCTGCTGACGCCAACACGGCGTTTTCGGCCGACCCACGCCTGACCCGAGAGAATTTCACGGCTATCTGCCTGCTCCCCGGAGCGAGGTGGAGCGTTCGGGCTGTGCGCTCACCGGTGTGAGACCTCTAACCGGCTGCAGTCAGGTGATGGGCTTTCGCCCGGCGTGTGGCCAGGAGCGTGCGAGCGAGGAACAGTGGGGTCGGTGGGGTCCAGCCGAGCTGTTCGCCCATGCCCCTGTCGTCTCGGTTGGCCCAGTGCTCGATGAAGGGCCCCGTCTGTTTGCCGGACATCGTTGTGTGGATCACCACCGTCTCACCGTCCTGGAGCACGGTGTGTACCTCCCAACGCAAATCGGCGAACGCGGCGTGTAGCCAGCGCGCGGTGGCGAGGAAGGCTGCTGGCCCGGTTCCCCGGCAGCCGGGGGGCTCCTCCACCGCCTCGCGGTTGGTCGCTTCGAGGTGGATGAGCTCATCGAAGGTCGTTGGGTCCTCGCTGGACATGAGGTGCAGAGCCTGCCTCGCGATGTCTTTGGCGGAAGGCGCACACGCTGGGTTCTTCAGGCGATCGGACATGGTCATACGCCGCGGCTTCGCTACGCGACATCGCCGAACGAGCGGGCGTCGCACGACCAACCGTGACGGCCGCTGTGGGCTCCAAACCGGCGCTGCTGCGAGAGATCACTGACGAGGCACTGGCGGGCGACGACGAACCATCCCGGTGGCTCAGCGGTCCTGGTTCCTTCCGGTCGTGCAGGCGACCACCCCGGCGCAGTACTGGAGGCCTACGCCGATGTGTGCGTGCTCGTCAACGGACGCACGGCGCGCCTGTTCGAAGTGGTGCATCGCGCCTCGGGATCATCACCTGAATCACGCAGCTCTGGGACACCTTGCAGACCAACCGTCGAACCGGTGCCGGGATGGTTGTCAAGCACGCCATGACCCGCGGGAAGATCCGCAACGATCTCGAACCCGAGCAGATCGCCGACTCCCTATGGACGATCAACGACCCGGCACAGTACCGAGCACTCGTCCTCGACCGCGGATGGTCCCAAGCCGACTATCGTCGGTGGCTCACCCACCTGATGCGCTCATCCGTCCTCGAGAACGATGCGCCCTCCGGAACGCCCGCTACCGGGACGCCGCCCTGAAAAAGCTGAGCGCGCCTCGCCGGCCCAGGAACGGGCAGCGCGTCAAACGTGAACACCTACCCACTCCAACGCATCGCCAGCAACTCGAGCAGCGTCCGCACATCGGCAACGGATCGTCACGCGCGTGGCACCCTTTTCGGTATCAGCGCGAGGATCAGGGGCCGTCAGAGCCAGCCGGCTCTCGTCCCGTAATGCTGCTGGGGAGGCGAGCCACATGACGAAGTACACCCGGATGTACCGCTTCGGGATCAGGCCTTGGGAGCGCTATGGTCCCTCAGCGGCGCCCAGCATCGCCGCACTGTTCGACCGCGAGGAGTGCCAACGCTCGCGTCCGCTCGGTCGAGCACTCGACCTGGGCTGCGGCCGCGGTCAGTACAGCCCCGAACTGGCGCGAAGGGGCTGGCGGGTCGTGGGCATCGACAACGTACCGGCGGCGATCGCCGAAGCGGCTCAACGGGATACGAGTGGCGCCTCCTACGTCGTCGGGGATGTGACGGACCTTCCCGCGTCCGACCTGGGCACGTTCGACTTCTTTCTCGACGTTGGCTGCTTCCAGGGTCTGGACGCCGGGCAGCGTGCTGCGGAGGGTGCCGGTGTCACGGCCTCGGCCAACCCCGGAGCCACGCTGCTGATGCTCGCCTTCGGACCGACCGTGATGCGCTCCCTCTTGGAGGGGGTGTCCCAAGAGCACGTGGAGACCGCGTTCTCGGACTGGCGGCTGCTCACGGTCGAGCACGCCGACACCCGCGGACTGGGCTGGCCGATGAACCGGACACGACCACAGTGGTACCGACTGGGACTGCCGATGAAGACACGCGGCTGTTGATACTCAGCGACGGCCCTGACGGCCCCCTCCGTGGGCGAGTGTGACACCTCGCCGCGCCCCTCAAGACGGACCGCGTCACTACGTCCCTCCTGCCTTCACCAGGGATGTGCACATCCCCTGGTTTGGCTACTGCCTCGCTGAGTAGTCATCCACGCCGATGCGTGAGTAGTCGATCGGATAAGGCCCAACCGTCGGCCTGAGCGGTTGGCGAGCGGTTCTTCGGAACACGCCCTCGCGTTGGCCTGGAGGTGCGTCAGCGCCGGAGGTGCCGTGACGATCGCCGGTGCGACGTCCTTGCCGGTGGTGCGCAGTTCAAGGAGGTCGGCCGACGGAGCCCCGCAGTCGCCGGGTCTCGGGCGCGACTGCACCCCACTGCCTGCCGGCTGAGCGGGTGATGTCGTCGGTGGGGGAGGATGCAGGGCATGACCGCTCCCGCCTCACCACCACTCCGACGTCGCCGGGTCATCCTGCTCGGTTCGACCGGCTCGATCGGTACCCAGGCCATCGACATCGCGGAACGCAACCGCGACCGCTTCGAGATCGTGGGCCTCTCGGCGGGGGGCAACCTCGAGCTGCTCGCCCGGCAGGCCGTCGCGATGCGGGTGCCCGTGGTGGCAGCGGCATCCGGCACGACGGACGACCTCGCCCAGGCGATCGCCCACGCCGCCGACAACGCGGTCGACAGCGCGGTCGACAGCGCGGGGGAGAGGGCAGCGGTCACCGGCTACGACCCCGAGCTGCTCACCGGCCCCGACGCGAGCACCGCCCTGGCCGCTCGGGAGGCCGACGTCGTGGTCAACGGCATCACGGGGGCCATCGGTCTGGCTCCCACGCTCGCCACCCTGCGGGCCGGCACCACCCTGGCCCTGGCCAACAAGGAGTCGCTCATCATCGGTGGCCCTCTCGTCAAGCGGGCTGCCGGCCCCGGGCAGCTCGTGCCCGTCGACAGCGAGCACTCCGCGATCGCCCAGTGCCTGCGCGGCGGCACCCCGGACGAGGTGCGCCGGCTCGTCGTCACGGCGAGCGGCGGGCCGTTCCGAGGCCGTGGTCGAGCCGAGCTCGAGACGGTCACGGTCGAGCAGGCACTGGCCCACCCGAACTTCGCGATGGGGCCCGTGATCAGCACGAACTCGGCGACGCTGGTGAACAAGGGGCTCGAGGTGATCGAGGCGCACCTGCTCTTCGACGTGCCGTTCGACCGCATCGACGTGGTCGTGCACCCGCAGCAGCTGATCCACTCGATGGTCGAGTTCACCGACGGGTCCACCCTGGCCCAGGCCGGCCCGCCGTCGATGCTCGTGCCGATCGCGCTCGGCATGGCCTGGCCCGACCGCGTGCCTGACGCCGGCCCGTCCATCGACTGGAGTCAAGCCGCCACGTGGAGCTTTGAACCGCTCGACCACGAGGCCTTCCCCGCGGTGTCGCTCGCCAAGCGGGTGGGGGAGGCGGGCGGTACGTGGCCGGCCGTCTACAACGCTGCCAACGAGGTGTGCGTGCAGGCGTTCTTCGACGGCAGCCTGCGCTTCGTCGACATCGTCGACACGGTGGCCAAGGTCGTCGAAAGGTATGCCGCTGAGCCCGCGGGCGACGCGGCCGAGCCGGCCCGGGCCCTCGAGCTCACGCTCGAGCAGGTACTCGCGGCCGACCTCTGGGCGCGCGGGGCGGCATCCTCACTCGTCGCTACCTGACCCGTCCTCCGGCGCCTTTCGGCCGACGCGGTCTCACAGGCATGTCACAGCCGGTGCCCTCCTGGTTCGAGTCGGTTTCACAGGATCTGGATGTGACAATGGACTGTGCTGTTCATTCTCGGGGTCCTCGTCATCGTCATCGGCGTGGCGCTGAGCATCGCGCTGCACGAGATCGGCCACCTCGTGCCCGCCAAGAAGTTCGGCGTCAAGGTCAC
>JAKDLG010000342.1 GCA_030452985.1 Humibacillus sp.
AATTGGCATCGATTATCTGACACGCTGTTGAGTTCTCAAAAATCGGACACACACCTTCGCGGTACCGACCTTGTCGGCATCCGCTTCGGGGCAACCCTGCTAACTTACTCGGCCAGGCGGCGGCGGTCAAACCGGCTTCTGGCCGCGTTGCGACCTGTCGACCAGTTGCTCACCTGCTACCCAGACCCTGGCTCCTCGCACGACGAATCGTGCTCGAAACTGGTTCTGCATCAAGCCCCGGGACCGGCCTACTTCGCTCTGCGTTCTCACGCTGTCGCGGTGGCGTCCGTTCCTCCCTGTCGGGCTGACGAAGAGAACAGTAACCCGACCCTCGCGGCAAACACAAATCCGCCTGGTCGTCAGCCGGTCCAGCGCCGAACCATGTTGCGACACAGGGCAACCCGGCCGTTCAAAGCAGAGAACAAGGTCAGGGCCGACGGGCGGCGGCGAGGTTGCGCCGGCCGCGCTTCAGCACCGCCACGGCGCCACCGAGGAAGTCGGCCTCCACCAGCACCTGGTCGGCATCGCCGATGCGCACGTTGTTGACCGACGCGCCACCGTCGGCGATCGCCCGGCGGGCCGCGTTACGGGAGTCGACCAGCCCCACCGCCACGAGGGCATCGACCACCGATGTGCCGACCGGCACGGCGGCGCCCGGGAGCTCGGCGGTGGCATCGGCCAGCGTGCGGGCGTCGAGCCGAGCCAGGTCACCCTTGCCGAAGAGCGCCTCCGAGGCGGCCTGCACCGCCGCCGTGGCCGTCGCGCCGTGCACCAGGGTCGTGACGTCCGACGCGAGGGCGCGCTGGGCCGTGCGCCGGAACGGCTCCTCGGCCACCTGCCGCGCGAGCAGCTCGATCTCGTCGCGCGACCGGTCGGTGAACACCTTGAGCAGCTTGACCACCGACGCGTCCTCGACGCCCACCCAGTACTGGTAGAACGCGTACGGGCTGGTCATCTCGGGGCTGAGCCAGACGGCGTTGCCCTCCGACTTGCCGAACTTCGTGCCGGCGGCATCGGTCAGCAGCGGTGTCGTGAAGCAGTGCACCGCCGCCCCGTCGGCCCGGTGCACGAGGTCGACGCCCGCGGTGAGGTTGCCCCACTGGTCGGCGCCTCCCGTCTGCAGCGTGCAGCCGTGGTCGCGGTAGAGCTGGAGGAAGTCGAGCGCCTGCAGGATCTGGTAGCTGAACTCGGTGTAGGAGATCCCCTCCTGGCTCTCGAGCCTGGCCGCGACGGCATCCTTGCGCACCATCTGGTTGACGCGGAAGTGCTTGCCGATGTCGCGCAGGAAGTCGAGCGCCGAGATCGGGGCCGTCCAGTCGAGGTTGTTCACCAGCACGGCCGCGTTCTCGCCCTCGAAGTCGAGGAACGGCTGTACCTGCTGCTGGATGCGGGAAACCCAGTCGGCCGTCGTCTCCTTCGTCTTCAGCACCCGCTCCGACGTGGGTCTCGGGTCTCCGATAAGGCCGGTGGAGCCGCCGACGAGACAGATCACCCGGTGACCGGCCCGTTGGAGCAGCCGCAGCACGACGAGCTGCACGAGGTTGCCGAAGTGCAGCGACGGCGCCGTCGGGTCGAAGCCGCAGTAGAGCGTGACCGGTCCGTCCGAGAGTGCCTGACGCAGCGCCGCCTCGTCGGTGGACTGGGCCACCAGGCCGCGCCACTGCAGCTCGTCGAAGATGTCGGTCACGGGTATCGGTGTCCTCTCGTCGGGGGCCCGCGTCGTGCGCAGGTCGTCCCCGCCGGCTCGCCTCAGGTCGCCGGCAGGTCTCTGCCACAGATTGCCCTACCGGCCCCCCCTGCGGCGAATGACTTCAGTGCGGTCCCGGATGCCGGGCGGCGCCTCCCCCGCGCGGCGGTGCTGCCGCCCGGTACGCCGACACGCTCGGCTCACCCGCCAGCCAGAACCGCCACGGGTAGCGGTCGCCGTCGCCGCCAGGGCC
>JAKDLG010000175.1 GCA_030452985.1 Humibacillus sp.
AGCGCAACGTGGTCGAACGCGGCTACCTGCACCTGAAGCAGTGGCGCGGCATCGCTACCCGCTACGACAAACACGCGCGCACCTTCCTCGGCGGCGTCCAGCTCGCGTCCACGATCTTGCACCTCAAGCACCACTTAGGAGACACGCTCTAGAAGCAGTGGCCCAGGGCGCGTCGGGGAGTGGGGAGGTGCACCGGCGTGCGCGAACCGACCGATAGTGACATAATGTCGATTATCGGCGTTAAAGGTTGAGAGAATGTGTCGAAGTCATTCGGCGTGGAGGATCTCCACCTCGACGAACTCGATGGTGCTCTCGCCGTGATTGTCGACGCGATGCTCCGCTCCCGCCTGCCGGCAGTAGCTGTGCCCCTTCTCGATCTGCGACACCGTCGCGTGGCCGTCGCAGCCTGTCACGTGCATCGTTGCGTTCACCAGAGGGACGACGACGTAGTCGTGCTCGTGGACGTGCATGGGAATAGTCTCTCCCGCAGGGATCGTCCACCTGGTGACACGGAGTGTGTCCGTGTCAATCTGGGTGTGAGCGGTTGCAACCATCGTTGACTCCTAGCTCGATGCGACAGTGCGATGTCTACTCAGCGTCGGGACGTCGCCGCCGAAGCCGCTTGAAGAAGCCTTGCGTCGACACGGCCGAGCTGATCTGGGACTCGGTGCTCGAACCAGGGCCTGCTGACATAGCCCCGGCAGCAGCGCCGAGCAGGCCTTGGTTGCACGAGGTGCAGATCCGCCTGCCGGTGACGGTTGTGGTGAGCTTGCTCTTGACCTGTTTGCGGCACGAATCACATTGAGCCATGGGGAAGTCCTCTCGTGACCCCACACCGTGGTTCGGGTCGCTGTTGTCGGGAAGCGTGCGCTCATCCTCTCATCAGCAGCACGCCAGGTGAATGAGTGGTCACTGCCTCTAAGGGGCTGTGAGTTGCGGGCGGCACCACCCTCCGGGTGATGCTCAACGAACGACGATGACCGTGCACGACGCGCGTTCGAGCACGTCTCGGCTGGTCGACCCCAGCAGCATCCCGGCGACTCCCCCGCGTCCCTTGGCTCCGACGACGATCATCTGTGCCAGGTGCGAGAGCCGCGCCAGCTCCTCCGGCGCCCGCCCAGAGCGAACAACCCTGCTGATCATGACGTCAGGAAAGTCGCCTGCGACTGGGGCCACGACATCCTCCAGGAAGGTCTGCGTGGCGATGTCTGGGTCGGTGGTGAACCACCACGGCGACGAGCCCACTCGATCGGCGCTCGTCAGCGGGTAGACGTGCCACACGGCCACGGCCAGCACACCGCAGCCCCGCGGGTGGGCCTGCTCGCACGCCCAGCGCAGGGCCCTGCGGCTCTCCTGCGACCCGTCGATGCCCACGACGATCGGTCGCTGGTCTGCGCTCGGCGCCTGCTCCGGCGAGGTCTCCAGCCGGGTCTCGGGGTTGGTGTCGGCCTCGTTCTCAGGGGTCATCTCGAGTCCTCGATTCTCAGCGCACGACGGCGACACTGCAGTGACTGTGGTTGATGAGCCGTCGACTGACCGAGCCCAGCAGCATCCCGGCGATGGCCCCGTGCCCACGGGCGCCGACGATCACGAGCTCGGCCGTCTCGGAAAGGCGGATGAGCTCGTCGACCGGGTGCCCTTGGAGTACCTGGCGCCGGATCGTCACGAGCGGAAAGTCGCGACCTACCTGGCCGGCGATCTCGTCCAGCATGGCGAGCACCGGGTCGCCGGGGTCGCCGTCGCGCCACGGCCAGGTCCCGATACTCAGGTCCTCCGGCAGCGGCGCGATCGTTCGAACGCACACGGCCAGCACCTCCCCGGGCTCACCGTTGGCGGAGACGTGCTCGCACGCCCACCGCAGCGCCTGCGCACTGGCCGCTGATCCGTCGACGCCGACGACGGTCTGGTGCTCTTGTCGCGGTTCGGCCGCTACCTGGTCACTCAACGTGGGTCCCCTTGCTGGTTCAGGATGGGTGCTCCCTCCCATCCTGTTCAGCCGAAGACTCCCCCGGTAGGAGCCTTCGGCCCTACCCGCCCGAGACTTTGGTCCCATCAACGGTTTTCGCGAGAACAGCGGAAGGTCGGAACGAGCCCTTCCGTCCCGCCGTTCGGGCCCGCAGCGAGTTGCCGATGCTCGCAAGATCGACCAGCTCCTGCACCAGTGCACCGACAATGGCAGGGATGAAGCCGAAAGCCGCCACCACCATGAGCCCGACGCTGAGGCCGATGCCGAGCCAGATGCTCTGTCGCGACACGCTCACCGTGCGCTGACCGATCGAGACGGCCAGAGCCACCTTCGACAGGTCGTCGGTCATCACCACCACGTCGGCCGACTCGCTGGCGGCAGTGGACCCACGTGCGCCCATCGCCACACCGACGTGCGCCGACGCCAGCACCGGGGCGTCGTTGACGCCGTCACCGACCATCATGACGTTCCTGAGCGGATGCCGTTCCACGACCCGAACCTTGTCCTCGGGGAGGCATTCGGCCAAAACCTCGGCGATGCCGAGGTCGGCGGCCACGTGGTCGGCCGTCGCCTGGGCGTCGCCCGTGAGCAGCATGGTCTCCTGAACGCCGAGGCCAGCCAGGTCGCGGAGGGTGGATCGGGCGTCGTCTCGGATCTCATCTCGCAAGACCAGGGCCCCGACGTACGCCGAGTCGACGGCGACGTAGACCGCCAGCTCGCCACTGCTGAGACTGACGGCCTGGATGGGCCCGGTCCATTCAGCGACATAGCTGCGCTTGCCGATCACCACCTCGCCACTGGGAAGCCTGGCGGTCACCCCGTGCGTGGCCCGCTCCTGCGCCTCGTGCGAGCTCTCGAGCACCAGCCCTGCTTCGTGGGCCGCTTCGATGACCGAACCCGCGAGAACGTGGCTGGAGTACTGCTCGGCAGATGCCGCCAGGCGCAGCACCTCCTCCCCCGTGTGCGACGGTTCAGCGCGCACCTCGACGAGGGACGGATGGCCCACCGTCACGGTGCCGGTCTTGTCGAACGCGACGGCCCGCACGTCGGCCAGTCGCTCGAGCACGTCACCGCCACGAATGATGATGCCGCTGTGTGACGCCCGACCCATGCCGGCCAGGAAGGCCACCGGCGGGGCGATCAGCAACGGACACGGCGTGGCGAGCACGAGCACGGCCGCGAACCGGCCGGCGTCCCCCGACCAGGCCCAGGCCGCGGCGGCGATGATCAGCGACACCGCGGTGAACGGAACCGCGTACCGGTCAGCCATTCGTACCAACGGCGCCCGCCGATCCTGGGCTTCCGCGACGAGGGCGACGATTCGCTGGTACTGGCTCTCAGCAGCGGGCAGGGTCGCCACCATCTCGATCGCCCAGCCGCCGTTGAGCGAACCACTGATCACGCTCTCGCCGTGGTGGCGGGTGACGGGCAGGCTCTCGCCGGTGAGTGAGGACTCGTCGAGGGTGGCCTGCTCGGAGACCAGGGTGCCGTCGACCGGAAGCACCTCGGCCGGTCGAACCACGAGTCGGTCGCCGGGCCGGATCGAAGCCACGGGCACGTCTTCGAGCTCGCCGGTCCCTGGGTGCGTTCGATGGGCCAGCTGGGGGGCACGCTCCAGCAGTGAGCGCAGCTCTCGCCCGGCCCGGTCGCCGGCGTACTCCTCGAGTGCTTCTCCGCCCGTGAGCATGAGCACGACCACCAACGCCGCCAGGTACTCGCCGACGGCCACCGTGCTCACCACTGCCGTGACGGCGAGCACGTCCACGCCCCAGTGGCCCCGGAGCAGGTCGCGCGCCATACCGACGGCGGTGTAGGCGGCCATGGCCAGCGCGAACGCACTTCCGACCCAGCGCGCGGCTTGTTCCTGCCCCGTCCAATGGAGGACCAGGACGGCGGCCAACACAGCCAGGGTCGTCGCGACCAGTGCGTACGAAGCGACCAGCTCCGCCAGGCGCCGGATGCCGTGGGCGGGACGGGCCCCGGGCGAGATTGACGACGCGCTCATAGGCACAGTGTGGCCGACCTGACCCCGGCCCGGACCCGAAGGGCCGGTGAAGCGTGCCTTCGCTACCTGGGCTCTGGGGCGACGTAGCCTGCGAGGTGCTTGCCGGTGAGCGTCGATCGGGCGGCAACGAGGTCGGTCGGTGTGCCCTCGAAGACGACCCGACCACCATCATGACCAGCTCCGGGGCCGAGGTCGATGATCCAGTCGGCATGGGCCATGACCGCCTGATGGTGCTCGATGACGATGACCGACCGGCCGGAGTCGACGAGGCGGTCAAGCAGGCCGAGCAGCCTCTCGACATCGGCGAGGTGCAGACCTGTGGTGGGCTCGTCGAGCACGTAGACCGAACCCTGGTCGGCCATCTGGGTCGCCAGCTTGAGCCGCTGGCGCTCTCCACCGGACAACGTCGGCAACGGTTGGCCCAGACTTAGGTAGCCCAGCCCCACGTCGGCAATCCGGTCGAGGATCTTCACGGCGGCGGGCGTGCGGGCCTCGCCCGCGGCGAAGAACTCCCCCGCTTCGGTCACTGACATCGCGAGCACCTCGCTGATGTCCTTGCCGCCCAGACGGTACTCGAGCACCTCGGTGAGAAAGCGCTTGCCGCCACACCCCTCACACGTCGTGGCAACGCCGGCCATCATGGCCAGATCGGTGTACACGACGCCGGCACCGTTGCAGGCGGGGCAGGCCCCCTCCGAGTTGGCACTGAACAAGGCCGGCTTGACACCGTTGGCCTTGGCGAACGCCTTGCGAATCGGGTCGAGCAGCCCGGTGTAGGTCGCCGGGTTGCTCCGTCGAGACCCCTTGATCGCGCCCTGGTCGACGACGACCACCCCGTCACGACCAGCCACCGAGCCGCCGATGAGCGAGCTCTTGCCTGACCCGGCAACACCGGTCAATGCCACGAGCACGCCGAGAGGGATGTCGACGTCGATATCCTGGAGGTTGTTGGTGCCGGCGCCTCGCACCTCCAACGTGCTGGATGCCGTGCGTACCTGCTGCTTCAGTGACGCTCGGTCATCGAGGTGTTTTCCGGTGATGGTGTCACTGTGGCGCAAGCCTTCGACGCTGCCTTCGAACACCACCTCTCCCCCGTCGCTGCCTGCTCCAGGGCCCAGGTCAACGGCGTGGTCGGCGATCTCGATCGTCTCCGGCTTGTGTTCGACGACCAGCACCGTGTTGCCCTTGTCGCGCAGCCGCAGCAGCAGGTCGTTCATGCGCTGGATGTCGTGCGGGTGCAGCCCGATCGTCGGCTCGTCGAAGACGTAGGTCACGTCGGTGAGCGCCGAGCCGAGGTGGCGCACCATCTTCGTACGCTGGGCCTCCCCGCCCGAGAGCGTGCCCGACGGACGGTTCAGGCTGAGGTAGCCCAACCCGATCTCCACGAACGAGGCAAGCGTGTCGCCCAGCGCCGACAGGAGCGGCGCGACCGTGGGTTCGTCGATGGCCCGGACCCACTCGGCGAGGTCGCTGATCTGCATGGCGCAGGCGTCGGCGATGCTGGCGCCGTTGATCTTCGACGACCGTGCCTCGGCGCTGAGCCGCGTGCCGCCGCACTCAGGGCAGACGGCGAAGGTGACGGCCCGCTCGACGAAGGTACGCAGGTGTGGTTGCAGCGAGTCGATGTCCTTCGACAGCATCGACTTCTGGATCTTCGGGATCAGCCCTTCGTACGTCAGGTTGATGCCCTCGACCTTGATCCGGGTCGCCTCCTTGTACAGCAGGTCGTCGAGCTGTCGCTTCGTGTACTTCCGGATCGGCTTGTCGGGGTCGAAGTAGCCGCAGCCGCGAAAGATCCGACCGAACCAGCCGTCCATGCTGTACCCCGGGATCGTCAGGGCACCCTGGTTGAGCGACAGGCTGTCGTCGTAGAGCGCGGTCAGGTCGATGTCGGTCACCGATCCGCGGCCTTCGCAGCGTAGGCACATACCGCCGGTGATGCTGAAGGTGCGTTGTTCCCGCACCTTCCGGCCGCCCCGCTCCTGGGTGACGGCACCAGCCCCACTGATCGATGCGACGTTGAAGGCGAACGCCTGGGCAGACCCGATATGGGGCTGACCAAGGCGGCTGAAGACGATGCGCAGCATGGCGTTGGCGTCGGTCGCGGTCCCGACGGTCGAGCGCACATCGCCGCCCATCCGTTCCTGGCCGACGATGATGGCGGTCGTGAGCCCATCGAGCACGTCGACCTCGGGCCGGGCCAACGTGGGCATGAAGCCCTGTACGAACGTGCTGTAGGTCTCGTTGATCATCCGCTGCGACTCCGCCGCGATCGTCGAGAACACCAGTGAGCTCTTGCCCGAGCCGGAGACCCCTGTGAACACCGTCAGGCGGCGCTTCGGCAGTTCGACACTGACGTTCTTGAGGTTGTTCACTCGGGCGCCCTGCACCCGGATCAGGTCGTGGCTGTCGGCCACGTGTTCTCGAGCAGACCCCTCTCCGGTGGGGACGTCTGCCGGGTCGATCACGGTGGTGTTCACGCGGACGATCGTGCCACGTCGCTTCCCTGCGAGGCCACGCAGCCGCGACACAGGGTCGTTTCCACGTCGGGGCTCAGGGGGCGCGATGGTTGGCCAGCGAGAAGCGGTAGAACGGCGCAGCGTCCCTGTCCGTCGTGAGGTCGGCCACGAGTCGGCCGACGACCGGTGACAGCTTCGCGCCGTGGCCGGAACACGCTGACGCGACGACGATCGGTCCGACCCGGTCGATGACGAAGTCCTCGGACTCGGTTCGGGTGTACAGGCAGGTGGTCTCGCCGAAGGGGGTGGGCACCAGCCCGGGAAGCCACCGCTGCACGTACGACACGATGCGTTCGCGTGACCTGACGTCGACCTCTGGGTCGCGGTGACGCGGATCGCTCGGTCGCCCGACGTGCTCGGCGATCTTGCGCGCGTCCCCCGGGCCCCCGTCGCGACCACCCGGCAGGTGATAGATGTCGAGGTCCTCGCGGTGGATCGTCACCGGCCAGGTCACCGACTCGTCTCTGCGGGGGAAGTGGAACACCCGGTGTTCGGTGACGCTCAACGGTGGGAGCGTCACGAGAGAACCGATGAGCCCCTCGCACCACGCCCCGGCCGCCACCACGACGCGCCTGGCCCGCACCGACCCGTGGTCGGTGTGCACGAGCGCCTCGTCGCCCAAGGGCTCGATGCCGGTTACGCCCACCCCCGTACGAACCCGCACGCCCCGCGATACGGCGACCTCCAGGAAGGCAGCGACGGCCAGCGCGGCATCCATCGTTCCGGCCTGCTCGTGGAAGAGCACGGGCCCGTCGAAACGCAGTCCCGGCCAGCGCTGCTCAGCCTCGGCGGAAGCCAGCATCGCGTGCGGGATCCCGGTGCGTGTCATCGCCTCCGCGAGGGCACGCGGGTTGCGGTCACTCCCGTGGTCGATGCCACCGGTGACGCGCAACAGTGTGCGCGAGCTCTGCGCCTCGAGCTCTGACCAGAGGTCGAAGGCCTCCCCCGTCAGACGGACGTAGTCGTCGTGGGGGTAGGCCCGCCGAACGATGCGGGCGGAGCCGTGTGAGCTGCCGCGGGCCGTCGCCGGTTCGAACTGCTCGAGCACCAGGGTCTCGATGTCGCGCTGGGCCAGCTGCCAGGTGCTGGCTGCCCCCATCAGACCGGCACCCACGACGACGACGTCGACGCGAGCCGGAAGATCCTGCGGTGTGGCGCTGTCGGTCACTGTGACTCCTTGTCGCGAGGAAAGCGGGAGCGGCTCCGGCTGTCACGGGTGCCTGGATGCCGTGGGGCCGTTGCCGCTGACAACCAGGTGCGCAGCACCTGAGCCACCTGATCGGGAGCCTCGAGGGGGCTCATGTGCCCGGCACCAGAGATGATGTGGGTCACCGCGCCGGGGATGGTCCTCGCGACCTCATGCTGCAGGTCGGGTGGACACACCTCGTCGAGCTCACCGATCACGACAGCCGTCGGTACGTCGATACCGGCCAGCCTCGGCAGGCTATCGGGCCGATCACCCTGCGCTGCGAGCTGCCGAAGCAGCCCGCTGGCCCCGACCACGTGGGACATGGCCACGCCCTGGGCTACGAGCTCTGGTGTCCGGTGGTGCTGCGGCAGAGTGAGGATGGCCAGTTCTTCGACGACGGTGGAGAACTCCCCCGCCAACGTACGCTCCCGCAGCGTAGACCAACCCTCCTTCTGCGCGGTCGAACCCGGCCGGCCACTGGCACTCAGCAGAGCCAGTCTCGCGACACGGTGAGGCGCCAGACGCTGCACCTCGAGGGCCACGATGCCGCCGAAGGAGTGACCGGCCAACGCGAACGACGGCGGTGCGGCGTCGAGCACCGCGGCAGCCACGGCGCCCACGGTGGCGCCGGAGTCGGAACGTAGGCAGAGCGGCTTTGTCAGAGGGTCGAGGCGCTGGAGCACGCCTCGCCACAATGACTCATCACCCAGCATCCCGCTCAGCAGCACGAGGGTGGGCGCACCCGACGCATCGGCCAGCGCGGACCGGTCCTCCGTCGTCACCGTAGGTGGGTGCCGCGGAGCACGGGCGTGACGGGATGCACCTCGACACGAGCCGGGCTGGTGTCACCCGACAGTCGCTGCAGGATGCGAGCCACCGCAGCCCGCACCAGTGTCTCGAACGGAATGCGGATGGTGGTGAGGTCGAACACCGGCCACGACGCCTGGTCGAGGTCGTCGAAGCCGATGAGGGCGATGTCAGTGGGGACGGAGACACCCAACTGACGTGCGGTGTTCAGCGCACCGATGGCGATGATGTCGTTGGCACAGAAGATGGCCGTCGCTCGGTACCGACCCTTGAGAAGATGAGGAAGCGCCTCGCGACCGAAGGTGTAGTCGAACTCGCCGTGCACGACTCGGGAGGCGGGCAGAGTCAGCCCAGCCTGCTCGAGTCCCTCCCGGAAGCCCTTCTCGCGGTCTCGTCCGGTACTGGTGTCCTGAGGACCGAACAGGGCTCCGATCCGGGTATGCCCGGCTTCGACGAGCACCTGGGCGGCGGCTCGTCCACCGGCCACGTTGTCTGCGACAGCGGCATCCGCCTTGAGTCCCTTGATGACGCGGTTGACCAGTACGAAGGGCACCCCTCGACGGCGCAGCTCGAACGGAAGAGTGGCTCGCATCCGGGCGGAGGTCACGATCACCCCGTCCGCCCATCCTCCGAGCAGCTGTTGGTCGAACCGCTGCAGGTCGCCGTGCTCGGCGAGCAAGGTCATCGAGTAACCGCTCTGAGCAAGCCCGTCGTGAAGCTGCTCGATGAGCATCGGCCACAACGGGTTGTCGAGGTCGGCTACGACGGCGATGCGCCTCGTCGCCTGTAGTGAGAGGCTGCGGCCGAGCTCGTTCGGGACATAGCCCAGCCGGCGAGCCACCTCCGCCACCCGTGACTTGGTCTTGTCGGCAATGTTCGGGTCGTCGCGCAGCGCCCGCGACACGGTGGGTTGGGACACCCCGGCAGCCCTGGCCACATCGTGGCTCGTCACGCCCATCGCCAGCTCCTGCGGGTGAAGGTCCAGTGAAATCGACTCAGTATCCAGCATCGGCCCTGCCGCCGGTGGGATTTCCGCGGGCGACGGCCAGACGCTGGGCTGCACCCTCACGAAGAAGCACCACGTCGTTACCGGGCGTCACGAGGTCATACCCCTCGCCCACCAGCTGCGCCGCCGTCTCCGCATCCGCGCAGTAGGCGCCCGCCGCCACCCCCGCCGCGTGGGCGACCGCGGCCACCCGAGACAGTGCGTCCTGAACCTCCTGGGCCACCGGGGAGGTCGCGGGCGGCACCCCCAGCGACAGGGCCAGGTCGTTGGGACCGACGTACACCCCGTCGAGGCCCGGAACGGCGACGATCTCATCCAGGTTCTCGAGCGCTTCCCGCGACTCGATCATGGCCCACACCGCAACGGTCGTGTTGGCGTGCTGCACGTAGTCGGGGCCCCCGTAGAGCAGACCGCGCGACGGACCGAAGCTGCGTCGCCCCACTGGAGGGTACCGGCAGGCTCCCACCAGCTCGGCACACTGCGCGGCAGTGTCGATGCTCGGGCAGATCACGCCATAGGCACCGGCATCGAGCAGCTTGCCGATCTCGGCGAGGTCGAGATGGCTGCAGCGCACCATCGGCATCGCCGGGCCGGCACTGACCGCCTGCAACAAGGTGATGACGCGGTCGAGTCCGAACATGCCGTGCTGGTGGTCGATCGTCACGGCGTCGTAGCCGGCGTGAGACAGCACCTCCGCCACGTACGGACTGTCGCACGAGACCCAGGCGTTCACGGCGAACCCACCACCGTCGATGAGCTCTTTGACGCGGTTGGTCCTCACCCCTTCACCGCGCCCCCGGCGAGGCCCGCCACAAAGTACTTCCGCGCGAAGATCGTAATCAGCAGGATCGGTACGGCAAGCGCGATACTAAGAGATCGCGCGGATAGGTGACGGCGCGCCGTAGCAGCAAGGCGGGCACGA
>JAKDLG010000176.1 GCA_030452985.1 Humibacillus sp.
CCGCCCCTTGGGGGGGGTCGGCTTGGGCCCCCCGCACGGGACTGGGGGAATGGCCACTTTCGTACAGTCGAGTGGCCACTTCCGTACGGGTGGCCACGTCGGCAGCATCAGGGCGAGGAACGATCCTCGTCGGGCAGCACGGCATCCGGCGACGGCGGGCCGGACGGAACGTCGGCCCCGGCGCCGGAGCCCACGGTGGCGTCGGCCATCTCACGAGACTCCTCACCCCGCTCGTCGGCGCTCTCACCCTGGCCACGAGAGCCGACCGGGTCGACGGCCGTGGCCTCGTCGAGGTCGGCGGCGGCACCGGCGAACTGGGCGGCGTACAGCCGGGCGTACGCACCGTTGGCCGCGAGCAGCTCGGTGTGCGAACCCTGCTCGACGATGTGCCCCTCCTCCATCACGAGGATGAGGTCGGCGTCACGGATCGTCGAGAGGCGGTGCGCGATGACGAAGCTGGTGCGGTCGGAGCGCAGCGCGGCCATGGCGTGCTGCACCAACAGCTCGGTGCGCGTGTCGACCGAGCTGGTCGCCTCGTCGAGGATGAGCAGGGCCGGGTCTGACAGGAACGCTCGCGCGATCGTGATCAGCTGTTTCTCGCCGGCCGAGATGTTGCTCCCCTCGTCGTCGAGCACCGTGTCGTAGCCGTCGGGCAGCGAGTGCACGAAACGGTCGACGTAGGTGGCCTTGGCGGCGTCGATGACCTCGTCAGCGCTCGCACCCGGACGTCCGTAGGCGATGTTGTCGCGGATCGTCCCGCCGAACAGCCAGGTGTCCTGCAGCACCATCCCGATCCGCGAGCGCAGACCGTGTCGGGTCAGCTCGCGGATGTCGACCCCGTCGAGCGTGATGCGGCCGGAGTTCAGCTCGTAGAACCGCATGATGAGGTTGACGAGCGTCGTCTTGCCGGCGCCGGTGGGCCCCACGATCGCGACGGTCTGCCCGGGGCTGACCGCGAGGTCGAGGTTCTCGATGAGCGGCTTGTCGGGCACGTACGAGAACGACACGTCTTCGAAGGCCACCGCCCCGTGGGGGTCGTCGATGCGTTGCGGCGACACGGCATCCGCCGTCTGCTCGGGCGCATCGAGCACCTCGAACACGCGCTCGGCCGACGCCACCCCTGACTGCAGCACGTTCGCCATCGAGGCGACCTGGGTGAGGGGCTGGGTGAACTGGCGCGAGTACTGGATGAAGGCCTGCACGTCGCCGAGCGAGAGGGAGCCCGACGTGACCTTCAGACCACCGACGACGGCGATGACGACGTAGTTGAGGTTTCCGACGAACATCATGACCGGCATGATGATGCCGCTGATGAACTGGGCGCCGAACGAGGCTCCGAAGAGCTCGTCGTTCTTCACGCGGAAGTTCTCGCGGGTCTCCTGCTGGTGGCCGTAGACCTTGACCAGGCCGTGGCCGGTGAAGGTCTCCTCGACGATGCCGTTCAGCTCGCCGGTGTTGCGCCACTGCTGCACGAACATCTTCTGCGACCGCTTGGCGATCGCCGTCGTGACCACGATCGCGACGGGGATCGTCACCAGCGCGATGAGCGCGAGCATCCACGAGATCCAGAACATCATGCTGAGCACCGCGATGACGGTCAGCAGTGAGTTGAGCAGCTGCGACAGCGTCTGCTGCAGCGACTGGCCGACGTTGTCGATGTCGTTGGTGACGCGGCTGAGAATCTCGCCGCGCGGCTGGTTGTCGAAGTAGGGCAGCGGCAGCCGGTTGAGCTTTTCCTCGACGTCCTGCCGCAGCTTGTACATGGTGCGCTGGAGCACGCCCTGCAGGATGAAGCCCTGCACCCACATCAAGAAGGATGCCGCGACGAACAGACCGATCACGATCAGCAGCACCTGCCCGAGTGCGTCGAAGTCGATGCCCTGGCCCGGCGTGAAGGCGACGTTGCTGAGCAGGTCGGCATACGTCGTCTGCCCGTCGGCGCGCAGCGCTGCGATCGCCTGATCCTTGGTGGTACCCGCGGGTGCGTTCTTGCCGACCATGTCACCGATGACGCCGGCGAAGATCAGGTCGGTGGCTCTCCCCAGCACCTTGGGTCCGATCGAGCTCAGCACGACGCTCACGACGGCGAACACGAGCACGATGATGACCTTGACCCGGTCCGGCCGCAGCCGCCCGATCAGCCGCTTGGCCGACGGGCCGAAGTCGAGCGACTTCTCGCCGGGCTGGCCCATCTGCATGTGGGGCGGACCACCCCGTCGGGCGGGTCCGCGCCGGGCGGCGGCCGCCTTCTCTTCCGCTGTCTGCACTCCCTCGGCCATCAGGCTGCCACCTCCGCGCTGCGTTGAGACTCGACGATCTCCTGGTAGGTCTCACAGGTCTCGAGCAGCTGGTCGTGGGTTCCCTGCCCGACGATGCGGCCGTCGTCGAGCACGACGATGCGGTCGGCGTCGACGATCGTCGAGACTCGTTGGGCCACGATGACGACCGCCGCGTTGCGGGTGGCCGGTCGCAGGGCCCGCCGCAGTCGCGCGTCGGTCGAGAGGTCGAGGGCCGAGAACGAGTCGTCGAAGAGGTAGATGTCGGGTCGTTTCGCGACGGCCCGGGCGATGGCGAGTCGTTGCCGCTGGCCACCGGAGACGTTCGTGCCGCCCTGGGCGATGGGCGACTCGAGGCCACCCATGGCCCGCACGAAGTCGCTCGCCTGGGCGATGTCGAGGGCGGCCCAGAGCTCGGCTTCGGTCGCCTCCGGGTTGCCGTAGCGCAGGTTGGACTCGACGGTGCCGCTGAAGAGATACGGCTTCTGCGGCACGAGACCGAGGTGGCTCCACAGCTCGTCGAGCCCGAGGTCACGCACGTCGACTCCTCCGACGAGCACCTTTCCCTCCGAGACGTCGAAGAGCCTGGGGATCAGGCCGATCAGGGTCGTCTTGCCGCTACCGGTCGAACCGATGACGGCGGTCGTGTGCCCGGGCTCAGCAGTGAAGCTGACGTCGTGCAGCACGGAGACCTCGGCCCCCGGGTAGTGGAAGTCGACGCCCGACAGCTCGAGGCCGACCGGTCCCGGCTGCACCCGCAGCGGGGTGGCCGACTCGATGACCGTCGACTCCGTGTGGAGCACGTCGTGGATGCGCGTGGAGGACACCGACGCACGGGGGATCATCGTGGCCATGAAGGTGGCCATCATGACGCCCATCAGGATCAGCACCAGGTAGGACAAGAAGGCGGTCAGCTCACCGATCAGCATGTTGCCGGAGGCGATGCGGTGGCCGCCGAACCACATGACGGCCACGGTCGAGACGTTGAAGATGAACATGACGATGGGAAAGACGAGGGCCATGAGGCGCCCTACCTTGAGGCCGGCCAGGGTCAGATCGGCGTTGGCGCCGGCGAACCGCTGCTCTTCGTGGTCTTCGCGCACGAACGCCCGCACCACCCGGATGCCGGTGATCTGCTCGCGCATGACCCGGTTGACGCCGTCGAGCGAGGTCTGCATGCGGCCGAACCACGGCACCATCCGCCAGATGACGAGGCTCACGCACAGGCCGAGCAGGGGCACGGCCACCGCCACCAGCCAGGCGAGCCCGACGTCCTCGCGCAGCGCCATGATGATGCCGCCGACCATGAGGATCGGGGTGGTCACCAGCAGCGAGAAGGCCATGAAGACGACCATCTGCACCTGCGTCACGTCGTTGGTGTTGCGCGAGATCAGCGTGGGCGGCCCGAACTTGCTGACCTCCTGGGCCGAGAAGTCGACGACGGTGCCGAAGAGGTTGGCCCGCAGGTCACGGCCCATACCCATCGCAACCTTCGCGGCGAGGTAGGTGGCGCAGATCGCGGCGACGATCTGCACCAGGCTGACGGCGAGCATGATGCCGCCGTGGCTGATGATGTAGCCGGTGTCGCCCTTGGTGACGCCCTGGTCGATGATCTGGCCGTTGAGGCTGGGTAGGAAGAGCGAGGCCATCGTGGCGACGAACTGGGCCAGCAGAATGAGCCCGATCTCTCCCCGGTAGGGGCGCAGGTGACTGCGAAGCAGTCTGATCAGCATGGTGGGCCTTTCGTTCGGTTCTTCGCCTGTAGACGGTACGGACTCACGCAGGGTGAGGGTCAAACGGATTGTTCGGTGGCTGCTCGAGCAGCAGGCAGACCGAGGTCGTCGAGGTCGTCGAGGTTGCGCCCGCCGGTCAGCTCGCAGTACAGCTCACGGATGCCGCTCACGCCACGAGCCTCATCTCGGCGCACGACCCCGAACAGCACCGTGTCGACGATCTCCTCGGCTGTGAGCGTCTGACCGTCGGAGATGCCCGGGTGGCTGCCCGAGAAGGTGAGCAGGCGGATGCGGTGCACCACTTGGGCTCCCGGTACGACGAGGTGCTCCTCGTCGCGCAGCAGCAGGTCGTGCACGGCTTCGAGCACCGGCTGGTGCGCGATGTCGTGATCGTTCTCGTGCCCGTCGTCGTGGCCTCGCAGGTGCCGACCTACCGCGTAGCAGGCCTCATGGGGGCCGCGGTTGGGCGGCTGGCTGAGTCCGAGGGCAGCCATCAGGCCGAACACCTCCGTGAAGCGGCTCTGCATGATGCGGGTGAAGTCGACGAGTCGGTCGCGCAGCGAACCGTCGGGGTCGATCGCCGCGATGCGACGGCGGGCCGGCGCGGGGCAGAACGCCGTCTGGACGGCCTCGTTCTCGAGCGCCTCCTTCGTGGCGAAGACCCGGAAGATCGTGCCCTCCGCCACGCCCGCCTCGGCTGCGATCTCACTCGTGGTCGGGGTGCGACCGGTGCGGTGCGCGAGGTCGACGAACACCTCGATCAGCGCATCGCGCCGGTCGTCGGGGTGCATCGGCGCGGCCCGCCTCTGGCGGGGGGTGCCGGTTGCCGCTCGCTGTGTCACGTCGTCCATCATGACTGAGTGAGTGCTCACTCACAAGTGGATCAGTGGATCAGACGAGGAGGCCGTCGGCGACGAGGTCGCGCAGCCGGGGCGCCATCTCGGCTCGTACGGCCGCGGCGTCGGCCCCCACCAGCTCGGCGATGGCGTCGAGGGCGGCCCGCGCGGTGAGCTCACCGTCGGCCACCCCGAGGTAGGCGGCCAGCACGGTGTCGGCGCGCACCGACCGCCGCAGGCCCCCACCCTGCCGGAACACGATGACGTTCGGGTGCTCGGCTCCCGGTCGCCCGTAGCGCTCCTCCGTGACGTCGGGGGCACACGACCAGGCGACGGCCAGCACCTCATCGTCATCGTGCTCGGCCAGCCAGGTTCGCGCCTGCAGCCCAGCCTCCACCGTGGGGCCTAGGGCCGGGGCCACCGGGCCGGTGACGTCAGCGAGGTCGCGCCACGGGTCGCGCGCTTCGAGGGGACGTTGCAGGGTCACCACCCCGAAGCCGATCGACGCGACGTCGCGGGCCGCGAAGTCCTGCAGCCAGGCGGCGACAACGTTGCGGTACTCAGCGGTTCCGGGTAGCACGCCCCCGTCGCGCGACCACAGCTCCGCGTACTCCGCCGGGTCCTGGGTGTCGCGCTGCACGACCCACGCGTCGAGGCTCACCCCCTCGAGCCATTCCTCCCAGACCTCGCGCCAGGTGCGTCCGCGGGGCACCTCCCAGTTGCCGAGGAACTGCGCCACGCCGCCCGGCTCGAGCACCGCGCCGACCTCACGCACCAGCGAGCGCACCAGGGCGTCGCCGGCACGTCCGCCGTCGCGGTACTCGTAGCGCGTCACCCCATCGACACGGGGAGTGATGACGAAAGGCGGGTTGCTCACTACCAGCGAGAACTGTTGCCCTGCAACAGGTTCGAGCATGTCGCCGACACGCACGTCTAGCTCGGTCTCGTTGAGCGCCGCGTTGAACACGGCGTAGTCACGCACCCGCTCGGAGATGTCGGTCGCCAGCACGCTCAAGGCGTGAGCCGCCAGGTGCAGGGCCTGTACGCCGCATCCGGTACCCAGGTCGAGGGCCCGCTCGACCGGGCGGCGGATGGTCCACGACGCCAGCGTGGTCGACGCGCCTCCGATACCGAGCACATGGTCGGGCCGTAGGGCAGTGCCGGTCTGCAGCTCGCCCAGGTCGGAGGCCACCCACCAGTCGTGCCCGCGCCCGCCCGTACCGTTGTCGTCGCCGTACGGTCGCAGGTCGCACCGGGCCTTCACCAGACCGGATGCCGCCCGCACCAGCCCCAGCTCAACGGCGCCGGCCACGCCCAGGCTGGGCAGCGCAGCCTCCACCTCGTGCGCCCCGACGGACTCGCCCAGGCTGAACAGGGCGATCAGCACCCCGCAGGCGTCGGTGGCCGCCGCGGTGGCCAGGATCGCCGGAACCGGCTGTTCCCGGTGCAGAGCCGCCGCCGCCAACGGCCCGAGACGGTCGCCCACCCCGTCGACGGTGAAACCGGCCCGCGTGAGGTCAGAGCGCAGAGCGCCGACCAGGTCGTCTATCGACACGGGCGTGGACGCGTCAGCAGCAGTCGCGGGCGCGACAGTTGGGTCCAAGACCCCGGTGGGTCGTTCGGCAGGTTCGGCTCGTTCGGCTGGGTGGGTGCCACCGCTGCCGTCTGCGCCGGCGGCCCTAGGAGTGCTGATCGGCCGCCGCCTCGTCGACGTCAGCCGCGAGGGCCGAGTCGAGGTCGTGGTGCATCTCGAACACCTTGTCGAGACCCGTGATCGAGAAGACCTTGAGCACGCGGTCGTCGGTGCCCACGATGCGCATCGAACCGCCCATGGTGCGGGTGAGCTTGAGCCGGCCGACGAGCACACCCAGACCGGTCGAGTCGAGGAAGGTCACGTCGGTGAGGTCTACGACGAGGTCGGTGCGGCCTGCTGTGATCTGCTCGTCGAGCTTTTCTCGCACGAGTGGCGCCGTGTAGACGTCGATCTCGCCGCCGAGGTGCACCACGGTGCGGGCACCGTGGTCGGCACGGGTGATCGACAGGTCCACAGGAGCCCCTTCGGCGCAGTTCCGACATTTTGCTCAGTCGCGAAGCCCCGTGACTGTGCAGGAGCGGCGTAGCATGCCCTCTCCGCCCGACACTGTACCCAGACCACCTACGGTTGATCTACATGGACAGTCACGGCACGACCGCTTTTCGGGCACCGGACGCTCCCCCGCCGGGGGTGACGTCGGCGTCCGGACGACTCGATCCGGCAGGTCTGCTCGCCCGCCTAGCGGGCGATGACCAGAGCCGCCTGCTGCACGTGCACGAGGTTCCGGCCCGCGCCGCCCAGCCCGGCGACTGGCCGGAGTGGACCGACCCGAACCTGCTCGGCGCCCTTCTAGGCGCCGGCATCGAAGCGCCCTGGTCACACCAGGTCGAGGTGGCGCAGGCCGCCCACGACGGCCGCCACGTCGTCGTCGCCACCGGAACGGCATCCGGCAAGAGCCTCGGCTACCTGCTGCCCAGCCTCACCGACCTCATGGCCGGGGCGAACGCCCCGAACGGGCGGGGAGCCACGGCCCTCTACCTGGCCCCCACCAAGGCCCTGGCCGCCGACCAGCTGAGCCGGGTCGCGGGGCTCGCGCTGCCCGGCATCCGGCCGGCGACCTATGACGGCGACACGCCCACCGACGAACGGCGGTGGATCCGCGACCACGCCAACCTCGTGCTCACCAACCCCGACCTGCTGCACCACTCCCTGCTGCCTGGACACGAGCGCTGGAGCTCCTTCCTGCGGGCGCTGCGCTACGTCATCGTCGACGAGTGCCACGTCTACAAGGGCGTGTTCGGGTCGCACCAAGCCGCGGTGCTGCGACGGCTTCGCCGGGTGGCCGCCCGCTACCGGTCTGCGCCCACCTTCGTGTTCGCGAGCGCGACCGTGGCTGAGCCCGAGGCCCACGCCACCCGCCTGTTGGGGATGCCGGTCACCCCGGTCACGACCGACGGGTCACCCCGCGCCGCCATGACCTTCGCCCTCTGGGAACCGCCGATGTCGACCGACGAGAACGGTGTCGCGAAGCGCACCAGCACGCTCACGGAGGTGGGCAGCCTGCTTGCCGGGTGCATCTCCGAAGACGTGCAGACGGTCGCGTTCGCCCGATCTCGAGCGGGGGTCGAGGTGGTGGCCAAGATCGCCAAGGAGCGCGTCTCGGGCTCGCTCGAGGGCCAGGTCGCGGCCTACCGGGGCGGTTATCTTCCCGAGGAACGGCGCGCCCTCGAGAAGGCGCTGCGTAGCAAGGAGATCGTCGGCCTCGCGGCCACGAACGCCCTCGAGCTCGGCATCGACGTCAGCGGGCTCGACGCGGTGCTGCTCGCCGGGTGGCCCGGCACCCTTGCCTCGCTCTGGCAGCAGGCCGGGCGGGCCGGACGGTCGGGCGAACGCTCGCTGGCCGTCTTCGTTGCCGCCGACGACCCACTCGACACCTTCGTGGTGCACCATCCCGAGTCGATCTTCGGTCGTCGCGTCGAGTCGACGGTGTTCGACCCCGGCAACCCGCACGTGCTGGCCCCTCACCTGGCCGCCGCCGCTGCCGAGCTGCCCATCACCACAGACGACTTCGCCCTGTTCGGGCCTCAGACCCGCACGCTGCTCGACGCGCTGGTGGCTCGCGGCATCCTCAAGCAGCGGCCCCGTGGCTGGTTCTGGGCCCGTGACGACCGGCCGGCCGACCACCTGTCACTGCGCGGTGCCGGTGAACCCGTCAGGATCATCGAGACCCGCACCGGCCGGGTCGTCGGCATGGTCGACGAGGCTTCAGCGCACTCGCAGGTGCACACCGGCGCCGTGCACGTGCACCAGGGTCAGGCGTGGGTGGTCACCGAGCTCGACCTTGACGAGCACGCCGCCCTCGCGGTGCGCGGCGACCCGGGGTGGAGCACGCAGGCCCGTTCGGTCAGCGAGTTCGAGATCGGGCGAGAGATCGAGCACGAGCAGTGGGGCCCGTTGCGGTGCTCGTTCGGGGCGGTGACGGTGCGCGGTCAGGTGGTCTCGTTCCTGCGACGTCTGCCGGGGGGCGAGGTGATCGGCGAGCACCCGCTCGACCTGCCGGTGCGCTCGCTGTCGACCAAGGCGATGTGGTGGACCATGCCCGTCGACGAGCTGGCGGGGGCCGAAATCGACGAGAGCGACATTCCGGGGGCGGCGCACGCGGCCGAGCACGCGGCCATCGGGATGCTGCCGCTCTTCGCCACTGCTGACCGTTGGGACATCGGGGGGGTCTCGACGGCGTTGCACCCCGACACTGGGCTGCCGACCATCCTCATCTACGACGGGCATCCTGGTGGGGCGGGCTTCGCCGAGCGCGGATTCCGGCGAGCCCGAGCCTGGTTGGGCGCGACCCTGGCTGCAATCGTGGCGTGCGAGTGCGCGACAGGGTGCCCGTCGTGCATCCAGAGCCCGAAGTGCGGCAATGGCAACGAACCCCTGAGCAAGGCGGGTGCCATCGCCCTGCTCGACCTGACACTGCGTCACGCCGGCCCTCTCGCCACCCGCACGTGAACTCCGGGGCCCCAGGATCGGTGGGCGCGTGAGCGGCGAGGCTCGTCAGTTCTTCTCGGACTTTGTCACCACCGTCAGCGTCGAGAACCTCTGCAGCGTCGTCGACCGGCTGGCCATTGCTGCCGTCTGACTGCCCGCGTCGCCTCGATGGGGCAGACTTCGGCCGTGGACATCTCTGCCCGAGTCGACTACGCCGTCAGGGCGATGCTGATTCTCGCCGACGCCGACGTGGAGGCCACGGGCCCGGTCAGCGTCGACACGCTCTCGACCGAGCAGAAGCTGCCCCGCAAGTTTCTTGAAGCTATCTTCGCTGACCTGCGCCGCGCCCAGCTGGTCGTCAGCCGTCGCGGAGCCCGGGGCGGTTACGTGCTCGCACGCCCCCGCACTGAGATCAGCGTGGGCGATGTGTTCCGGGCGGTCGACGGGCCGCTGGCCGAGGTGCGGGGTCTGCGTCCGCATGAGACGCACTACCAGGGGGTGGCAGCGAACCTCCCGGGGTTGTGGGTGGCGGTGCGGGCCAGCCTGCGCGAGGTGCTCGACGAGACCTCCCTCGACGACCTGCTCACCGGCAACCTGCCCGATCGCGTTCGTCAGCTGGTGAAGACCCCCGACGCGTGGCGTAACCGCTGAACTGCTACATCGAGCTCGATCGTCGCCTGGTTCGTCACTGGGTGGTCAGGTTCAGGGTCTGAAGATTAGTAGCAGGGGTGGGCCGTTTTCAGCATCGGGCCTTGGCGCTGGTGCGCCAGTGTTTGCCAGGTGTTCCAGGTGACGCCGGTGTCCGTGATGGTCGCGGTGAGGTCCTTCTCGTGGACGTACACGTGATGCCGTCGGCACAACAACGCCAGGTTTCCCAGGCAGGTGGGGCCGCCGTGGAGCCAGTGCCGCACGTGGTGGGCGTCGGTCCACTGCGCCGGGGTCGAGCACCCCGGGAAAGAACAGCCACCATCGCGCAGCCATAGCGCGGTGCGCATGG
>JAKDLG010000035.1 GCA_030452985.1 Humibacillus sp.
CCCCCCCCTCGTGCTGGGCCCCCGGGGGTGGGGGCCCGCGCCGCCCTCCCTCGAACGAGTCGTTCGCGGGACAAGGTTCGCGGGGACAAGCGCGGGGCGGGGCGGCGAGAAGGTCAGGTCGTGGCGGCGTCGTGCACGATGATCGCGATCTGCACCCGGTTGTCGGCGCCCAGCTTGGTCAGCACCCGCGACACGTGGGCCTTGACCGTCGGGATGCTGAGGTAGAGGTCACGCGAGATGTCGGCGTTCGACAGCCCGCGCCCGATGGCCAGGGCCACCTCGCGCTCGCGGTCGGTGAGGGTCGCCAGTCGCTGCCTCGCGTCACGGCGGCGGCTGGCGGTCGCGTCACCGTGGTCTCCCGCCACGTGCGACATCAGCTGGGCCACGACGCTGGGCGACAGGATCGGTTGGCCGGCCGCGACCAGCCGCACCGCCTCGACGAGGCGATGGGGCTCGGTGTCTTTCAGCAGGAAGCCGTGCGCGCCGGCCCTCAGCGCCTGCACCACGAGGTCGTCGGTGTCGAAGGTGGTCAGAACAATCACGCGAACCTCCTTGCGGCGTCGGGCCCGCGCCGATTCCGACAGCAACAGCCGGGTCGTCTCGAGACCGTCACGGCGCGGCATCCGGATGTCCATCAGCACGACGTCGGGGTTGCTTGCGGCCACGGCGTCGACCGCCTCGATGCCGTCGCCGGCCTCGGCCACGACCTCGAGGTCAGCGGCTCCGCCGAGGATCAGCCTCAGGCCGGCGCGCACCAGCGCGTCGTCGTCGACGAGCACGACGCGAGTGGGCGCCGTGATCGTCGTATCCGGTGCTCCCGCGTTCACGTCGACCACGGTAGCCGGGCCGTGACCACGAAGTCGCCGCGGCGGTCGTGCCCGTAGGTCAGCTCGCCGCCGGCCAGCACGGCCCGTTCCGTGACCCCGACGAGGCCCAGCCCCGACCCCACCACGTCGGCCCGCACGGTGGGCACGGTGGCGGCCGACACCACCGGTCGGGGGTCACGCGAAGCCTTTGGGATGCCGTTGCGCACCATGAGCGCGACCGCGCCGCTCTCGCCGTCTCGGGCTTCGGGCCCACGACCAGGGCCGTCTGCACCATGCTCACCCGAGATGATCTCGACGACGAGCCCCACCGGCATCCGGGGGGCGTGCTTGCGGGCGTTGGTGAGGCACTCCTGGATGATGCGGAAGGCGCTGCGCGAGACCCGGTCGGGCACGTCAGCCAGCTCGCCGCGCACCTCGAGCTGCACGCGGGTCTGCGCCTCTTCGGCGTCGCCGACCAGACGGGGAAGGTCGGCCAGGGTCGGTTGAGGTGGGGCGGGAGGGCCGCTCACCTCGCCGGTCGGCGCTCCAACGACCCCGGTGTCAGGAACGTCGCGCAGCACGCCGAGCACCGCCCGCAGCTCGGTCAGCGCGAGGTTGGCGTTGGCGCGCACCACCTCGGCCGTGTCGGCAACTTGCGTGGGGGTGAGGTCGGTGCGGTAGGTGAGAGCGCCGGAGTGCATGGCCACCAACGAGATCCGGTGCGCCAGCACGTCGTGCATCTCGCGGGCGATCCGGGCGCGCTCTGCGACCTTGGCCTGGGCCACCCGCATCGTCTGCTCCCGCTCGGCCGTGAGGGCACGGTCCTGCAGCGAGGCCACGAAGGCGCGGCGCTCGCCGATGGCCCAGCCGATCGAGGCCCCCACCGTGAAGCTGAGAACACCGATGATGATGTTGGCCAGGGTCGAGCCGCTGCCGGTGTCGGGATAGACCGCCGCGTTGATCAGGCCGGCGAGGGTCCACGGCACCGACACCAGGGCGATCTCACGCCAACGCCTGCGGGTCGAGAGCGAGACGAGCGCGAACGCCGATGCGCCGGCAGAGACCGCCGAGAGCCCGCTGAGCAGGGCCGTGACCGTGGTCACGGTGACGGGCCACCGTCGCCGCAGCAGCAGCAGCCCCGTCGAGACGAACCCGAGGGCGAGATCGACGCCGAACCAGGCCATCCCGAAGGCCGGCGTGACCGAGGTGTCGGCCACCGCCACCCAGATCAACGCCCAGAGCGCCAGGCCCAGCAGCAGCGCGGCGATGAGCCGCCACGACTCTCCCCAGACGTGAGAACGTCGGGTGAGCGCGACTCGGGGCAGGGGCACGCAGCCAGCGTAGGCGCGGGGCGAGCTCACCGGCATCCGACCGAAGTCTGTTCACTCAGGGTCGCGACCCTGACTCGGGTCAGGGTCGCCGCGACTTAGGTAGGGGTCGAAATCAGGCTCATGACGGATGTGCGCACCTCACGTGACAAGGCAGGGTGGAGCCCATGATCACCGTCGAACGACTCACCAAGAGGTACGGCCCCTTCACGGCCGTCAACGACATCTCGTTCGAGGTCAAGCCCGGGCTCGTCACCGGCTTCCTCGGGCCGAACGGCGCCGGCAAGACCACCGCCATGCGCATCGTGGCCGGCCTCACACCGCCCACGTCGGGCACGACCACCGTGCTGGGCCAGCCCTACGCGTCGTTGCCGAACCCTGGTCGCCACGTCGGGGTGCTGCTCGACGCCTCGGCCCAGCACGCCGGCCGCACCGGCCGCGAGGTGCTCGCGCTCGGCGCCGCCCTCATGGGCATCGACAAGAGTCGAGTGGCCGAGATGCTCGACGTCGTCGGGCTCACCGACAAGGAGGCCGGGCGCAAGGTGCGCAACTACTCCCTCGGGATGCGCCAGCGGCTCGGCATCGCCCACGCGCTGCTCGGCGACCCCGAGGTGATGATCCTGGACGAGCCGGCCAACGGGCTCGACCCGGCCGGCATCCGCTGGATGAGAGACCTGCTGCGCGGCTTTGCCGGCGAGGGTGGGACGGTGCTGCTCAGCTCGCACCTGCTCAACGAGATCGAGCGGGTGGCCGATGAGCTCATCGTCATCGGCAACGGCACCATCGTGGCCCACGGCACCAAGGACGAGCTGCTGGCCGGCGCCGGAACCATCGTGCGCTCGACCGACGACGACGCGCTCATGGCGGCGCTCGCCGAAGGCTCGATCGTCTCTCGGCGCACCGCTACCGGGGGGCTGCAGGTCGAGGCCGAGCCGCTCGAGGTCGGTCGCGTGGCGGCCGCCCGGGGGATCGTGCTCACCGAGCTGCGCGGCGGCGACACCCGCGGCCTCGAAGAGATGTTCCTCGAACTCACATCCGGATCTGCCCGAGAGGAGGTGGCGGCATGACCACTCCGACCACCCAGTCCAGCCCAGCCAACCCGTCGGCACCCGCCACCGCTCACCCCAACGTCTCGGCGAAGGCCGAGTCGGCCCTGCCCACGGTCGCCACGATGCCGAGCCGGCTGCCCGGCGAGCGCCCCACCACCGGAATCCCCTTCTCTCGCCTGACTCGCGTCGAGCTGCGCAAACAGCTCGACACCCGCGCCGGTCGCTGGCTGATCATCGCCATCGGCCTGGTCATCGCGACAGCCCTGGCCATCAACTTCTTCACCAACGGAGGCCAACACTCCTTCGAGGACTACCTGTCGGCCACGATGCTGCCGACGGCGATCATCCTGCCCGTCATCGGCATCCTGGCCGTCACGTCGGAGTGGAGCCAGCGCACCGGTCTGGTCACCTTCGCGCTGGAGCCGCGCCGCACGCGGGTCGCGATGGCCAAGCTCGTCTCGGCCGTGCTGATCGGTATCGCCGCCTTCGTGCTCGCCTTCGCCCTTGCGGCGCTGGTGCACCAGGCTGCCATCACCTTCCGCGGCATCAACGGTGACTGGAGCGTCGGCGGCCTCGTCGTGCTCGGCGCCGGGCTGTACGTGCTGCTGGGTCTGATGCAGGGTGTCGCCTTCGGTGCCCTGTTCCGCAACACCCCGGCCGCGATCGTCGTGTACTTCGTGCTGCCGACCGTCTGGGGCATTCTTGGCGGGCTCATCAGCTGGCTCGACACCCCGTCCCAGTGGCTCGACATGAACCGCACCATGCAGCCGCTGTTCAGCGGCTCGATGTCGGGCGAGCAATGGGCGCAGCTGGGCACGTCGGTCGCCGTCTGGATCGTGGTGCCCCTCGTGGTCGGCATTCTGCTGCTGCGCCGGGCCGAGGTGAAGTAGCCGACACCCACCAGCCAGGATGCCGTTCACTCGATGGGGGTGAACGGCATCCTTCTTCTCTGTCGGTTTCGTGGGCCCACGTGGCTGGCCCGGTCAGGCGTCGGCGCTCGGCCAGTAGTAGCTGTCGGGTAGCGCGCGGGCGCCGAAGATGGCCTGACCGACCCGCACGACCGTGGACCCCTGCTCGACCGCGGTCTCGTAGTCACCCGACATGCCCATCGACAGGCCGCCGGCACCGATCAGGTCGGGGTCGTGCTCGCGGGCGCGGTCGCGCAGCTCGCGCAGTTTGGTGAAGCAGTCGCGGACCCGGTCGGTGTCGTCGGTGAAGACGGCCAGGGTCATCAGCCCTTGCACCCGCAGGGCGGTGAACTGGGGCAGCTCACGTAAGAAGGCGAGCGCCTCCTCCGGCGGCAGGCCGTACTTGGAGTCCTCACCGGAGGTGTTGACCTGCACGTACACGTTCAGGCCGCGGCCGATCGCCTGCAGCCGGCGATCGAGCACCTGAGCCACTCGCAGCCGGTCGAGGGCCTGGAACTCGGCGGCGAAGGCGGCGACGTCCTTGGCCTTGTTGGTCTGCAGGTGGCCGATGACCGACCAGCGCAGGTCGAGGTCGGCGAGGTGGTCGTGCTTGCGCCGGGCCTCCTGCACCTTGTTCTCGCCGAACTCGCGACAGCCGGCCTGCACCGCCAGCCGGATCCGCTCCTCGGGCACCGTCTTGCTGACCGGCAGCAGTCGCACCTCCTCCGATCGGCGACCACTGCGTTCTGCAGCGGCGGCGATCCGTGCCCGCACAACGCCGAGGTTGCGGATGAAGTCGTCGCGGGTCTGCGCCGGCGGGTAGGGGGCGTGGCCCGATGCTGCGTCGTGCTCGGCTGTCATGGCCACAGGCTACGCACCGGCTCAGGGGCGAGAACTCGGTCGTGGGCGGCATCCGGTCGCCGTTAGGCTGGCCCGCGTGATCGACATCAAGCTCGTGCGCGACGAACCCGACCGGGTGCGCGCCTCACAGACCGCCCGTGGCGAAGACCCTGAAGTCGTCGACGCCATTCTCGCTGCCGACGAGCGACGGCGCGGGGCGCTCAGCGAGTTCGAGTCGCTGCGGGCCGAGCAGAAGGTCGTGAGCCGGTCGGTCGGCGCGGCGATGGGCGCCTTTCAGAAGGCCAAGAAGGCCGGCGCGGCTGACGCCGACCACCTCGAGAAGGCAGCGCACCACGCGCGGGCCCAGGCCGGCGAGCTGAGCGAGCAGGTCAAGTCGCTCGAGGCGGATGCCGCCCAGGCCGGGGCCGAGCTCGCGACCCTCTTGCGTCGGGCGGGTAACGTCATCATCGACGGGGTGCCGTCGGGCGGCGAAGACGACTTCGCCGTGCTCGAGACGATCGGCCAGGCCAGGGACTTCGCCGCCGAGGGCTTCGAGCCCCTCGACCATCTCGCCATCGGGGAACGCCTCGGCGCCATCGACATGGAGCGCGGGGCCAAGGTCGGCGGCGCCCGCTTCTACTACCTCACCGGCGTCGGCGCCCTGCTCGAGCTGGCGCTGCTCAACATGGCGATGGCCCAGGCCACGGCGGCCGGTTTCACCCCGATGATCACCCCCACGCTGGCGCGCAGCGACATCATGCACGGTGCGGGCTTCATGGACGCCCACGCTGAGGAGGTCTACCGCCTCGAGGCCGACGACCTCTATCTCACGGGCACGTCGGAGGTCGCGCTCGCCGGGTACCACGCCGACGAGATCATCGACCTGACCGCCGGGCCGCAGCGCTACGTCGCGTGGTCGGCCTGCTACCGGCGCGAGGCCGGCTCGCACGGCAAGGACACCCGGGGCATCATCCGGGTGCACCAGTTCCACAAGGTCGAGATGTTCAGCTACTGCCGGCCTGAGGACGCCGAGGTCGAGCACCAACGGCTGCTCGACTGGGAACGCGAGATGCTGGCCAAGATCGAGGTGCCCTACCGCATCATCGACACGGCGGCCGGCGACCTCGGCGGGCCGGCGGCGCGCAAGTTCGACTGTGAGGCATGGGTGCCGACGCAGGGCCGTTATCGCGAGCTGACGTCGACCTCGAACTGCACCACCTACCAAGCCCGCCGGCTGAACACCCGCGAGCGTGACCCCAACGGTTCGGGCACCCGCACCGTGGCCACCTTGAACGGCACTCTCGGTACGACCCGATGGCTGGTGGCGATCCTCGAGAACCACCAGCAGGCCGACGGTTCGGTGCGGGTCCCCGAAGCGCTGCGTCCCTTCCTCGGCCTCGACGGTGCAGGGGGTCAGCGCTCGTCGACGGTGACCTCGATGGCGTAGTCCTGCGCGCGGTAGCAGTGGTCGCCGTACTCGACCGGGTTACCCATGCCGTCGAACGCGGCGCGGGTCATGGTGAGCACGGGTTGTGACGGCGTCAGGCCCAGATGCTTCCGCTCCGAAGCCGACGGCGGCCGAGCGCCGATGCGCTGGTGCGCCACGACCGGTTTGGCCCCACGCACCCGGAGCAACGAGTAGAGGCCGTCACGCTCGAGTTCGTCGACGGTGATGTCGGAGTAGGCCGGCGGCAACCAGTTCTGCAGCACGGCCAGAACGATGTCTCCGGTCGTGCGCAGGCGCGCGAGGTGCAGCAGGGGGGTGTCGACCGGAAGGCCCATGGCACTCGCCGCAACCTCGTCAGTGACTATGTCGTGACTGAGCACGGAGGTGCTCGGCGGCTCCCCGCCCTCGCGCACCAGGTCGTCGTAGAGGCTGGTCAGGTCGGCCTTGCGATGGATCTGGCGGCGAGCAACCGTCGTGCCGAGGCCGCGGCGGCGCAGCAGCAGGCCCTGTGAGACGAGCTCTTGGATGGCGCGACGCACGGTGGGGCGGGACAGTCCGAGTCGGTCGGCCATGGCGACCTCGTTCTCGAAGGCGTCACCAGGGCCGAGGGCTCCGTTGGTGATGGCCGCCTCGAGCTGTTGGGCCAGCTGGTGGTAGAGGGGCACCGGGGTATCACGATCGATCCGCACGTCGAGCTGAACTGCCATGACCGCCCCCTTGTCAGATGGATTTTTGTCTGCCCCGGGTGGCGCCACTCCGGATCGGGACAGGACACGTCATCACCGATGCTCGGCTCGGGCCCGTTGAGAGTAACGGGCCCCACGCCGCGAGCACGTCAAACGCCTCGCTTCACAACGAGAACCGGAACCCCGGCGTCGAGGATGATGTTCTGCGTCACGCTGCCGAGAAAGGCCTTTCCCACCGGGGAGCGTTGCCGCGCCCCGATGACCACGAGGTCTGGACCAATCTCTTTGACCTTGCCGAGGATCGCCTCGGCGACGTCGCCGGCCCCGGGGGTGCTGGCGACGAGGTGCAGCTCCCACTCGACGCCGGCCAGTCGGTCGTCGTCGGCGAGGGCCTTCTCGATGGCATCGGAGATGCCGGCGTGGTTCGCGGCTGCGATGTCGTTGTCGAGCGAGTCGACGACGTGGATGATCTCGAGCCGGGTCTCGCGGAACACCGCCTCGCGGGCCCCTTCGCGCAGGGCTTGACCCGCCGTGGCGGAGACCTGGTGGGCGACGGCGACACTCATGACCGGCTCTCGTTCACGAGTTCAGCAGCTCGTGTGAGAGCTCGGTGAGCTCGTCGCCGCCGGCCATCTGGCGGGTGAGCTCGTCGAGGGTGACGTCGGCGCGCTTCTTGTCGAGCACCGCTTCGCCGAGCTTGAGGATGACGAACTGGTTGCCGACGAGGTAGGCGTGATGCGGGTTGTGGGTGATGAACACGACCCCGAGCCCGGCAGAGCGCGCCGCGGCCGTGTACTTCAGCACCACGCCTGACTGCTTGACGCCGAGGGCCGCAGTCGGCTCGTCGAGGATCAGCACCCGCGCACCGAAATAGACGGCACGAGCGATGGCGACGCACTGGCGCTGGCCGCCCGATAGGGTGCCGATGGGCTGATCGATGTCCTTGACGACGATGCCCATCTTCCGCAGTTCCTCGTCGGCGATGCGCTTCATCTCGGCGATCCTGAGGGTGGCGAGAGGGCCCCTGCCCGAGGTGAGCTCGGAGCCGAGAAAGAAGTTGCGCCACACCTCCATGAGGGAGACGACGGCGAGGTCCTGGTAGACCGTCGCGATGCCGTGCTCGAGGGACTCGCGGGGGGAGCCGAAGGTCATCTCCTTGCCGTCGACCTTCATGACGCCCTCGTTGTGCGGGTGTAGGCCAGACATGATCTTGATCAGGGTCGACTTGCCGGCTCCGTTGTCGCCGAGCACACAGGTGACCTCGCCTGCGTGGACGGTGAGGTTGATGCCCTTGAGGGCGCGGATCGCGCCGTAGGCCTTGCCGACGTTGCTCATCTCGATGAGGGGCTCGCCGTCGTGGAGTTCGTGATCGGCGTGTTCGGACAGGGTGTCGGTCATGTCAGCCCACCTTTCGGGTGGTCGAGAGCGTCTTGACGTAGAGGTTGACCATCACGGCGAGCAACAGCATCACGCCGAGGAAGGCGCGGAACCAGTTCGGGTCCCAACCGGCGTAGACGATGCAGAGACTCGTCATGCCGAAGATGAAGGCCCCGATGGCGACCCCGACGGCATTGCCGAAGCCACCGGTGAGCAGGGTGCCGCCCACGACCGCCGCGATGATGTAGAGGAACTCGTTGCCGATGCCGTTACCGGCCTGCACGGTGTCGAACTTGTAGAGGGTGTGCATGCCGATGAACCAGCCGAGGAACGACACGGTCATGAACAGGCCGATCTTCACGGCCCTGACCGGCACGCCGACCGCGCGGGCGGAGTCGGCGTTGCCGCCCACCGCGTAGATCCAGTTGCCGATCTTGGTGCGCTGGAGGATGAAGGCCGAGAACGCCACGAAGAGGAGCCACCAGATGACAGTGATCTCGACGGTGACGGAGCCGATCCTGAAGCTCGAGGAGAAGATGGCCTTGAGGGTCTGGTAGCCGTCCATCTGGTTGATGTTCGGGGTCGAGACCGAACCGGTGACGAGTTTGGTCACGCCGAGGTTGGCGCCCTGGAGCACGAAGAAGGTGCCCAGCGTGATGAGAAAGCTTGGGATGCCGGTTCGCATCACCAGGTAGCCGTTGACGAAGCCGATGGCGAGGCAGAAGACGAGCGAGAGGATGGCGCCGACCCAGAGGTTGATGCCGAGCTGGTAACAGAACATGGCGTTGAACAGAGCAGCGGTTGTCACAATGACACCGGCCGACAGGTCGAACTCGCCGCCGATCATGAGCATCCCGACCCCGACCGCGACGATGCCGATGGTCGAGCTGGCGTAAAGCACGGTGAAGAACGAGGCCGGTGAGCGGAAGGCGGGCGCGACGATGAGGAAGAAGATCAGGATGACGACCGCCGCGACGAGTGCCCCGACCTCGGGGCGAGCGAGCAGCCGGTTCGACCAGCCCAGCGTCACCCGGTTCGATGCCTCGGTGGGCGCCGCCGAGGGTGGTGGGGTCTTGGTGGTTTGACTCATGGACCTCTCCGATCCGTTGACGAGCAAATTGGCAAGCAGTTGAGGGCGGCCGGCCGGTTCTGTGGCGCTAACCGCCCCGGTGGTCAGCGGGTGTTGTTCTTGGCGAACGGGAGGATGACGTCGATGTTCTCGGAGTCGACGAACGAGGGGCCGGTCAGCACCGGCTTGCCGCCGCCGATGTCGTTGCCGTTCTTCTTCAGCAGGTACAGCGACTCGATCGCCAGGTAGCCCTGCAGGTAGGGCTGCTGGTCGACCGAGAACGCGATCTTGCCGTCCTTGATCGCCTGCGCCGCGTCGATGTTGAGGTCGAAGGTGGCGAGCTTGGCCGAGCTGCCCGCCTGGTCGATGGCCTTCATCGTGTCGAGGGCGATGGGCGCGCCAAGGGTGACGATCCAGTCGATGCTCTTGTCCTGCGCCAGCTTGGCCTGCAGCGACTGCACGACCGAGGAGTCGTCGGCGCCGTTGACCTGGACGTTCGAGGTGGCCGGGATGCCTTTCTTGACGCCGGCGCACCGGGCTTCCAGGGCCACCGAGCCGGCCTGGTGGATCACGCAGAGCACGTTCTTGCCGCCCGCCTTCGCGATGCGCTTGCCGGCACTCTCACCGGCCAGGGACTCGTCGGAGCCGAAGTACATCAGGGCGCCAACCTGCTGGTACTGGTCGATGCCGGCGTTGAAGGCGACCACCGGGATCTTCGCGGCCGTGGCCGACTTGACGGCACCGGTCAGCGCAGCGGGGGTCGCGAGCGTGGTCGCGATGCCATCGACCTTCGAGTCGACCGCGTTCTGGATCAGGGTGGCCTGCTTGGAAGCCTCCGGATCGTTGGAGTACTTCAGCGTGACACCCGTGTTCTTGGCCGCTTGGTTGGCCCCGGCCTTGATCTTGTCCCAGAACGTGTCACCCGGGGTCTCGTGGGTGACCATGGCGAGGGTGTAGCCGGAGTTGTCGCCAGCGCCACCCCCGCCGCTACCACCGGAATCCTTCGACGGGGCACCGCCGCCGCTACAGGCCGCCAGGCCGATCGCGGCCACGCCAGCCACGGCCACCGAGGTCAAGCCCCTGCGAGGTCGAGTCGGAGTCATCTTTGATTCCTTTCGTTGGTGCGCGGTCCGGCTGCCGTCTCGGCGTCGGTGCCAGCGATGGAAGCGTGGCGTACGGGCTCAGGCTCTGTCAATAGGATGGGCATACATTCTAATGTTGTGACAAACGGTTGACTACGCGGGCGACATCCACCACGATCGGTGGCAGAGGGCCGACGGACGTCGGCTCCGCTCCTCTTCCCCGAACCAGTGCTCGAAGCCCGAGAAGACACTCGAAACCAGGAGTGAACATGCGAATCGGCCTGTCCGGAGTCGGCCGAATAGGCGCCTTCCACGCCGAGACCCTCAAGGGTCTCGACTTCGTAGACGAGCTCGTGGTCACGGACGTCGTCGTCGACGCGGCTCGCGAGCTCGCCGACCGGCTTGGCGTCTCGTTCGCCGGGTCGGTGACCGAGCTGCTGTCTTCCGACGTCGACGGCTTCGTCATCGCTACCGCCACCCCGGGGCACGCCCCGCTGCTGAGGCAGGCTGTCGAGGCGGGGATCCCGACGTTCTGTGAGAAGCCGCTCGCCGGGACGCTCGCCGAGACCATCGAGCTGGCCAAGGTCGTCGACGCATCGGCAGTACCGGTACAGGTCGGCTTCCAACGACGCTTCGACGACGGCTACCGTCGGGCCGCCTCGGCGGTGGCCGGGGGCGAGCTGGGCTTCGTGCACACCATCCGGGCGAACACCCACGACCAAGCCCCACCGCCCGCTGCGTATGTCGCGACGAGCGGGGGACTCTTCCGTGACTGCTTGGTGCACGACTTCGACATCGTTCGCTTCGTGACAGGCCGCGAGGTCGCCTCGGTGTTCGCCACCGGGGCGAACAAGGGGGCGTCGTTCTTCTCCGAGGCTGGCGACGTCGATACCGCAGCGGCTGTGTTGACTCTCGAGGATGGCACGCTCGTTACGGTGACCGCGACGCGCTACAGCGGCGCCGGTCACGACGTACGCCTGGAGGTGATGGGCAGCGACGGCACGCTCGGCGTCGGCTTCGACGACTCCTTGGCGGTCACCTCGGCGGAGGCGGGCGTCAGCTACCCGGGAGGCCCGCGACACTGGTCGTTCATGGAACGCTTCCTGCCGGCCTACCGTGCCGAGCTGCAGGCCTTTGCGCAGGTTGCTCGCGGGCGCGCTGCCTCAGCGTGCACCGTCGTCGACGCCTTGGAGGCGTTCCGCGTCGCCGAGGCCTGCGAGATCTCGCGGCACGAGATGCGTGTCGTGCGGCTCGACGAGATCGACACGCTGTGAGCGGCGACGAGACGACGACGCAGGGGTCGGATGCCGCGGTGCCCGCGCACCAGGATGACCCGGTCTACGACCTCGTCGCCATCGGGCGCACCGGTGTCGATATCTATCCGCTACAGCACGGGGTGGGGCTCGAGAAGGTGCGCACCTTCGAGAAGTTCCTCGGCGGCAGCGCCACGAACGTGTCGGTCGCGGCGGCTCGGCATGGCAGACGGGTTGCCCTGATCACCCGCACCGGAAACGACCCGTTCGGCCGCTACATCCACGAAGCCCTCACCGGCTTCGGCGTCGATGACCGGTTCGTCACCCCGGTCGACGGCCCGCCCACGCCGGTCACATTCTGCGAGGTGTTCCCGCCTGATGACTTCCCGCTGTACTTCTACCGCTACCCGATCGCGCCTGACCTCATGATCGAGGCCGACGAACTTCCCCTCGACCCGATCGCGCAGGCTCGCATCTTCTGGGCCACGGTCACGGGGCTCTCGCAACAGCCGAGCCGGGCCGCTCACTTCGCGGCGCTGCGCACCCGGGGTCGACGCACCCACACGGTGCTCGACCTCGACTATCGGCCGATGTTCTGGCCGGATGCCGCCGAGGCGAACGCGCAGGTCGACGCCGCGCTCGAGCACGTCACCGTGGCCGTGGGCAACCGGGAGGAGTGCGATGTCGCCGTCGGCGAGACCGACCCGCAGCGTGCGGCGGATGCCCTGCTCGAGCGCGGTGTCGAGCTGGCGATCGTCAAGCAGGGCCCGAAGGGCGTGCTGGCGGCCACCCGCGACGAGCGCGTGGAGGTACCGCCGTTCCCGGTCGAGGTGGTCAACGGCCTCGGCGCCGGCGACGCCTTCGGTGGGGCGTTGTGCCACGGCCTGCTGAGCGGGTGGAGTCTTCGACGTGTTCTTGAGTTCGCCAACGTGGCAGGGGCGCTCGTCGCCTCGAAGCTCGAGTGCTCGACAGCCATGCCCACCTCGGCCGAGGTCGAGGAGCAGATCGCAGCCCGGGGCTCGTCCCCCTTCGCCGCCGCTACTGAGGAGGCCTGATGAGCACGAACAGCGTGTCGGTCAATGACCTGACCGAGATTCGGGTGCGCGAGCCGCACCGCATCGCATCGCAGTGGGCGTCCCGCCGCCGGCGCGAGCTGGTCGGCGCCGACGGTCGGCTGCTCGTCGTCGCCGCCGACCACCCCGCTCGAGGGGCGCTCGGCGTGCGCGGCTCCACCGCCATGGCGAGCCGCAGCAACCTGCTCGAGCGTCTGGCCACGGCCGTCTCGCGCCCCGGCGTCGACGGGGTGCTCGGCACGCCCGACATCCTCGATGACCTGTTGCTGCTCGGGGTGCTCGACGACAAGGTCGCCATCGGCTCGATGAACCGCGGCGGGCTGCAAGGCGCCACCTTCGAGCTCGACGACCGGTTCACCGCCTACCGCGCCTCCGACATCGCCGCCGGCGGCCTCGACGGTGGCAAGATGCTCACCCGCATCTGCCTCGACGACGTCGGCACGTCAGCGACCCTCGAGGCCAGCGCCAAGGCGGTCACCGAGCTGGCGGAAGCGAAGCTGATGGCGATGGTCGAGCCCTTCATGTCGGTGCACGCCGGGGGGCGAGTGTCGAACCTGCTCGACCCTGACTCCACCATCCTGTCGATGCACATCGCAGCCGGCCTCGGAGCCTCGAGCGCCTACACCTGGCTCAAGGTTCCCGTCGTCGACGACCTCGAGCGGGTCATGGACGCGACGACGCTCCCGACGCTCCTGCTCGGGGGTGACCCGCAGGGCGACCCGCACGACACGTACGCATCGTGGGGCCGGGCCCTCGACCTCCCGGCTGTGCGCGGGCTGGTCGTCGGCCGAGCCCTGCTCTTCCCGCCCGACGGAGACGTTACGGCTGCCGTCGACATCGCGGCCGAGCTGGTGCACGGGGTGGCCCCGTGACCGACAACGCGCAGTGGGTGCGTCCGCTGGGGTCCGCGGGAGTCGACGGTTGGGACGTGGTCATCGAGCCCGACGGCTCGGGCTGGTCGCACACGGGTCTCTACGTCGGCGTCCTGGGGGACGGTGAGCGGCGCATCCTCGAGGCCGGTGACCGTGAGCTGGTCGTGGTGCCCCTCTCGGGGTCGGTGTCGGTCACCTGTGTCGACCCGTTGGGCGAGCGGCACGATGCCGAACTCGTCGGCCGCGCCTCGGTGTTCGCCGGTGCCACCGATGTCGCCTACCTGCCGTGGGGGTCGCGGCTCGAGGTCACCGGGCGCGGCCCGGCGCGGGTGGCCGTGTGTACCGCCGTCGCGACGAAGGCCGATACTGTTCGCCCCTTCCGGCACGTGGCCTCGGCCGACGTGCCGGTCGAGCTGCGTGGCGCCGGCACGGCCTCACGGGAGGTGCGCAACTTCGGCATCCCGGGGCTGCTCGACGCCGACTCGATCATCGCGTGCGAGGTGATCACGCCGGCCGGCAACTGGAGCTCCTACCCACCGCACAAGCACGACGAGGAACGCCCGGGGGTCGAGAGCGAGCTCGAGGAGATCTACTACTTCGAGATCGAGTCAACCGAGCGCAGCGAGCTTGAACCGACCTCTGAAGGGCACCGAGCCGCAGGCGGTCCGGGCATGGGTTACGTGCGGGTCTACAGCACCGGCGACCGGCCGATCGACGTGCTGGCCGAGGTGCGCAGTGGTGACGTCGTGCTCGTGCCGCACGGCTGGCACGGCCCGGCGATGGCCGTGCCGGGCTATCACCTCTACTACCTCAACGTCATGGCCGGGCCGGGGCCGGAGCGGGCCTGGCTCATCTGCGACGACCCGGCCCACGGCTGGGTGCGCGACACCTGGTCGACCCAGACCATCGACCCGCGACTGCCCTTTGGAGGCACGCGATGACGCAGTCTCCCAGCACCGTTCGGCTCACCGTGGCCCAGGCCATCGTGCGCTTCCTCGCCAACCAGTGGAGCGAACGTGACGGAGAGCAGCAGAAGCTGTTCGCGGGCTGCTTCGGCATCTTCGGTCACGGCAACGTCGCCGGCATCGGGCAGGCCCTGCTGCAGAACGAGGTCGAGCACGACAACGCGGTCGACGGGTCGGGCGAGCCCGACGACCAGCACCTGCCCTACGTGCTGGCCCGTAACGAGCAGGCCATGGTGCACACCGCCGTCGCCTACGCGCGTCAGAAGGACCGCCTCCAGACGTGGGTGTGCACGGCATCCGTAGGCCCGGGTTCGACCAACATGCTCACCGGCGCGGCCCTCGCGACGATCAACCGACTGCCGGTGCTGCTGCTGCCCTCGGGCACCTTCGCCACCCGAGTGAGCGCGCCGGTGCTGCAAGAGCTCGAGGCGCCGTCTGCCGCCGACGTCACCGTCAACGACGCCTTCCGGCCACTGTCGCGCTTCTTCGACCGGGTGAACCGACCCGAGCAGCTGCCGTCGGCGCTGCTCGGCGCCATGCGGGTGCTCACCGATCCCGTCGAGACCGGCGCCGTCACCATCGCGCTGCCGCAGGACGTGCAGGCCGAGGCGTTCGACTGGCCGGTCGACCTGTTCGCGCCGCGTACCTGGCGCGTCGCGCGTCCGCTGCCCGAGGCGGTCGACATCGTGGACGCCGCCGCCATGATCCGTTCGGCAAAGCGGCCATTCATCGTCGCCGGGGGAGGCGTGCACTACTCCGGCGCCGAAGCGGCGCTGCAGGCGCTGTGCGAACAGACCGGCATCCCCGTCGGTGAGAGTCAGACGGGCAAGGGGACGCTTCCGCACGGCCACCCCCAGCAGATGGGCGCGGTCGGCTCGACCGGCACGTCCGCGGCAAACGCCCTCGCCACCGAGGCCGACGTCGTCATCGGCATCGGTACGAGGTGGAGTGACTTCACCACCGCCTCCCGAACCGCATTCCAAGACGAGGGGGTTCGCTTCGTCAACGTCAACGTCGCCCGGTTCGACGCGGGCAAGCAGGCCGGGCTTGCCGTCGTGGCTGACGCTCGGGAGGCGCTGCGGTCCCTGCTCGGTGCGTTGGGTGACTACACGGTCGACGACGCCTATCGCGCTCGCCAGGCGTCGCTGTGGGCGGAATGGGATGCCCTCGTCGACGCGGCGTACGAACCGCCGGCGTCGGTGACCGACCGGCTTGCCGACGGGCTGCTCACGCAGGGTGAGGTCATCGGGGCGGTCAACGAGCTGACCGATGCGCGCGACGTCGTGATCTGCGCCGCCGGCTCCATGCCGGGTGACCTGCACAAGCTCTGGCGAGTGCGTGACCGCAAGGCGTACCACGTCGAGTACGGCTACTCGTGCATGGGCTACGAGGTGCCGGCATCGATCGGCGTGCGCCTGGCCGACGAGACCCGCGACGTCTTCGCGATGGTCGGCGATGGTGGGTACCTCATGATGCCGACGGAGCTCGTCACCGCTGTCCAGGAGCGCGTCAAAGTGGTCGTCGTGTTGGTGCAGAACCACGGGTTCCACTCGATCGGCTCGCTGTCGGAGTCGCTCGGCTCGCAGCGGTTCGGCACGAAGTACCGCTACCGCAGCGAGCAGAGTGGTCACCTCGACGGCGAGCGGTTGCCGATCGACCTGATCGCGAACGCCCGCAGCCTGGGTGCGCACGTCATCGAGGTGCACTCGCGCGACGAGCTGGTGCAGGCCGTCAAGGAGGCCAAGGCCGCGCCGGCTGACGGTGGGCCGGTCGTCATCCACGTCGAGACCGACCCGACCGTCAACGCCCCCGACGGAAACGGCTGGTGGGACGTGCCGGTCAGTGAGGTCTCTGCGCTCGACACGACTCAGGCGGCCTACGCCGGCTACATCGACCACAAGAGCAAACAGCGGCCGCTCGTGGCCCCGGCCGTCGAGGGAGGTCAACGGTGACGCCGGCGCTCGACCCCTACCTGCTCCGTGAGACGCCCGGCGTCTTCGCCGGGGAAGACGGAGCCCGCAAGTCGCGCACCTACCTCCCCTGAAACCAGCCCAACGGCATCCGCCGTTTTCGACGAACCAGAGCGAAGAAGAAGGAACTCCTATGAGCACGCCCACGCGCATCACCCACCTCATCGGCGGCCAGCCGTGGACCGGAACGGCCGAGCGCACCTCTCCGGTGTTCAACCCGGCCACCGGCGAACAGACCGGTGTGCTCGACCTGGCGACCACCGAGCTCGTCGGTGAGGTCGTCGCGAACGGCAAGGCGGCGTGGGAGGGCTGGGCCGAGACGTCGCTGGCCAAACGTGCTCACGTGCTCTTCGCGTTCCGGCAACTGCTCGACGAGCGCAAGAACGAGATCGGCGCCCTCATCACCGCCGAGCACGGCAAGGTGCTCTCGGATGCCGTCGGTGAGGTGACCCGTGGGCTGGAGGTGGCCGAGTTCGCCTGCGGTATACCCCACCTGATGAAGGGGGGCTTCACCGAGAACGCGTCGACGAACGTCGATGTCTACTCGATCCGCCAGCCGCTCGGCGTGGTGACCGTGATCTCACCGTTCAACTTCCCGGCCATGGTGCCGATGTGGTTCATCCCGATCGCCATCGCGTGCGGCAACGCCGTCGTGCTCAAGCCGTCGGAGAAGGACCCTTCGGCCGCCATCGCGATCGCAGCCCTCTGGAAGGAGGCCGGTTTGCCCGACGGCATCATGAACGTCGTCAACGGCGACAAGGAGGCAGTCGACGCGCTGCTGGCTCACCCCGACGTGAAGGCGGTCAGCTTCGTCGGGTCGACGCCGATCGCGCAGTACGTCTACGAGACAGGCACGTCGAACGGCAAGCGGGTGCAGGCGCTCGGTGGCGCGAAGAACCACATGCTCGTGCTGCCCGATGCCGACCTCGACCTCGCCGCCGACGCGGCCGTCAACGCCGGGTTCGGTTCGGCGGGGGAGCGGTGCATGGCGATCTCTGCGCTCGTGGCCGTGGAGCCGATCGCCGACGAGCTGATCTCGAAGATCAGAGACCGGATGGGCAAGCTCGTGACCGGTGACGGCACCCAGGGCCCCGACATGGGGCCTCTCGTGACGGCCGCCCACCGCGACAAGGTCGCCGGCTACGTCGCCGCAGGTGTCGATGAGGGCGCGACCCTGGTCGTTGACGGCCGCGACCAGGGCTTCGAGGGTGGCGACGGCGGCTTCTTCGTCGGGCCGACCCTGTTCGACAACGTGTCGCGCGGCATGTCGATCTACGCCGACGAGATCTTCGGCCCGGTGCTGTCGGTGGTGCGGGTCGACAGCTACGACGAAGGCCTCAAGATGATCAATGCGAACCCCTACGGCAATGGCACCGCGATCTTCACCAATGACGGTGGCGCCGCCCGGCGCTTCCAGCGGGAGGTCGAGGTGGGCATGGTCGGGGTCAACGTGCCGATCCCGGTGCCGGTCTCGTACTACTCCTTCGGCGGCTGGAAGAACTCGCTGTTCGGTGACACCCACGCCCACGGCATCGAAGGCGTGCACTTCTTCACCAGGGGCAAGGTCGTCACGTCGCGCTGGCTCGACCCGAGCCACGGCGGCCTCAACCTCGGCTTCCCGCAGAACACGTAGGGCGCGGGCGCGAGAGACCGCCGCGCCGAAACCAACTGCCCCTGAGCATGATCGACCCGTGAAGGACATGTCGTGGTGTTTCCCGTAGTGCTCCCGTCGCCGCGCACTCCCGACTCGAGAGACGCCCCGCCACTGCGGTGGGGCGTGCTGGGCACCGGGTGGATCGCGCAGCGCTTCGTCGCGTCTCTGCTCGAGTTCACCCGGCAGGAGGTGGCCGCGGTGGGCTCGCGGTCGCTCGAGTCGGCTTCCGCGTTCGCGGCGGCGGCGGGCGTCCCGGAGGCACGAGCCTACGGCTCGTACGACGAGCTCGTCGCCGACGATGACCTGGATGTCGTCTACGTGGCCACGCCGCATCACCTCCACCTGCCGCACACGCTCCTGGCCCTGGAGGCTGGTCGCAACGTCTTCGTCGAGAAGCCGATCGGTCTCGACGGCGACGAGGTGGCTCGAATGGAGGCGGTCGCCCTCGAACACGGGCTCTTTCTCAGAGAAGCCCTGTGGTCGCAGTACCTTCCGAAGTTCGACGTCATCCGGCAGCTGCTCGACGACGGAGCTCTCGGAGAGGTGCACTCGGTGCAGGCCGACCTCGGTGAGTACTTTCCGCCCGATCACCGCATCATGCGCGCCGACCTGGCCGGTGGCCCCCGGTACGACCTGCTCACCTACGCGCTGTGGTTCGCGCACTGGGTCTTCGGGCCGTCGGATGCCGTTGTCGAAACCCATGAGGTCGTGACGCGGGCACCGGTCAACGTGAGCCCGAGCGGAGTCGAGGGGCAGATCAGCGTGTCACAGCGCACGGCATCCGGCGGCGTGGCGTCGCTGTTCGCGACCGTGCTGGGCGAGACCCCCACGACGGCGACCGTGGTCGGCTCGGAGGCGACCCTGAGCATCGACGGGCCGTTTTACCAACCGGGGGGCTTCACCCTGCGCTCGCGCGACGGCCGCGAGCTGCGCCACGACGAGCCGCGAATCGCCCACCGCGGCCTGCACTTCGAGGCGGCCGCGGTCGCACGCGACCTGTCGGGGCTGCAGACCGTAATGACCCCGACCCACAACGGTCGGGTCGGTATTGACCGCGAACCTCACGAAGGAGTGACCTCATGACCGTGCGTATCGGCATGATCGGACCCGGTGGCATGGGCCAGGCCCATATCGCCCGCATCCACAGCGTCATCGCTGGCGGCCACGTCGTCGCCGTCTCGGACGTTGACGAGGCGCGGGCCAACGAGGTCGCCGCCCGCATCGACGCAACCGTGCACCCTGGCTCCGCCGGGCTCATCGGCGACGACGACGTGGATGCCGTCATGGTCTGCAGCTACGGCCCGGCCCACGAGGTCGACGTGCTCGCCTGCATCGCCGCCGGCAAGCCGGTGTTGTGCGAGAAGCCCCTGACGCCGACGGCGGCCGCTGCTCTGCGGATCATGGAGGCGGAGCAGGCCGGCGGGCGCCGCTTGGTCACCGTCGGGTTCATGCGGCGGTTCGACCGCAGCTACCGCGAGATGAAGGCGCTGCTCGACTCGGGCGACCTGGGCGAGACGTTGATGGTGCACTGTGCGCACCGCAACCCGACGGTGCCCGAGAACTACACCTGGGACATGGCCATCAACGACACCGCGATCCACGAGATCGACACGATGCGCTGGCTGCTCGGTGAGGAGTTCGTCACGGCCCGGGTCGACAAGCCGAAGAAGACCTCGCTACGGGCCACCCACCTGCAGGACCCGCTCGTGCTCGTGCTCGAGACCGAGTCGGGGGTGCGCGTCGACGATGAGATCTTCGTCAACTGCCAGTTCGGCTACGACATCCGCTGCGAGGCGGTCGCCGAGAGGGGCACGGTGAGTCTGGCCGACCAGAACGCGGTCGTCGTTCGTGACGGGGCCGGTCACCGCAACACGATTGCCCGCGACCACAACGACCGCTTCGGGGGCGCCTTCGTCACGGAGGTGCAGGAGTGGATCAACGCGGTCGCGGCCGGCCGGCACACCGGCTCGACGGCGTGGGACGGCTACGCTGCCGCCAGCGTCTGCGACGCCGGGGTCAAGGCGCTGACCGACAGCGGTGTGGTGCAGGTCGAGATGATCGCCAAACCCGCCTTCTACGCGTGAACCGCTCGATGGTTGACGAGGTCGGGGAGGAACGTCGACACCCGGTGCCGGAAATCCTCCCCGACCCACGGTCAGACCGCCGAGGCGGAGTCAGTGGCTGAGGCGTCGCTCGTCGCTGTCGGTCAGGCGAGCACGGAGCTCGCTGACCGGCATCCTGGACCTGGCGGCGCTCGCCACGGTCTCTGCCTGCGTGACCGGTGACATCCCATCGATCGGCTGGTCAGCGTCGAGGTTGGTCGGGAACGCGTAGCCCTCGGCGCTGGCCGCGATCACGTTGTCGACACCCCGTGCGGGCAGGCCACCATCCAGCGCCGTCAGCAGGGCTGGATAGATGGCCAACACGGTGCGAGCCCGGTCGACGGTCTCCATCGACCGGCCGAAGGCCGAGCTCACCTGCAACAGGTTGGCCATCCGCTTGACGTCGCTGGTGTGGTTGGTGCCGGCCGCGTGGAGCAGCGCCGGGTTGAAGAACACCGCGTCACCCGCCGCCAGCGGCAGCTGCACGTGATTCGCAACGAAGTACTCCTGGAACTGCGGCAGCTGGTAGGCGACGTAGCCGTGCCGGTACTTCTGGCTGTGGGGCAGATAGAGAGTGGGGCCGGACTCGACCGGCATGTCGACGTGGGCCACGGCGCCCTGCAGAGTCAGGGCGGACGTGAGGGCGTGCACGTGCGCCGGGTAGTCGGCGCACCTCTTCGCAGACTGGAAGCCGAGGTGGTAGTCCCGGTGCACCGTCTGGCCGGCGCCGCCGGGGTTGACGACGTTGAGCTGGGACGTGAGCTGGTAGCCCGGGCCGAGCCAGGCCTGCGACGCCAAAGCGATGAGGTCGTTGGCGTAGTAGTCGACGAACGCCTCGGGGTCGGCCACGGCGAGCTTCTCCAGGGCGTTCCAGATGCGGTCGTTTGCGCCGGGCTTGGCGAAGTGGTCACCGGCGCCGGTGCCGCTGGCGCGTTGTTCCTCGATCATCCGGTAGAACGCCGCCGTGGTGCGGTCGAGCACGTCGCGATTCTCGAACGCTCCCGTGAACACGACGATCCCCGGCCCTGTGGACAAGGCTCGGGCCAGCTCGGCCTGCACCGCCCGTCGGCCGACAGGGTCGGCGATCACCGGCCGCAACGAGGCCGATTCGTAGACCAGCACCTGCTGCTCGACCGTCGATGCGTGCGGGTAGTCGGCCAACGTCGTTCGCTGTTCCAGCACGTCGAGCAGGTCGTCGAGGCGGGCGTCGGTCGGGCTGATCCAGTTGCTGGATACCGTTCGGCTGGGGGTGGTGGTCATGGTGCCCTCCTCGGGCCTCGGCGTGGTCGGGATGCCGCTCACGCAATGATGCTGAAACTTCAGCATGCCCCGCCCCAGCTGGCCCGACGAGATGGAAACCCCTCAGTAACCCCTCATCGACGTCTCGACGGTGACCCCGCCCTGCCCGGTACCGTGGAGACGTGACGCGACGGGCCGAGCGACCGCACCGGGTGCTCGACATCGCCGAGCAGTCCGGACTGTCGGAGGCGACCGTCGACCGGGTGCTGCACGACCGGGCGGGGGCGAGCCCGCGCGCGAGGCGCGCGGTCGAGCAGGCGATGACAGACCTCGACCGACAGCAGTCCCAGTTGCGGCACGGCACACAGACGCTGCTCGTCGACGTGGTCAGCCAGGCTCCGGCCCGGTTCAGCACCGCCGTTCGAGTAGCGCTGGAGGCCGAGCTGTCGTCGGTTCGCCCGGCCGTCGCTCGGGCCCGGTTCCACCTGCGTGAGAGCGCGGACGTCGCTGCTGTCGTGGAGGTGTTGGATGGGCTTGGCCGGAGGGGCCGAGTGCCGCGTGGCGTCCTGCTCAAGGCGCCCGACGATCCCTTGGTCGCTCAGGCCATCCGACGTCTGAGCCACCGTGGAGTCCCGGTCGTCACTCTCGTGACCGACATCCGCGACAGCAGCCGCGTCGCCTACGTTGGGCTCGACAACGCGGCTGCCGGCCGCGCGGCGGCCTACCTGGCCTCGCGATGCCTGGGCGGCCACGACGGGGACCTACTTGTGGCCCTCAGCCGAGGGGCATTCTTCGGCGAGAGCGAGCGCGCCGCAGCGTGTGTCGAGACCTTCGCGCGGCTCGAACCGCAGCGGAGCACCTGCCTGGTGAACGACGGGGACGGGCTCGACGAGACGACGCGCCGGGTGGTCGTCGACGCTCTCGAACGGCACCGGAGCATCATCGGCGTCTATTCGATCGGAGGCGGGAACCGCTCGATCGCACAGGCGTTCGCCGACGTGGGGCGACCGTGTCAGGTGTTCCTCGCTCACGACCTCGACGACGAGAATCTTCAGTTGCTCAGGTCGGGTGCCCTGACGGCGGTGCTGCACCACGACCTGCAGGCCGACATGCGGCACGCGCTTCGGCAGCTGATGCGTGCTCATCGGATGCTCCCTGGCGCCCCCATATCGAAGCGTGCCAACGTCGAGGTCATCACCCCCTTCAACGAACCGATCCGCCTGACACCGCTGTGACGCAAGCGCCCTCCCTGCCGACAAGATCAGAACCAGAGGTGCAGTCCTTGCCTGGCCACGATCGGGTATGCCATGCTTGCTGGACCGTTCCAGCACAGGAGTTTCGTATGGCTTTCGTCGACCGCATCGCCTCCGCCCCCATCTCGTGGGGAATCTGCGAGGTGCCCGGGTGGGGGCGCATGCTCCCCACCGACCGGGTTCTGAACGAGATGACCGGCCTCGGCATCTCGGCCACCGAGTACGGCGCCCCGGGCTTCCTCCCGACCGAGCCCGAAGCCATCCGCGGCGTGCTCGACGGGCACGGGATGTCGCTCGTCGGGGGTTTCACCCCGCTCGTGCTGCACGACCCTTCGCGTCGTGACGACGTGTTGGCCCACACCCGCAGGGTGGCCGAGCTCTTCAGCCGGTCCGGGGCCACGACCTTCGTGTCCTGCCCCGTCATGGACGACGACTGGTCGGTGCCGCGCCCGCTCGACCGCGAGGAGCACGCGCACCTCGTGCGGATGCTCGCCGCGGTCGACACCATCTGCGACGACCACGGTCTTCGCCAGGTGCTGCATCCGCACGTGCAGACGGTGGTGGAGACCGCGCCAGACGTCGAGCGGGTGCTGGAGGAGTGCGACGTCAGCTGGTGCCTCGACACCGGGCACCTCGCCATCGGCGGCACTGACCCCGTCGACTTCGCGCGTCGCGCCGCCGACCGGGTCGGCCACGTCCACCTCAAGGACGTGCGGATGGATCTCGTGCCGACCCTCCTCGACCGCTCGACCTCGATCATGCAGGGCGTACAGGCCGGGCTGTTCCCACCCCTGGGACACGGTGACCTCGCGCTCGGCGACGTCGTGCTCACCCTGGAGCGGGCCGGCTACCAGGGCTGGTACGTCATCGAGCAGGACACTGCCATCACGGGTGAGCTGCCCGGCGTCGGCGAGGGCCCGGTCACCGGTGTCGGGGAGTCGATGCGCTATCTCCGCGAGGTCGTCGCCCCCCTGCTGGAGCAGGACGCATGACCTCAGGTCCGCTCGATCTGCTGGCCCTCGGCCGGATCAGTGTCGACCTCTTTGCCCAAGAGCCCCACGCCTCGTTCCTCGACCCCCAGACCTTCGTGAAGTCGATCGGCGGGAGCCCGACCAATGTCGCGGTCGCCGGTGCCCGTTTGGGACTGCGCTCGGCCGTCGTGACTGCCGTCGGTGACGACCCGCTCGGTGACTACGCGGTCGCGAAGCTCGCAACGTTCGGGGTGGAGACACGGTACGTCACCCGCCGGAAGGGGGGCCGCACCCCCGTGGCCCTTGTGGCCCTGGAGGACCCGGCCGAGCCGACCCTCGTCCTGCTGCGTGCAATCGACGCGCCCGACACCGCGGTCGAACCGGAGGCCGTAGACAACCAGACCCTCGACAACTGCCGGGTGTTGTGGATGAGCGGCAGCGCGCTCGCGGCCGGCGCCACGGCGCGCACCGCGATGAGCTGGCTGGAGCGGCGTGACCGTCGTCGGCACACCGTGCTCGACCTCGACCTGCGCCCGACCCTGTGGGCGGACCCGTCCGACGCGACCGCTGCCGCGACGAGCGCGATCGCGTTCTCGAGCGTCGTCGTCGGCAACCGGTCCGAGTGCGCGATGGCTCTCGGTACCGCCGACCCACATGAGGCGGCGAACGACCTGCTGGGGCGGGGAGTGTCGATCGCCGTCGTCAAGATGGGCGCCGACGGGGTCCTCCTCGCGTCGGCGGACGAGCGAGTGGTGGTCGAACCGACCCGCGTTGACGTGCGCTGCGGGTCCGGAGCCGGCGACGCGTTCGGAGGGGCCCTCGCGGCCGGCCTCGTGCGCGACTGGCCGCTCGCCCGGATCGGGCAGGTCGCGAACGCCGCCGGCGCCCTGGTGTCCTCTCGACTCACCTGCGCGGACGCCATGCCGACCCTGCCCGAGCTCGAGGCGTTCCGGGCCAGCAAGGCCGGCGAGGCCGGGGCGGCCAGGACGCACGACGAGAAGGTGCCCGACCGTGGCTGAGCACGCGAACAGGGTGAGCGACAAGGACTTCGACGCGCTCACCGACGTCCGGGTGCGCGAGCCCGCGCGCCTGCGTCAGGCCCTCACGGGTCGACGCCGCCGGCCCCTGGTGCGCGAGGACGGGAGGATGCTGCTGCTCGCCGCCGACCACACGTCACGCGGCAAGCTGGCCATCGGCTCGGACCCCCTGGCCGCCGCAGACCGCCACTCGCTCCTCGACCGTCTGGTCACCGGGCTCGCAGACCCCAGGGTCGACGGCGTGCTGGGCAGCGCCGACGTGCTGGAGGATCTTGCGCTTCTCGGGGCGCTGGACGGCCGTCTCGCCGTGGGCACCATGAACCGTGGCGGCATCGCGGGAGCCCACTGGGAGCTCGACGACCGGCTCACCGCCTACGACCCCGAGCACGTCCTGTCGATGGGACTCGACGGCGGCAAGGCCCTGCTCCGGGTCGAGCCGACCGACCCCGGCGTGGCGCGCACGCTGGAGACCGTCGCCCGGGTCACGACAGCCTTGGCGGATGCCGGCACGATGGTGCTGCTCGAGCCGTTGCCCTACCGCAAGCGAGCCGACGGAGGGGCCGAGCTCGACCCCTCCGAGGACGCGCTGATCCGCATGGTCGCCATCGCTAGCGGCCTCGGCTCATCGTCGGCCCACACGTGGCTGAAGATCCCGGCCACCGCCGACCCCGCGCGCGTCGCAGCCGCGACCACCTGCCCGATCCTGCTCCTGGGCGGTGATGCAGGGCGGGAGCACGAGCGTGTCTTCGACGCGTGGGAGCGCGCGCTGCAGGTGCCCAGCATCCGCGGCCTGGTGCCCGGGCGCGCCTTGCTCTATCCCGAGGTGCTCAGCGTGGCTGACGCCGTGGGCCGCGCGGCCCGTCTCGTCCACCCCTCCGCCCCCCGTACCGTCGAGGAGACCTCATCATGACCAACCACTACCGTTCCGACAGCCTTGCGACCTCCGACACCCTGGTCACCGTCACGCCCGAGCAGGCTGGGTGGAACTACTGCGGCCTCGAGGTGTTCGACCTCGCGAGCGGCCCGTTCCAGCGTGTCCTCGAGGGTAACGAGGGGGTTCTCGTGCCGCTCTCTGCCACCGATGTCGAGGTCTCGGTCGACGGTGAGACCCACACGCTGCGAGGTCGGACGGGGGTGTTCGAGGCCGTCTCCGACTGGATGTACCTGCCACTGGGGTCGGAGCTCAGGGTGAGTGGAACGGCCGGTGAGGTCGCCCTGTGCACGGCGCGGGCCAGCGAACGCTTCCCGCGGTGCGTCACACCGGCGCACCAGGTGCCCGTCGAGGTCCGTGGCGGAGGGCGTGCCTCCCGCCAGGTCACCAACATCGCCACCCCAGACTCCTTCACCGGTGCAGACCGGATCAACGTCTGCGAGGTGCTGACCCCCGGGGGCAACGTGTCGTCGTGGCCGCCCCACCGACACGACGGCATCGGTGACTGCGAGCCCACCAACGAGGAGATCTACTACTTCCGGATGGGCCGCCTGGACGAGCCCCACGGGCACCCTCACGGGCAGGGCCTGTTCCGGGTCTACACCGTCGACGGGTCGTCAGACGAGACCGTCACCGTGTTCGACGGTGACGTGCACCTCGTCGCCGCCGGCTACCACGGGCCCTCGACGGCCCAGCCGGAGTACCCGATGTACTTCCTCAACGTGCTCGCGGGGCCGGGCGCCGAGCGCACCATGGCGTTCTGCGACGACCCCGACCACCACTGGATCCGCGAGACGTGGGAGCAGCAGGGCCACGACCCCCGCCTGCCCCTGACCTCCGCGGCTGGGCGGGTGACCCGATGAAGCCGCAGATCCGCATCGCCGTGCTCGGCCTGGGCTGGATGGGGCAGGCCCACTCCCGCTCCGCGCGGCGCATCCCCGGCCACTTCCCGGCACGCTCCTACGACCCACGCCTCGTCGTGTGCGCCGACCCCGTGGCGGACCGTCGACGCCAGGCCGTGGAGGACTTCGGGTTCGAGCGAGCCGTCGAGGACTGGCGCGAGGCCGCCACCGCCCCCGACGTCGATGCGGTCTGGGTGACGGCCCCGAACATGCTGCACCTGCCGATGATCGAGGCAGCGGCCGCGGCCGGGAAGGCCGTCTTCAGCGAGAAGCCGATCGGGGGCAAACCGGAGCACGCGGTCGCTGCCCTCGAGCACGCCACGGCCACGGGGGTGGCGACCGGCGTGGGCTACTGCTACCTGTGGTCGCCACTGGTGCTGCACGCCCGGGACCTCATCGCCGGCGGAGCCCTCGGCGAGATCACCCACTACCGCGGCCGCTTCCTGTCGATGTACGGCAGCGACCCCCTGGGCCTGCTCACCTGGCGCTTCTTCATGGACCAGGCCGGCTACGGCGTCACGAGCGACATCCTCAGCCACTCGGTGGCGATGGCCCAGTTTCTGGTCGGCCCGATCACGGACGTGGTCGGGATGGCCAACACCACGATCTCCCGCAGGCCGCTGCCCTCGGGGACGGCCGGCCACTACGGTGTCGGCCGCCCTGACGACCCGACGGGGGCCGTGGAGAACGAGGACTTCGCCGCGATGCTGTGTCGCTTCGCGGGCGGCGGCACGGGAGCCTTCGAGGCGAGCCGCACGGTCGTCGGTCCAGAGAGCCAGAACGCCTTCGAGGTGTACGGCACGAAGGGCTCGCTGATCTGGAACCACGAGCGGATCAACGAGCTGCAGTACTACGCGGTGACCGACTCCCCGAACTCCGGGTACACCACGATCTTCGGCGGCGAGCGCTTTCCGTTCCACGGCGCCTTCGTGCCCGGGCAGGCCAACAGCATCGGCTTCGAGGACCTCGTGACGATCCAGGACCACGTCTTCCTCGAGTCGCTGGCCACCGGCGCCCGGTTCAGTCCCGGGTTCGCCGAGGCGGTGGAGGTGGCGATGGTTCAGCAGGCCCTCATCGACTCGTGGGGGACCCGCAGCTGGCAGACCGTGGAAGACCTGAAGGAGAGCATCCGATGAGCACCGTACGCATCACGACCGCAGAGGCGCTCGTGCGCTACCTGATCGCGCAGCGCACGGAGGTCGACGGCCGGGAGGTACCGCTCTACCCGGGCGTCTTCGCGATCTTCGGCCATGGCAACGTGACCAGCCTCGGCCACGCCCTCGAGCAGCACCGCAACGAGATCCCGGTCTGGCGCGGGCAGAGCGAGGAGGGCATGGGGCTGGCGGCCGTCGCCTTCGGCAAGGCCACCCGGCGTCGGCAGGTCATGGTCTGTACGAGCTCGATCGGCCCGGGCGCCACCAACTTCGTCACGGCCGCAGGCGTCGCGATGGCCAACCGGCTCCCGGCCCTGTTCGTCTCGGGGGACACCTTCACCTCCAGGCTCCCTGACCCGGTGCTGCAGCAGGTCGAGCACTTCGGCGACCCAACGACCACCGTCAACGACAGCTTCCGACCGGTGGTCCGCTACTGGGACCGGCTCATCCACCCCGCCCAGCTGCTCACCTCGCTGCCCCAGGTGACCCGGACCCTGCTGGACCCCGCCGACTGTGGCCCGGTCTTCATCGGGCTGCCCCAGGACATCGCAGCGACCGCGTACGACTATCCGTGGGTCTTCTTCGAGCCGGTCGTGCACCGGGTACCCCGCCCCCGCGCCGACCGCGACGAGCTCAAGGCGGCTGCCGACGCACTGCGTGCTGCCGAACGCCCCGTGGTGGTGGCCGGCGGAGGCGTCCACTACTCCCTCGCGGAGGCGCAGCTCGCCGAGTTCGCCGATCGGCACGGCATCCCGGTCGTGGAGACCGTCGCCGGCAAGTCGTCGCTCGTTGCCGACCACCCCCGGTATGCCGGACCGATCGGGGTCACGGGCGCCGCCGAGCCGAACGAGGCGTGCGCGGCCGCCGACGTGGTGCTGGCCGTGGGAACCCGCCTCAACGACTTCGTGACCGGGTCGTGGACCCTCTTCGACGAGGGCGCCCGCATCGTGGCCCTGAACACGGCGCGGTTCGACGCCACCAAGCATCTGGCGACGCCGGTGGTGGGCGACGCCCGCGAGAGCCTGGTCGAGCTGTCGACCCTGCTGGGCGACTGGTCGGCGCCGCAGTCGTGGACCGACCACGGCACGGCGCTGCAACAGCGGCTCGTGGCGTTCGTTGCCGGTCGGGTCGCCGATGACGGTTCGCTCCCCCTCAGCTACGCGCAGGTCGTGGGGGCGGTGCACCGCAGGGCTCGGCCCGAGGACTATGTGGTGGCGGCGGCCGGTGGCCTCCCGGGTGAGGTCAACGTCAACTGGCTGAGCCGGTCGGTGGCGAGCTTCGACTGCGAATACGGCTTCTCCTGCATGGGATACGAGATCGCCGGGGCCTGGGGCGCCGCCTTTGCCCGCCAGGCGGGTGGGGGCGAGGTGTTCGCGCTCGTCGGCGATGGCTCCTACCTCATGCTTAACAGCGAGATCTACTCCTCCGTGCTCTCGGGCAAGAAGATGGTGGTCGTCGTCTGCGACAACCGCGGCTTCGCGGTCATCGAGCGCCTGCAGAAGAACCAGGGCGGCAACTCCTACAACAACATGCTGCGCGACTCCACCGGACCAGGCTCGGACGTCAGGGTCGACTTCGTCGCGCACGCAGCGTCGCTCGGTGCCCACGCGACGAGGGCGAGCTCGATCGCCGAGCTCGAGGCCGCGATCGACGTCGCGCGCGCCCACGAGCGGACCAGCGTCATCGTGGTCGACGTGCGCGAGTCCGACTGGACCGAGGGAGGCCTGTTCTGGCAGGTGGGGGTGCCCGAGGTCAGCGATCTCGACACGGTGCGCGAGGCGCGGTCCGTTCACGAGGCGGGAATGGCGACGCAGCGGCGCGGCATCTGATGGCGGCCGAGGGTGCGGAGGAGAACGGGCGGGCAGCGGAGGTGGGGCCGGTGGCCCGACCCACCATCCGCGACGTCGCGACGCGGGCGGGCGTCTCGAAGTCGCTGGTGTCCCTGGCCCTGCAGAACGCCCCCCGGGTCGCGCCGCAGACCCGGGCGGCCATCCTTGCTGCAGCCGAGGAGCTGGGCTACCGGCGCAACGCGGCTGCCCACGCGCTCGGCGCGCACCGCACGCGCACCATCGGGGTGTTCGTCCTCGACCTGCACAACCCTCTCACCGCCGATGTGCTCGACGCGGTGCAGGCCGAGGCGCGGCGACGTGACTACCGCACCATCATCGTCGTCGGTGGCGAGGACGCAGCCGCCGAGCGAGCCGAGCTCGAGAAGCTCCTCGAGTTCCGGGTCGAAGGAATCATCGCCGTGGGTCACCGCCTGCCCGACGGCGCTGACGCGGCGTTCACCGCCGACTGCCCCGCCGTGATCATCGGCAGCGACCATCGCTCCACACCCCATCTTGCGTCGGTGAGCAACGACGACGTCATGGGGGCCGGGCTTGCTGTCGACCACCTCGTGTCGCTCGGCCACGAGCGGATCGCCTGCGTCGACGGTGGGCCGAGCGCCGTGGCCCGAGACCGGCGTCGCGGGTACCGCACGGCGATGCGGCGGCATGGGCTGGGCGATGCCATCGCGGTCGTCAAGGGGTCGTTCACCGAGGACGGGGGATATCGGGGTGCATCGCAGGCGCTGGATCTTCCGGAGCGGCCCACCGCCCTGTTCGTCGTCAACGACCTGGCCGCGATGGGGGCGATGGCAGCCGTGGAAGACCGTGGCCTCTCCGTGCCAGACGACATCTCCGTCGTGGGCTACGACGGCACCCGGCTGGCCGGCATCCGACCCATCGGGCTGACCACGGTGGGTCAGCCCCTCCAGCAGATGGGCACCCAGGCGGCGGCGCGCCTGTGCGGTCAGCTCGACGGGGAGGTGTGCGGGCAGGCCCGCACCCGGCTCCCGCCCTCGCTCATCGAACGCCGGACGACGGCGCGGGTCCTGCGCTAGGTGGCGAGAGGGGCGCCCTGCGCGCGTCAGGGGTCGTGGTGCGGACCGCGTGACTGCGTCGGCTGCCACTCCTTCAGTTGCGTCCTGGTGGGGACGTGCTACTGCGCACGACGAGCTCGGGTTCGATGACCGACGCCGTGGGCGGCGAGGGTTTGCCAAGGGTCTCGAGACGGGCCATCACGGCCTTGACCGCTGCGGCAGCGAGCCGATCGGCGTCCTGACGCACGGTGGTGAGAGCGACGTGGGGGTAGGCCGCCTGGCTGATGTCGTCGAAGCCCACCACCGACACGTCCGCGGGCACGCGTAGGCCGTGCTGTCGAACGTTGTCGATGAAGCCGAGGGCGCACCGGTCGTTGAAGGCGGCGACTGCGGTCGGTCCGGCTGACTGGCGGTCGGTGAACCCCAGGGCGGCCGCTGCGCCCTCGAGCTCGGTGAGCCCCCCGGGCAGGAGTGTCTCGCGCAGCCCTCCGGCCTGCCTCAAGGCCGATCGGTAGCCGCGGCGGCGCTCGGTTGCTCCGGGCGCGCGCCCGCCGTCGAGCAAGGCGATGTGCTGGTGGCCCAGGCCGACGAGGTGGCCGACGGCCAGGCGCAGCCCGGCCGCGTCGTCGGTGCGCACCACGTCGACCGAATCGGCTCTGACGGCGCGAAGCACGCTGACCAGGGGGAGTCGCGCTCCGATCCGGGCCAGGTGGCTCGCAGGAAGGGTGCAACCGATCAGGATCAGCCCCTCGCACCGTTCGGCGAGGAGGGTCTCGACGGCCGGGACCTCTGGGCGGTCTGCCGTCACGCCGCTGAGCACGAGCTCGTAACCGGCGGCGTCGGCGTGCGTGTAGAGACTCTGCAGAAGGTCGCCGTGAAAGCTGGCACCGACCGCAAACGTCACGCCGAGGGTGCGGGTTCGACGACGCCCCAGACGGCTGGCTCGACTGTCGGGGCGGTAGTCGAGCTCGGCCGCGGCCGCCAGCACCCTTTCGCGCGTGGTCTCGGACGCACCCGGCACCCCACGAAAGACGATCGACACGAGGGCCCGAGAGACGCCGGCGCGGGCGGCCACATCCTCCATCGTGATGCGATCGGTTGCCATGGGATCGAGCATAGAGGGCTCCATGTTTTTCGGACTCGTCTTGACGACGACGCGTTCGCCCGTTTGAATGTGTCTACTAGAGCGCTCTAGTCTTACAAAGGAGCTGACCATGACGCTGCCTGAGCCCGTTCGCATCGGCCTGATCGGTGCCGGACGCATCGGTACCCACCACGCCACGACACTGCGTTGCCGTCTGTCCGAGGCGCAGCTGGTCGCCGTCGCCGACCCCATCACTCTGTCGGCCCAGCGCCTGGGTGACGCCCTCGGGGTCGAGGTGTTCGACGACCCCCAAGCACTCCTCGACGACCCGCGCATCGAGGCCGTGGCGATCACCTCCTCCAGCACCTCCCACGCCGACCTGGTGGTCGCTGCCGCGCAGGCCGGCAAGGCGGTATTCGTCGAAAAGCCGATGGCCCTGACGCTGTCCGATGCCGACCGCGCCATCGACGCGGCCGAGCGGAGCGGCATCCCGCTGCAGGTCGGGTTCAACCGACGGTTTGCGCGTGACTTCGCTGCTGCCCGCGACGTGGTGGCTGAAGGCGGCATCGGCGCGCCGCAGCTGCTGCGCTCGCTGACCCGCGACCCTGGCCTGGCCAACCCGGCCGGGGTACCACCGTGGACGATCTTCACCCAGACCCTGATTCACGACTTCGATGCCCTCAACTGGTTCAACCCCGGGACCGTAGCCGTCGAGGTGGGCGTGATGGCCGATGCCCTGGTCGCCCCCGACTTCAAGGAGGCGGGCCTGCTCGACACCGCGATCGTCACGATCCGCTACGACAACGGCGCCCTCGCCACGGCCGAGGCGAGCTTCGCGGCTGCCTACGGCTACGACGTGCGCGCCGAGGTGTTCGGATCGGGCGGCATGGTGCTGGCAGGCAGCCCGCGCCATCTGGCCACCAGCCACTGGAGCGCGGCCGGTGTCTCGAGCCCAACGGCCCGGGCCGACACCGACTTGTTCAGCGACGCCTACCGCGCTGAGCTGATGGCGTTCTGTGCTGCCGTGAGAGGAGGCACTGCCCCGACGGTCGGTGGCCGCGAAGCCCGGGCGGCCCTACGCATCGCGCTCGCCTGCATCGAGTCGGTCGAGACGGGCGGGCCGGTCACGGTGCGCGACGCCGGCCGGGTCGTGGCCCGATGACCACCCGACCCGCGCAGAGCCCGTTCACCCTCGCCGTCAGCGCCGAGATGGTCTTCGTGGATCTCCCCTTCGCCGAGCGGGTGCGTCGCATTCACGGTCTCGGCTTCCAGGTCGAGATCTGGGACTGGACCAAGCACGACATCGACGAGCTGGTGGCCCTGCGCGACGACGGGGTCGTCTACTCGTCGATGACCGGCTACGTACGCGGCCGACTGTCGGATGCCGAAGGCGTCGACGAGCTGCTGGCCACCGCCGCCGAGTCGGTGCCGGTCGCCCACCGGCTCGGCATCCCACGGCTCAACCTGCACGGCACCGGACTCGACGGTCAGGGCCTGCCGGTGCGACCCGAGCCGGTCGCGACCGGAGAGATGTGGCTGACGGCGCGCCAGGCCCTGGCCCAGGTCGCCGAGCTGGGCCGGGGCGCGGGCGTGACGTTCGTGCTCGAGAACCTCAACACCGCGGTCGACCATCCCGGCGTGCCGTTCGCCACGGCGGCCGACTGTCTCGCGCTCGTGGAGTCGGTCGCCAGCCCGCACCTGTTGCTGATGCTCGACCTCTATCACGCTCAGATCGGCGAAGGGAACCTCATCGAACTGTGCCGCCGAGCGCTTCCGTACATCGGGGAGATCCAGGTGGCCGACGTGCCCGGCCGCTGCGAGCCGGGTACTGGTGAGATCGCCTATGGGGCGGTCGCTCGTGCCCTCGTCGAGATGGGGTACGCAGGCACGGTCGGGCTCGAGGCCTTCGCCTCGCGTGACCCCGTGGTGGCGCTCGAGCGGTTCCGGGCGGCCTTCACCCTCTGACCTGACCTGACCTGACCTCTGACGTCTGACGTCTGACGTCTGATGTCTGACCCAGCGTGAACCCCGACCCGACCAGGTCAAGGTCGATGCACGGGCTGGCTTTCACCACCGGAGCCGACCAAACGGCAACAGCGTCCAGGTTCGGCCAGCCACATGACCACCCGCCTCAATCTGATGGGCGGGCGAGCCTACGCTTGCCGGATGAGTGACTGGAACGACAAGATCATCGCGGAGTTCCGGGCCAACGGCGGCAAGGTGGGCGGCAACTTCGAGGGTGCCCCGCTCTTGCTGCTGCACACCACCGGAGCCAAGACCGGGCAGGAACGTGTCAACCCGATGATGTTCCAGGCCGTCCCCGACGGCTGGGCGGTCTTCGCCTCCTATGGCGGGATGAACGTCAACCCGGCGTGGTACCACAACCTGAGGGCCAACCCCGTGGCTTCCATCGAGGTCGGAACCGTCACGATCGAGGTGGCAGCGCGCGAACTGAGCCCCGCCGAGCGTGAGCCGGTGTGGCAACGGCAGAAGCAGCGGTACCCGGGCTTCACCGACTACGAGCAGAAGACCGACCGGGTCATCCCCGTGATGCTGCTGACCCGACGCTGACCCCCTCCCCAGGTGACCGGCCCGGTGAGAACGGTCAGGTCGTCGCTCACCGTCCGGTCGCCCACGGCCACGTTCTCCTCGAGGTGGGTTGCCGACGAGGTCCCGGGGATCGGCGACAGGCTGATGGCGCGAGCGAGTAGCCACGCCGTCAGAACTCGGGGCGCGGGCAGACCGAGCCGCGTCGAGCGCCGAAAGTCTCAGCCGCGGGAGCTGATCCAGTCGGGCAGGATGCCGCTCGACAGCGCCGCCTGTCGCAGCGGCGTGGCCAGCTCGAGCACCCGACGCGTGCCGTCGAGGCCGAGGTGGCGCCACCCCTCGAGCGCGAGCCGGTCGGTTTCGCGCTCGAGCCCGCGTCGGAAGGCCATGCCCTCCTCGGTCAGAGCATCATCAGCGACCAGGCCACGGGCGGTCAGTCGTTCGGTGCCGGCGTTCCACTCCTCGTCGGTCCAGCCTCGCGTCTCACGCAGGAAGGGGGTGTTGCCCGCGAACAGCCCTCCGAGCACGAGCGACTCGACCGGATCGAGCCCGGCGCGCAGCAGCACGGCGACGTGCCCGTCGCCCCGGTGCTCACGGATCAGTGTCGTCGCGTGCCACAGCGCGAGGCGCGGTTCGTCGGGCCACGTGAGACCGGCGTGAGCGGCATACAGGGGCCGGCCGGGGGAGGTGAGCCCGTCGCACACGGTGCGCACCAGCGCGAGCAGCTCGGTCACGTCGGTGTCAGCGATGACGCGTTCGAGCACGGTGCTCATCGCGTCGCGGCGGGCCTGCTGGACCTGCTCCGGCGAGGCCACCTCCCACGCAGCGGGCAACGCCTTGCGGTGCAGCCACGGAGCGAAGACGTAGAAGGTCGCGATCGGCACCTCGGGCCCCACCGCCCCGTAGGCCGCCGAACGGGCCACGAAGTAGCTGAGCCGGGGGCGCAGCCCCAGGGCGACGTAGGCGTCGCGGACCTCGTCGGCGAAGTAGCCGAGCACATGCACTGCCTCGAGGGCGCCCCAGGCCTTGCGGGAGGTTTTGGTCAGCTCGAGAGTGTCGCCGGTGTCAGTCACGCTTCGCACCCTACGCGGGCTCCCCTCCCCACCCCTCCCCCGCGGTTCGAGGTATTCCGCGATCACCG